>JALHPN010000177.1 GCA_022842465.1 Polyangiaceae bacterium | reverse complement strand
CTCGCCGCGATGTCGAACCCTGCCACCGCGGAGCTCGAGAAGGCCGACCCGCGCCACGCCGCCGCGCGCAAGTTCGCGCGCCTCGCCGTCAGCGAGATCAAGCTCTATCACGAGGACGACGTGAAGGCCGGCCGCGAGGCCAAGGACCTCTGGAAACGGCTCTCCGTCGACATCGGCCTCGCGTCGCAGACCTACGAGAAGCGAATCGAGCAGGACGTGCGCGATCGCTTCGACTACCTCTACGACGAGATCCTCAGGCAGCTCGCGGAGGGTGACGCCGCGAAGCTCGGGCCCGAGGCGCCGAAGCCGAAGTCGGCGTCCTGAACGTCACGACGCGGCGCGCGCGCCGAGACGCGACGCCGCGTCCGCGGCCGAGGAGAGCGCCTCTTCCGGGATCTCCTCGTCCAGCATGATCGAGAGGCGGTAGCGCCACGGCTCGTCCGAGTCGTAGCCGTTCTCCTCGATCCGGACGGCTCGACCGGAGAGCACCATCTCTTCGCCGTCGAGGTAGACGGCGAGCGAGAGCGCGTCGCCGACCGCGAAGCGGCTCGGGGTGACGACGCGGAGGCCGCGACCGCTCGCGTCGCGGGTGATGCCGCAACGCTTCGGCTTCTCTGCCGAGCTCAGCTCGACGGCGCAGAAGGCAGGGACGCGGGGGGAGCGGCGGCGGTCGGTGCTTCCTTGCATACGACGGCGACTAGCATGGCGCCTCCGCCTCGGGCCAAGTTCGCCGGTGCGTGGACCGTCGTCCGGAATCCTGCCTTCGCGCGCGGGCGGGTGTAACGTCGGGGACATGGCGCAGCCCCGCACGAAGCGGTCCATGCTCCTCGACGCTCGCTTCCAGCTCAAGTGGACGGGGTACCTGGTCGGAGTCGTCCTCGTCGTGATGACGGGGCTCGGCATCGTCATCGGCCGCACCGCGACACGTGCGTCCTCGTCGGCGGCGCTCGCCGTCGCGCAGGCCGAGAAGGCGTTCGAGCAGTCGCAGGCGAACTCCGTCCTGACGCGCAGGAGCGTGCAGATGGCGGCGGGGGACAGCCCTGCGTTCGCGGCGTACATGGACGAAGAGCTCGGGAAGTACGACGAGCAGCTCGGACGCGACCTCGAAGCGGTGCGCGCGCGGCAGGTCGACATCGCCCGCGACAAGACGTTCGTGACGACCCTCATCGTCGTCGCCGGCGCCGTACTGCTCGTGCTCCTGCTCCTCATGGGCATCGTCATCACCCACCGCATCGTCGGCCCCGTCCACAAGATGAAGCGGCTCCTTCGTCGACTCAGCACGGGGCGCCTCGTCGTCGACGAGAGGCTCCGTCGCGGCGACGAGCTCGAAGATCTGTTCGACACCTTCCTCCAGGCGACGTTCTCGCTGCGAGCCATGCAACGTGCGCGCATCGCGACGCTCGACGAGACGCTCGCGCGCGCGGAGGCGACGGGCGCGGCCGAGGAAGTGCTCGACGGGCTGCGCGTGCTCCGCGCCCAGCTCGTGCTCGGCACCGAGCGCCGTCGCCTTTCGACCATCCCGCCCGAGAAGCTCTGAGGGGACGCATGCGCGCGCTCGTCGAGGACGCCATCAACCAGCTCTGCGCCGCCTTCGAGCGCGGCGGATACAACCCAACGCCGATCGTCGACCTCGGCGTCCTCGTCGCGAACGCGGACGGGAAGGTCGACCCGGACGAGCGAGCGATCCTCCTCGACATCTTCCAGACCTTGCTCGACACGAAGCTGACCGCGGGCCAGGTCGATCACCTCGTCACCGCGAGCCTCGAGGTCATCCAGCTCGCCGGCGTCGACGCCCGCGCGCGCCTCCTCGGAGCGATCCTCGACGACTGCCACGCGGCCGAGCCGGGCCTCGTGGTCGCCCTCGCCGTCGCCTTTGCGAGCGAAGGCCTTTCGAGCGCGGAGCGCACCATCCTCGAGAAGCTCGCCGACGCGACGGGCCTCCCCCGCACGCGCATCGACGAGCTCGCCCGGACCTTCGGCAGCTCGGTGGCGGAGGGCCCCACGAGCGTCCGCAATCTGCTGGGCGCCGCGGGGCCTCCTAGCTCTCGGAAGCTCTGAGCCGGCCCGCGAGGTTCAGCGCACCTGCTTGCGCGGGATGCCGGTCGGGAAGAGGTTCGCGTTGTACGTCGAGAACGGGACCGACCGGTACCGGATGACCGTGGGCGAGCGCATCGGCGACTGCCCGGGCGCGAGCGGCGGGTCGATCGTCGGCGTCTTCTCGAGACCGGCGTAGTCCGCGGACCGCGCGACGAGCACGGAGCACGGAGCGCGACGGAAGATCTCCGACGCCACCGAGCCGATGACGATCCGCGCGAGGCCGCTCCGGTCATTCGTTCCCACGACGATGAGATCCGCGGTGAGGTCGACCGCGAGCTGGAGGATCTCGGCGGCGGGGTCTCCGACCACGACGTAGAGGTCGATGCGGTCCTGCGCGGCGCTCGCGCCGTCGAGCGCCTCGGTGAGGAGGTGCTGCACGCGATTGTGCTCGTGCTCGACGCGCGCGGCGATGTCGTCCGAGCCGCCACGCACCTCGCGCTCGGTCGCGCGGATCACGTGCACCACGGAGATCGCGGCGCTCGGGTTCTGAAGCATGCTCGCGGCGACGTTCCACGTCGCGCGGGCCGTGTCGTCGAGGTCCACAGCGACGAGGATGCGGGTCGGAGGGGTCGTCATGCGCGACACGCAAAGCACGATGCGCGCCACGCGCGAGGCCCCCGTGTTCCGCCCCGTTGGCGCCGCGTGGGTGTGGCAGTGCGCACGCCCTGCACCCGGCGCGCAGGACGGGCCGTTGCGATGCGCGATGGACCGTTGCAATGCGCCGCACTCGCCCGCGAGCGACGCCCCACGTCGCCTAGCGGACCCGCGGCGCAGAACGGCGTATCGTCGAGGCCACGTGGATCGACGGGAGGAGGCTCGCGCGAGACGACAGGACGCCGCCGCCGTCGCGACGTGCGTGACGTTCCTCGCTGCGCTCGGAGCGACGTCGCTCGGCGTGCGCGCGTGGCTCGCGCAGCGGGCGCCTCGGGCGAGCGCCGACGCATCGGTCGAGATCGTGTCCGTGGACACGACCACCTCGGCCGAGAGCGACGAGCCCGCGACCACGTCCACGAAGGAGAGCGCGGCGCCCGCGAGCGGCGCGGCGCCGAAGAGACCCTACAACGTCGTGCTCCTCACGATCGACACGCTCCGCTTCGATCTCGGCTTCGCAGGGTATCCGAGACCCGTGTCACCGCATCTCGACGCGTTCGCCGCGCGCTCCACGGTCTTCGAGCGCGCATACGCCCTCGCCTCCTACACGCCGAAGAGCCTCGGCCCGATGCTCATCGGACGGTACGCGAGCGAGACGCTCCGGGACCGGGAGCACTACACGACGTTCTACCCTGGAAATGTCTTCCTCGCGGAGCGCGTGCGCGGCGCGGGCGGGCGTACGGCCGCCGCGAACTGCCACCTCTACTTCTCGTGGAAGTTCGGCATGGATCAAGGCTTCGACGTCTGGGACACGACCACCATGCCGCCGGGGATGACGGACAGCGACCCTCGCGTGACGAGCGACAAGCTGAGCGACCGCGCCATCAGGCTCCTCGAGCGCATCGCGGCGCAGGACGCTGCGCCCGACGGCGCGCCCGCGCCGCCCTTCTTCGCGTGGTTCCACTACATCGACCCGCACGCGCCCTACGTCCACCACGAGGGTGCGCCGCCCTTCGCGACGATGGACGGCGGGCCGCGCGCCCGCGCCGTCTACGACGAGGAGGTGTGGTTCACGGACGCGCAGGTCGGCCGCGTCCTCGCGTGGATCGCGGAGCAGCGCTGGGCGGCGGAGACGGCCATCATCGTCACCGCCGACCACGGCGAGGCGTTCGGCGAGAAGGGCCACTGGAAGCACGGTCGCGAGGTCTGGGAGCCGCTCGTGCGCGTGCCCCTCCTCGTCCATGTCCCGGGAGCGTCGCCGCAGCGCGTGCCCGTGAAGCGCTCCCACATCGATCTCGTCCCCACCGTGCTCGACCTCATGGCGATCCCCGCGGGTGAAGGCGAGCTGCGCGGCGCGAGCCTGCTCGCGGACGTCTTCGCGCCGGACGGCGAGCCGCTCGAGGAACGCGACGTCCTGGTCGACATGCCCGAGGGCCCCTTCAACGAGGCCCGGCGCGCGATCGTGACCGGACGGTCGCCGGGGCTCAAGCTGGTCGACTTCGGCGGCGCGCGCCGCGAGCTCTACGACCTGGCCGAGGATCCCTGGGAGAACCGGCCGCTTCCGCTCACAGGCGAGCGCTTCCTCGAGGCGCGCGAGGCCTACGAGCGGATGACCAAGCGCCTGCGGGTGACGGCGCCGTAGCTCCTTCGGTGTCCCGCCCGCCCGAGGGCTCACCACGGGACCTTCCCTGCGCACCTCGCGTACCCTGTCGTCTCGGGGGATAGGCCGGCGATCCGGCCGGCGACGTTCGCGATCCGCGAGCGGCGTGGGCTCGCATGCAGCATCTTCGCGATCTTCGCGATCTTCGCGTCGCGCGATCGTGGCGCGCGCTTTGCGAAGCGCTCTTCCCATGAAGGACCGCGCCGCTTTCGGGACCCTCGGGCTCGTCCTCTTCGGCGTCGGGATCCTCGGCAGCGGCTGCGCCGCGAGCCCGCCCCCGGCCGAAGCGGCGGACACCGACGACAGCGCCATCGCCGCGCCTGCGATCCCGCTCGTCGTGTGCCTCGAGTCCCCGCCGTGCGCCGCTGCCGTCGCCGCCGCCATCGGCTACGCAGCCTCCGTCCTCGCCGACATCCTCGCGGAGGACCGGAGGGATGCGCAGCGCGCAGCGAACGAATGGGCGACGTCGCGTGACGAGCCGGAGTGCTCCGCGGACCAGCAGTTCCAACCCGAGCGGACCGACATCGTCGTCATCTGCTCGGACGCGAACGGCTGCAGCTCCCGCTACCACCACCCCTGCGCCGGGACGCACACGCACGGAACCCTCGTCCGGGAGGAGCTCCGCCGGGGCATCTGCGTCAAGGTTCGCAAGCGCGCGGTACGCTGCGAGGGCATCGCCGTGGTCGCCCCGTGCAACGGTAGGGTCGTGCCCTTCTGCGGCGAGCCGGGCACCGAGACGACTGGCATCCACGAGGAGTGACGAGCAGACGTGACCGATTCCGCCGTGGTCCTGGGGTTCTCGCCGCGCCGCCGCGTAGGGTGGAAGAGCGACCGCGCGCCGTGGATCGATCACGTCCTCAGTGCGTCGACCTGCCGTCCCCGACCGCCGCATGCCATGTGGGGCGACCCGTTGCGCAACGCCGTCGGCCTCTACCCCGACGAAGCGGCGATGTCGTCCTGTCCGCTCGAGGACGTGGGCCCGTGGACCTACGTGGCGTACCGTTCGACCGGGGTCTGGATCACGCCGGAAGGGCAGCTCACGGACGCGGCCGCCGTGCTGCCCGAGGTACGCGCCGATCCGATCCCTCCGACCTACCGGCGCGCCGGCTTCGACGTCGTCGCGCTCGATCAGACAGGCTTCGCGTGCGCGCCGCTCACGTGCTCGGACGTTCTCCTCGAGCGGGGCTCGAACGCGTTCGGCCTCTTCGACACGTTCGAGGAGGCGGTGACCGAGGGCCAGCGCTTCGCCCGGACGCACGGGCTCGAGCCCCCGCCGTACCTCGTCGTGGAGGTCCTCGAGCGCGCGAGCGAGGACGCGGCGCCGCCGTCTCCGAGCGCGTGAGAGTCGGACGGGCGTCGGCCGGCCGCTCGCACGATGGCGCGCACGTCGAGCGTGCCGCCGCAGCGGGCGCACGCCCAGGTGCCCTCCTCCGATGCGACCGAGGTGCCTCTCCGAGGCTCATCACGATCTCCGAGCGGTCCTGGAGCGATCGCACCTCGGACGGGCAGATCGCCTTCTCCTCCTCGCGCCGCGCACCGCCGGGCGTCCGGGATAGGATCGGACACATGGACTGGGAGAAGCTGACGAACGACATCGTGGCGGTGACGACTGCGACGGTCTCCTCGCTCCTGTCGAAGCACGCCGACGAGCACTTCTACGCCTTCGCGCTCTACACCGACGAGGACGCCTCGACGGTCTTGCTGTCCGCCAACAGCATCGAGCAGTACGACGCGAAGGTACGCAGGCTGGGGGAGACCGACCCGTCGGACCTGGCCGCGTACCGGTGGGCGACGGCCGAGTGGGCCTACGAGAACTGGGAAGGCGAGCTCTTCACCGGCATCTACCGCGACCTCGAGGCGTACAGACGCACCTTGCCGGGGGAGACGCCGGCCGACATCGAGAGGTACAGACGCATGTCGCCGGCCGAGATTTCTGCCCTTCCGGGCCCGAACGACGATCCCGCCTACGTGGCGTACAAGACCTCCGTGCACGCGTGCATGATCGAGGCGCTCGAGCGGGCGAGGCGTGACGGCCTCTTCGCCGGCCAAGGAGAAGACGTCGTGCTCTTCGTGAGCTCGTCGGACGACGACGAGTCCTTCGATCTCGAGAACCGCTCCGCACGAAGGCTGAATCCCGACCGCATCTTCACGCCGTTCCTGAACCGATACCCATGACGCTCGCCTCCTCCGCGACGAGGGTCGAGGTGCCTGACCCGAACCTCAGCAGGCAGGTCGGTGACGATGCGCGCCGCTCGGGGACGGCCGCTCGATCGTGCCCTCCAGGAGGCCGCGCGGGACGGCGTGCGCGCCGGGGAGCATCGAGGCTCCTCCACGGTGCTCTCGCGAAAGGGATCATCGAGGCGCCCGCCTCGCGCCCACGCCGCTCGCCCCGAGTCAGAGCACGCCCGTGCCCCTAAGGCTTCGGATGTCGGAGGGGTACGGCGTACCGAGCGGCAGCTTCGACGGCGGGGTAGTCGGTCTCCGAGAGCAAGTGAGGTCCGCGCGGCGCCATGCCGTGCGTGTCGCACGCCGCGCGCTGGTACGTGGCGTGGACGCGCTTCAAGGTCTCGGTCTCGGACGCGCCGCGGACACGGGCGCAGACGACGGCGGCGACGATGCTCCTCCCGGCTTCCTCGATGGACACCGGAAGCGGCCAGCCCGCGAAGGGATCGCGATGCGGGGGGCAAGAGGACGCGGCGTGCGCCCGGGCCTCTGCGTCCGTCAGGGAGAAGGTCCCGTCCTCCAGGGCATGCGCGAGGAAGGTCGGACCCTCGATGCGCGAGTCGAAGCCGGCGCCGCAGGTCTTGCCTCCGACGAATCGGGGCACGACGAGCAGGTCGGGATGGCCGTCGTTCGTGACATCGGCGACGTCGCCGATCGCGATGGACGCCGAGGGCGCGTAGCGAGACACGCCGTCCTGGCCGTAGCGGAAGATGCCGTCACGCTCGGCGCCGGTGCCCTCGTGGTAGTAGCCCGAGTGAACGTAGGCTTCGGGCCGCCCGTCGCCGTCCCAGTCGTGAACGACGAGACGCGCCGCCGTCGCCGCGAAACCAGAGAGGACGAGGATCGGCGCGCGCCTGACGACGCCTTCGGTCGTCACGTGCGCGAGCGCGATGCGCGCGTCCGTTTCGAAGTCACCCGAGGGCTCCGTCGGCGCCGGCTCCGCGGGGACGAACGCCCAGGCGCCGTCCGGCGTCGGTAGGCAGCGCGGCCCTTCGATCCAGATATCCGCAGGGAGGGGCTGACGAGCCGCGATCGTCGCGCAGGACGACGGCGTCGGAGGCGCTGCAGAATCGCTCGCGGGAGGCGGCGCCACGGTCGCGATGGCATCGTTGCCGGGCGCGACCGCGCCACGGGGACGCAGGCATCCTGTGACTACGAGAAGTCCGCACACCGCCACACGCGCCGCGCCCATGCAACCGTGCAACGCTGCTCCGCGGCTCGCGCTTCCCGATGGCGGCCTCGCGCGGGGACGCTCCTCCGCACTCGGCAACGCAAACTGGGTCGCGCCGCGACCGCACGACGAGGTATCCCCGGTGTGGCAAGGGCGAGACCCGCATCGATGGATCCCTTCAACACCTGGACTGCCCCGCACGACGCGAACGCCCACGGGGAACATGCAAATGGCTGAACTGCCACCTCCGCCCACGGATCCGCAGGCATTTCTCGATGCCCTCATCGACTATGTCCGATCGTCCGACGTGGCCTTCCCGGGCCGGCTGCGCGGCGCCGCGACGGCCGATATCCGGCGCTACGCCGCGGCATCGCGCGCATTCGCCGACGAGAATGCGCTGCCGCCGCTCTACGCCGCTTACCTGCGCCGGATGGGCAAGGATGATGGCGGGCTGTTCAAGGGTCTCCGGCTCAACGTCAGCATCGACGAGACGCTCGAGACCTATGACGACTTCGCGAAGGCCGAACCGGACCTGATCAATCCGCAGTTGCCACTCGTCGGGAGCTACATCGTCGGCGAGCCGATCGCGTTCGACCTGGACACAGGGCCGGACGATCCGGAAGTGGTCGTCAGCAGCGCAGGCCTCCGATGGGGGTGGGTGGCGCAGTCCTGGGCGCATCTCACCGTCCAGGCGGCCATTCACTACGCCGAGCCGCGCCGCCGGGCAGAGAGCCGCTGGTATTCCAGCTCGCCCGAATCTGCCGCGCGCGCCGTCGCCCCGGCGGAAGCGGTGCGCGACGAGGTGGCGCGCCGCCTCGATCGCCTCGTCTCACGACTCGGCCTCGCACCGGCCTGGCCGAGCGACGCGGGGCACCGAGTGGCGGTCAGCATGACGACGACGCTGTTCGCCACCCTCGGCAGGAAGGGTGAGATCATGCTGCGCCTGTACTCGGACGATGCGGCGCTGTTCCCGCAGGCCGGCGACTACGCCCGGGAGATGCTCGGCGCCTGGGGCGGAGCCATCCGCTGAGCAATGCGGATGCGCTTCGTGCCCGTCGTGCGCCCGTGGGAGAGTCGGAGCGATTCCGTGCGCCTCTCGAGTCCGGTCTGCGACGCGAGCTCCTGTCGCTCCCACTCGACCACTGCCATCAAGGCAACGCGAGCGAGTGCGGGTCGCTCGACGACAGCGCGTTCTACGACCCGGCGAGCGCCGCGTGGACGCCGTTCGCGGCCAGGCGACGCCGCGCGCGGTGCACACCGCGACGACACTCGCGGACGGGCGCGTGCTGGTCGCCGGTGGCCTGCAGCACGACGGCGTGACGGAGCGCTGCGAGCTCGCGGTGCCGTGACGGAGCTCGAACGCGACGTTCCGTGAGGTCGCTGTCACCGAATCACCAGCAACCCCCGCTTCCTCTTGCTGAAGCTGTCGACCGTGTCGATGGCGCGATAGAGCCGCTCGCGCTCGACGAGCCAAGGCTTGAAGTCGCCGTTCACGTCGAGGACGAGCACGAGGTCGCGGTCCTCGAGGTACGCGCCGATCGGCGAATGGTGACCACCGCCCGCGCCGAAGATGGGCTTCCGGTCGAAGTTCACGATCATCCGCCGGGACGGGTCGTTCACCTGACGGAGCTGCTCCTGGAACTGCTCGGGCGTGAGGTCGCGGACCACCGTGACCTCGCGCGACGTCTGCCGGCGGGCGACGTCGGCGAGCTCGTCGAGCGTGAGGCCCATCACGCAGTAGCCGCTCCAGCACTTCCCGCTGCCCGCGAGCACCGCCTGCTCGTCCGCCGCGGGTAGGCCGAGAGAACGGAACGTGTTCACGAGGCTCGACGGCCCGCAGATCGACGGGTTCGGCTGGAAGTGGATCTCACGCCCGAACGTCCGCGCGACGGGCTGCTCGAAGGCGCGCGCGAGGAACGCCTCGTCGCGGATGACACGGCTCTGGATGGCGTCGGGCGGCACCTTCGGCGGTCCGATCGCGATCAGGCCGGCAGGCAGCACGAAGAGCGCCCCCAGCGCTCCGAACACGAGCCTCCGCCAGCGCGTCATGCGGGCAGGATACCTCGACGCTCGACTCGGCGACCGGCATGCCGCGTTGCCGACGCGGGACTCCTCCGAGAACATGGCGCGCCCTCATATGAACGGCGACGAGACGGAGCCGGAGCCCCCGAGCGAACGGCGACGCGACCGATCCCGGCTCGGCTACGACGAGTGAGACGCGCCGTGCGTGCTCGCCGCGAGCCAGGCCACGACCTCCCTCGCGAAGCCGTCGAGGTCGCTCAGCCCCGCCGTCGACGCGGCATGCACCGCTGCCGGATCGACGCCCGCGTAGCCGTATGCGACCACGTTGCGGAGACCTACCGCGCGCGAGAGTGCGAGCTGGGTCGGCGCCGAGATCACGCCGTGCGACGCGAGCCGCGCGAAGCCATCCGCGAGCGAGCCCGCTGGTGACCAGCCCTCGTCGGCGATGATGTGGCTCGCGATGTCCGCGCACGCTTGGACCGCCAGCATGAGGTTGAAGCTGACGAGCTCGAGGGCATCGCGGTCCGTCCCCAAGGCCGCCGCATCCGCCTTCGCGTGCTTTCGCACCCGCCCCACGCGATCCGCGAGCTCGGAGAGCTTGGACGTCACGAGCGCGGCGTCAACCAAGGATGCCTCGCTCGGCGACGCGGGCCAGGAATGCACGCTGCATTCGCGCGTACCAAGGCCTGTCCACCTCGAGGCTCGCGAGCAGGCGCGAGCGGAGCACGGCTGCGGCGCCCGGTGAGCGCTCGAAGGCCACCACACCGTCGCGCAGGATCGCGTCGAGCAGCGGGATGGGGGCTCCCTCGAAGCGGACGACGTCGACGTCGCGGCACAGGGCCGTCGAGAGCGCTCCGGAGAGCGCGAAGGGATCGACCTTGCCGAGCACCGCGACGTCGACGTCGGAGTCCGGCCGCGCGCGACCGCGGGCGACGGAGCCGAAGAGCATCGCGACCTCGAGCCCCGGAAAGCCGGCGCTCTGGGCACACAACAGCGCTCGAAGGCGTTCGATCTCCACAAATTCAGGATAACAGCTCGCAGAGCCGCGTCAGGAAGATCGCGCGTCGCTGCGCCAGCCGGGAAGCGGACCGAAGTCGTCACGCGGGGCAGGCGCCGGGCACGCCGCGCACGAGGAGATGCAGCGGTCCGCCGAGCTCCCATGCGCGCGCGCGCTCGACGAGGATCGCGGCGGCGCGGTCGGCCTTCCTGTAGTCGCCGAGCGCGATCATCGGCTCATCGCTCTTGCACGAGAGGAGGCCGATGCCCTGAACCGCGATGTCGCTCTTGGCCCACTCGGCAGCGACGTCGCGGAAGAACGCGTCGACGAAGGCCGGTGCGTCGGCGGCCGCGGCGGGCTCCTTCGGATCACACACCGGTCGGTGACCGTCGACGACGCGAAACGTGCCGTCCTCGCAGCGGATCGCTCCCTTCAGGAGCTGCAGCCTGCGAGCTCCGCCCCCGACATCGACGATCGCGTACGAAGCGCCCGGCGTGTCGCCGGTGCAAGCCACTCGCGCACTGATCCGTGCACCGGCGAGCTCGTGACCGGCGGTCGTGAAGTCCGCAGGCGCGCCCAACGGCGGTGTCGACGGGACAGCGCAGCGCGTGGGCGACGTCGCATCGCGGGACACACACGCGAGACTCATGAGGCTCATGGCGCTGATCGTGAGCGCACGCGCCGCGACGAAGAGGGAGCCGCGCGTTCCGAGCGTCGCCATTCGAAGGATGTACCCCACCTTCGAGCGCGGCGCCGCACGAACACGCCTCACGCGAGGAAGGCCCGGAGCTCGTCGGCGCGCGCGGAGGTGTCGTCGTAGCCGAGGTCGAGCAAGCGGGTCAGGAAGATCCCTTCGAACGCGAGGTAGGAGAGGAGGTCCCAGCCCCGGTCGTCCGACGCGCCGAGGCCGCGGAACAGGTGCCTCACGGCCAGCGGGAAGCGATCGAGCGTCGAGAGCACGAGCGAAGCCGGGTCGACGCTCGGCCGGAGCACCAGGAGCTCGACGGGCCGGAGCCTGGTGGCGCCCGTCGGCACGAAGCGCAAGGTCTCGTTGATGCGCGTCGCGCGCTCGACGTCCGACTCGAGCGCGTCGAGGAAGAGCGCGTTCAAGAGTAGACCCGCCGTGTCCGCGGGCGTCGGGTAGAGGGCCGGCGGGGCCGCCTCGAGCGTGCCGGCGGCGGGCACCGGCGCGATCCCCTCGGCAGACGCGTGCCTGACCGCGATGGCCAGCACCTTGTGCGCTCCCATGTGGATCGCGGGGCTCAGCGGCGTGGCGAGCCGGATGCAGCCGTCCGCGTACCAGCCGCCGTCGATGCACGCGGCGGGGAAGAAGAGAGGGATCGCGCTGGACGCCATCACGTGCTCGACGCCGATCTCGGCGCGCACGCCCCTGCGGGTCACGCGACTCCAGGGCTCGATGCGCTTCGAGCCCTGGAAGAAGCTCACGCCGAGCCCCGTCTCGTAGCTCGTCGCCGTGACCGCGAGCCCGTGCACGTCGCCGCGCGTGAGGGAACGCTTCAAGGCGGTCGGGTCGAGCTCGGACGTCACGAGCGCTCGGAGCGGCGAAGTGTCGAGAAGCGCGTGCCCACGGGGCGCGCCGAGCGCGCCGCCCAGCCCGAGGTCGGCGGTCCACTCGCTCACGGTCTTCGCGAGCGTGAGGTTGTCGGTACGGAACACGCGCCTCGGCGAGAGGCCGGCCCACAGATCCGCGAGCGCGCGCGTCGCCGCGCGGAAGCTGCCAGGGCGTGAGGCGAGGTACGTCGCGCTGATGCTGCCCGCAGACGCCCCCGCCAGCACGCGAAAGGGCAGCTTCCGCGCGCCCATGATCTCCGCGAGCGCGAGCAGCGCGCCGGCCTGGTAGGCGCCGCGCGCGCCGCCGCCCGTGAGCACGAGCCCGAGCCGCCTCCGTGAGCCGTCGTGTGCGCCCGTGCTGCCCACGCCGTGATCGTAGCGCCGACCTGCGCTCGGAGCAGTGGCTACCGGTCCGGGCAGCGCTTCGCCTCGAACGGCCGCTCGAGCGCGAGCCCCTTCGAGGAGTAGCGGAGCGTCCCCGACACCGTCGCGTCCGTCACGGTCGCGAGCGTCCTTCGCCGAGCAAAGATCCTCGCAGGGCACGACCTCGTCGTAGAACGACAGCTGGGGCACGCGACTCCCCGATGCCTCCTCCTCCCAGACGAGCGCTCTCCGGAGGGCGACGGTTGCCGCCGTGATGGACCGCCGGCTGAGTGCCCTCCGCGCGTGGGGCAGCGGACGCCGACGTCGTGACGGGCGCCGGCGTCGGCTTCGTGTTGCATCCGACGAGGGCGACGGTGACGAGCGCGGCCAGCGAGCGGTGGGCGTGTGTTCGGATCACTGCGACGCGGTCGATGACGTTCTGATCCCCGAGCCGCCTGGAGACGACGCCGGTGTGCGGATCGGAGACGACGTCACGCACGTTCGTCCACGGGAAGAACATCGTCGTCGTCGCGCCGACGCGGCCCCCCCTCCCCGCTGCATCCCCTTCCGCAGGAGCACGAGGACCACGATCCACGATCGAGTCGCCGCCCATGAAGCGAGCTTGGTCAACCGCGCCCCGGGAAGAGGAGCTTCCAGGGCGTGTCAGGATTGTCGAATGTGACGTCACAGCATCAGCCGCTCTCTCCCGAGGAGGGCGCGAAGCTGGCGCAGCGTTCGTCATGGTGCTCGCCTTCAGCCGCATGCGCTTCGTGCACTCGAGCGCGAGGGCGACGCCGTGCGCTTCCACCCGACGCTGCTCGCGCTCGCGGGTCAGGATCGCTTCGAGCCGCGCGCGTGCGCGCCGTACCGGCCGAACGAGCGTCGAGCGCGCGACCCGCGACGTGCGATCGCGCAGCACGACGTCGAGCACGCCGCTCACCTCCTGGCTCGGGCGGACGAGGGTCCGTCCGCCGCAGCGAGCGCAGACACGCGAAGGTCTATGGGAGCGGCGGTGGTGACGCGCGCCGTGTCTAGTTCTGGAGGTCGACGTTCGCATGCTCCGTCGTGAGCGGCGTGACGAGCGCCGGCGGGGTGGCTTCCGAGCCGTTCGTCGTGGTCTCGGCGCTCTCTTCCATCTGAGCCGCCGGGTCGGACGGCTCCGTCTCCGACGCGCACGCGGCCGAGGCGAGAGCGAGAGCAAGCATCGAGACGAGGAGAACACGGTTCAAAGGCGGCGACGGAGACGAATCGGCCTCACCTCGGATGTCACTGTGCGGTCGTGAGGGAGGGCGCGCCTCGCCCGTGCGCGCGGTGCGCGCTCACATCGTCGCGTAACCGCCGTCGACGACGAGCGTGTGCCCCGTGACGTAGCTCGAACGCTCGGAGGCAAGCCAGACGAAACAGTCGGCGATCTCGCGTCGATACAGGTGCGGTGACGGGCGTGCACCGCGCGGGGGCGAGCCTCGACATGCACGTCCACTTCCACGTCCTTTGCCTCGATGGCGTCTACGTCGAGGCCGAGGACGGCCCCCTTCGGCTTCGAGCCTGCGCCCGCGCCTTCGCGCGAGGAGCTCGAGGAGACGCTGCAGTCCGTCTACGGGCGCGTGGTCCCGTGGCTCGCGCGCCGTGGTTTCTTGCGCGATGAGCATGCCTCGAACGAGACGCCGGCTTGCAGCCCGCGTGAGGCCATGCCCCTCGCGGGGATGCAGCGAGGCACGCTCGAGACGGCTTCTCCCAGTCGACCTCGTCGCGTGCCACGTTTGCCGGCGTGACCAGTCCGAGCTACGAGCGCATGGCGGTCTCGGCGTAGGCGCGGCAAGTCGCGCACGTCGCGAGGTGCGCCTCGAGCGCCCTCGCCTCCTCGAGTGAGGAGGCGACGTGAGCGACGCGCTCAACCGTCGAGGTCCTCGAACGCGCGAGCGAGGACGCGGCGCCGCCGTCTCCGAGCGCGTGAGCCGACGCGCCCTTGTCGTCCGAAAGGATGCGCGCTACCGAGAGTCGGCATGGCCGACGGGGGTGAGCGCACGTGACGGGTCCGAGCGACGCGGACCTGCGCATCGGCGACGAGCGGCGCGACGTCCGGACGATCCTCGGACGGCTCGAGGTGCGCTCCTGGCGCCAGGCGGTCTTCGCGCTCGCCTGCATCCTCGTGGCAGTCGCCATCGCGTACCTCCCGGCGCACGCGGGCCTCGCGCTCGCCGGTCGTCACGCGCTCTTCGTCCTCGTCCTCGCCGCCGGGCTGTGGGCGACCGAGGCCATCCCCGCGTTCGCCGTCGGCCTCGTCGTCATGGCTCTCGCGATCGTGCTGCTCGGGGACATGGGCCGCGGTCGTGCCGAGGCGGGGTGGGAGCGCTTCGTCGCGCCGTGGGCGAGCCCGATGGTCTGGCTGTTCCTGGGCGGCTTCGTGCTCGGGAAGGCGGCGAGTCGGACGGGCCTCGATCGGAGCCTCGCGATGCGCGTGCTCGCCGCCTTCGGGCCCAGCCCGAGCCGGACGCTCTTCGCGATGATGGGCGTCGCCTTCGTCCTCTCGATGTTCATGTCGAACACCGCCGCGACGGCGATGCTCCTCACGGTCGTGACGCCGATCGTGGCGTCCGTGCCGCCGGGAGATCCGTTCCGCAAGGCGCTCGTCCTCGGCGTCCCGGTGGGCGCGAACCTCGGCGGCATGGCGACGCTCATCGGGAGCCCACCGAACGCGATCGCCGCCGGCGCCCTCGGCGAGGACGCGCTCGACTTCGCGCGCTGGCTCGCCGTCGGCGCGCCTCCTGCGCTCGCGCTGCTCGGCCTGTCGTACCTCCTTCTCCGCCGCCTCTATCCGCCGACCGTCGCGCGCATCGACGTGTCGGTGGTGAACGCGTCGATCGACGTCGCCGGCGCGCCGCTCGACGCCCTCCCCGCTTGGCGGCGGCTGGTCGTCTTCGTGACGCTGGCCCTAACGGTGACGCTCTGGTTCACGTCCCACTGGCACGGCGTCCCCACCCCCGTCGTCTCGTTCCTCCCGATCACGCTCTTCGCGGCGGTCGGCGTCATGCGCGGGGCGGACCTCCGCACGCTCGGCTGGGACGTGCTTCTCCTGCTCGCCGGCGGCCTCGCGCTCGGCGTCGTGGTGTCGTCCACGGGGCTCGCCGAGTGGGGCGTCGCACAGCTCCCGCTCGACGGCGGCGGAAGGGCCTCGCTCACCCTTGCCGCCGCGTACGCGACCGCGCTGCTCTCGAACGTGATGAGCAACACCGCGGCGGCGAACATCCTCGTCCCCGTCGCGATCGCGCTCGTACCTGACGCGAAGCCGCTGGCGGGCGTCGCCGTCGCCCTCGCAGCTTCATGCGCGATGGCGCTCCCCATCTCCACGCCGCCCAACGCGATCGCCTATGCGAGCGGTGAGGTGGCGGCGAAGGACTTTCTCGTGATCGGCCTCGTCATCGCGATCGTCGGCCCGCTCCTCGGCGTCGCGTGGGCGATGGTCGTGCTCCTTTGACGCTTCACTCGAGCGTGAGGCTCTCGAGCTCGGAGGGAGCGAGCTCGGCGCCCGACGCAGTGTAGTCGAACGTCTGGTTCGGACCGCCCACGGTGTAGCGGACGCACGCGTCCCCCACGCTCGGACGCCAGTACAAGGGCCCGGAGCCGGTAGCGCCAGCCGCGAAGACGCGCCGCCGCGGCGGGCACGTGCTCTCGTCGTCGTACGCGAGGAACGGCGCACAGGGAGGCGACGTCGCCGCGGGCTTCGTGCACGCGACGTCCGTGAACAGCGTCTCCGTCCTCATCGCCGGGAGACAACGGAGCGACCCGTCCGCCGCCGCGCCGACCTGACAGGCGACCGCCTTGACGCTGTCGACGAGCCCCGCCTGGACGACGCGACCGGCTCCCGCCGCGTGCAGGCGCGGCCTCAGGCGCGCGGCGCCGGCGGCGGCCTCCGGCATCGCGATGAAGCTCGACGCGACGACCTGACCGGCAATCGGACGGTACCCGTTGCACTGCTCGACGTTCACCGCCGTACAGGCCGGCCCCGGCCCCTTGTAGAAGCACGCTTGGTTCGGGCCCTCCGGACCGAGGGCGTGGACGTCGTAGTAGACGTCGCACGAGCTCGCGATGCGCATCGTCCGAACGGCGTACGCGAGCGTGTTGCTCTCATCCACGACGGTCGGGCGAGACGCCATCTCGTTCGCGCACGCCGCGTCCGAGTGATAGACGTGCCCCGTCAGCCGGGGCTGACCGCGTAGGGGAACGCAGCGAGTCACGCTGTCGGAAGCCTTGGCCGGCTCGCAATGGACGCCCTTCTGCTCGTCCTTCAGTGTGTCGAACGCCCGTGAGCCGTCTTCGCCGACGAGCTCCACCGCGCCGAGGGCTTCGACGATCGCGCCCGGCTCACGCTGGAAGCGGACGTGCGCGGACGGGGTGACGGTCCCCGCGCATCGGTGCGGGATGCAGCGAAGCGCCTTCTCGGTCGCCACGTATTGCACGGTGCAGTCCTCGTTGCGGAGCGTGTCGCGGAACCCCAAGAAGACGCGCGTCCCGTCGGCCGCCTTCGCGATGCGGGGCCGTAGGCGCGTTCCGGCGGTCGCCTGGGTCGACAGGTTCACGGGGGAGCTTGGAGCGTCCCGGCCGGCATCATCTCGAGGAGTCTGTCCCGCGCCTCCGCCACCGCTGTCCGTCGATCCGGCGCCGGGGGTCGCCCCGGGGTCGAGCACATCGGAGGCACCGGCCGAGCCGTCGTCCGCCGACGAGCACGCCGAGATCAGCGCGAGAGCGCTCGCCGCGACGAGCGGGACCCAGCATGTCAGGCGGCGCATGACGCCGAGCTGGCTGCAAGACCGGCGCCATGCGGATCCCGAGCTCGAGCTGCCCGAGATTCGCCCACGAGGAGACTCGAACGACCGCGGCCGCCCGCGACGCGCTTCTCGCTTCGAGAAGCGAAGACCTCCCGACACGGGAATTCGCGCCGAAGCCGTATCTCTCGCGCCCCCCCGGACGCAGCTGCGTAGCATCGCAGGAGGAGGACACTTGATGAACACGCGAGTCCGCACGCGCTACCTGATGGCGATGGGGTTGCTGTCTCCGGCGATGGTCTCGCTGGCGGGTTGCCGACGAACGGCGACGCCAGAACCCGGAATTGTCCTGGACGACGCGGCGTCGCCCCCCGTCACCGCCTCCGCCGTGGCGTCGGCGTCGGCGTCGGCGTCCACGCGCGTCGCGGCCGACGCGGGGACTGCGACGCAGCGTGCGGTGCGCGTCGTCCGGCGCGATGCCGGCGCCGGATACTGGCTCGTGGACGAGGCGCGCGAGGAGCGTGCCTCGGACGCGCCGGTGGCCCCGCGCCCCTCCATGCCCTCGTGTCCCTCCGGGACCTTCTGCGTCGCCGCGTCGGCTCTCGACGCAGGCGCCCCGAACGCCCTGACGCACGCGCCCGCTCCGTACGGCGCCTGTCCCGCGGTCGTCCGCAACGCGCCGCCCGGGATCGTGAGAGGGCCGAGCGTCGCGTTCCACGCGCCTCTCACCGAGCGCGAGCGCGCCGCACGCAGCGACGCGTGCTGCTACTCGTGGTCCGAGCCCTGTCCCGGCGGGCGTCCCCTCCGCGACGAGGGCGGCGTTCCGTGCCTCGCAGGGGCGACGCGACGCGACGACTGGACTCCGAGCGGCGCATCGGAGCCGTTCGGCGACGACGACGCACAGGTCGCGCGGCTCGCGCGCCACTGGCTCGCCGAAGCCGCGGCGGAGCACGCCTCGATCGCGTCCTTCCACCGCTTCGCGCTCCAGCTCCTCGCGCTCGGCGCGCCCCCGGAGCTCCTCCTCGCCGCGGGCGAGGCCGCGCGCGACGAGATCCGCCACGCCGAGGCCTGCTACGGGCTCGCGTCGCGGCTGACGGGCGAACGCCACGGGCCAGGCCGGCTCCCGATCCCGAGCACGTCGCTCGCGCTCGACCCCGGCGTCGTGGCGCGCGAGACGCTCCGCGACGGCTGCCTCGGCGAGACGCTCGCCGCGCGGTCCGCGGACGAGGCTGCCTCTCGGACCGCGGATCCGTTCACGGCCGACGTCCTCGCCCGCATCGCCGCGGACGAAGAGTCGCACGCGGCGCTCGCGTGGCGGACCGTGGCCTGGCTGCTCGCCGTTCACGGTGAGCCGATCCGCGCCGAGATCGCCGACGTCCTCGCCGAGGTGAACGCGTCGCTCGCGCGCGATCCCCGTCCGGGAGCGACGACCCCGGCGGATCCCGACGAGGTGCACGGGCGGCTCGGGGTGGAGCGGCAGGCGCGGGTGCGCTCCGAGGCGCTCCGGACGATCGTCGTCCCGTGCCTCGAGGCCCTGCTCGCGGCGTCACCCCTCGTCGGCGTCGTTCGCGGGATCGGCGGGCGCCGCGGGGGCGCCGCGGACGAACTGCTGGTAGACGACGAGGTCTAGCGGGGAGGCGGCGCCGGCTTCGGCGAGGACGCGCTTCACGCGGGTCCAGTCGAGCTCGGTCTTCGCGCCGCCGATGCGCGGGAGCGCGATGCGCGTGACCTCGAGCTCCTTCGCGCGGGCGAGCATCGTCGTGAGGCTCTCGGTGACGTTCGAGATCTTCGCCGGCTTCGTCTTGCGGAGGAGGCCGAGCACGAACACGAACGTGTCGCCGTCCTGCCAGGTGAAGACCTCGCTCATCGCGAGCTCGCCTGCCGTGGTGCGCTCGCGGAGCGCGTCGACCAGGCCCGGGTGGCGCTTCGCGAACGCGACGCCGATCCCGGCGTCGAGCGCGCCGCTCGTGCTCGCGGCGAAGGCGAACGCGCGCCTGCCGCCTCCCTGGCCGGGATCCTCGAAGATGTCGCCCTTCACGAACGTCGTCGGCATGGCCGACGGAGCCTACGTCAGCCGAGCCAGCGACGCACGTAACGCTTCACGCCGATCGATCCGGCGGCGGATGCGGCGAACACGACGGGCGTGGCGAGCCCGCCCGTCACGGCGACGAGGCCGGCCCCGACGAGGACCCCGGCGCCCGTCGCGATCGCCCCCGAGGCGGCTTCCTTCGCCACGTGGACGAGCGCCTTGTCGCGCTCGGCCGAGCCGTTCCGCACGGCGATGACGGCCTCGACCCCGGCGATCGCGCCGTCGACCACGAACCCGATGGCCGCGGCCCGGCTCGCGCCGCGGAGGACCTCGCGCGCCGCCGTACGGGCGA
>JALHPN010000176.1 GCA_022842465.1 Polyangiaceae bacterium | reverse complement strand
CGGCGCTCGTCGCGACCCTGCGCGAGCAGATCGCGCGCGAGGCCGAGAGCGCGCCGGAGCACACGGCGCTCGTGGTCGCGCTCGTGACGGACGACGGGGCTCCGCCGCTCGTCGTCGCGCACGGGAACGCGGAGGTCGAGACGAAGGCGAGCGCGAGCGCGGACACCGTCTTCCGGATCGCGTCCGTGACGAAGACGTTCACGGCCGCGTCCGTGCTCGCGCTCCGGGACGCCGGCGCGCTCCGCCTGGACGACAAGATCTCGCGCCTCCTGAAGGAGCTCGACACCACGTCGAGCCCGCACAAGGACGCGCCCGCGATGACGTACCGGCACCTCCTCCTGCACGCGGCCGGGCTCCCGCGATCGGGCCCATGGGCCGCGAAGGAGGCGGACTACCGCTCGACGGAGGACGAGGTCCTCGAGGCGGCGCAGAAGCTCCTCCTCGATCCGGGGGTGCGTCACAGCTACTCGAACCTCGGCTACGCCGTCCTGGGTCTCGCCGTGGCCCGGGCGACGAGGGCACCGTACCGCGACGCCGTCGAGCGCCGATTCCTCGGGCCGCTCGGGATGCGCTCGACGACCTTCGACGAGACGCGGCTCCCGGCGGCGCGCCTCGCGCGCGGATACGTCGAGCGCGCAGGCGGAGGCATCGTGCGCGCGGCGCCGATCGCGAACGGGGCGGCCGAAGGCGCAGGTGGGCTCTGGTCGAGCGCGAACGACCTGGCGCGCTGGGTGCGCTTCCAGCTCGCGGCCTGGCCGCCGCGCGACGAGCCCGACAAGGGGCCCCTCCGGCGGGCGACCGTGAGAGAGGCGCACATGGGCGGGCTCGACGTGGAGCTCGTCACGGAGGCGACGAGCGACGGGACGGCGATACGCGCACGCTCGCAGGGTCTCGGGTGGAAGGTGGAGAGGTCGTGCGCGTTCGAGCACCTCGTCGAGCACGGCGGGGACCTCGGCGGGTATCGCTCGCGGCTATGGTTCTTGCCCCAGCGCGGGCTCGGGCTCGTCGTCCTGGCGAACGCGGCAGGGACGCCGGTCGACGCGATCTCGCGGCGTCTCCTGGCGACGATCGCGGAGGCGCGGGGGCTCGGGCCGCGGGAGGGCTCTTCCCCTCCCCCACTGCCGTCGTCGGTCGGCGCACGCTGCGTGCCCTGACGGGCAGGAGCGGAGCCGCCCGGACGTGAGCGCCCGGAGCGCGACCATCTCGGGCACGACAATCTTCGTGGACCGGTCCCAGAGGGTGACGCCGAGCTGCCCCTCGAGGTTTCCAGGCGGATCGAGCGTCACGGGCTCGAGCACGGCGGCAGTGTGCCACCGGCGGCCGCCTTCGCGAGAAGGAACGCGCGAACGGCCGGGTCCTCGGCGAGGCCGGCGGCACGTTCGAGGGCGGAGCGCGCCTCCTCGCGGCGGGCCGGTCCGAGCGCGAGGAGGACGTGCCCGAGCACCGCCCAGTACGGCTGGTACGCGTCTCGTTCCTCGGCGTCGATCGCCTCGAGCAGCGGCAACGCGCGCTCGCTGCCCGCCGCACGCGCCACGGCCGCGGCGTGGGCGACCCGTGCTCCGAGGGTCGGCGCGATGTGGACGAGGCCCGCGTAGAGCTGCGCGATGGTCCCGTCGTTCGCGAGTCCGTGCCGGCGCTGCGCGACGTGCGCCGACTGGATCGCGGCTTCGAGCTGGAACGGGCCGATGCGGCCGAGCCCGGAGGCGACGCGCAGCTCGCGCTCCGCTTCCTCGAGCTTCGCGGCATCCCACGTCGCCGCGTCTTGCTCCGCGAGCGGGACGTACACGCCGTCAGGTCGCGCGCCGCGGCGCGCCTCGGCAAAGAGGAGCAGCGCGGAGAGCCCGTGCGCTTCCGGCTCGGTCGGCAGGAGCGACGCGAGCACGCGCGCCAGCCAGATCGCTTCGTCACGGAGGCCGGATGCGCGGCCGTCCTCGCCTGTCACGTCGCTCCACCCGCTCCCGTACGCGGCGTAGATGGCCTCGAGCACCGCATCGAGCCGCTCCTCGAGCGTCTCGCGCGGAGGCACCTCGAACGCGAGGCCCGCATCACGAATCTTCGTCTTCGCGCGCCAGAGTCGCTGGCCGAGGGTCTTCGGCGCGACACACATGGCGCTCGCGATGCGCGCAGCGTCGAGGCCGAGGACGGTCTGGAGCATCAGGGCCGACCGGATGCCCGGCTCGATGGCGGGGTGAGCGCAGACGAAGAGCAGCGCGAGACGCTCGTCGGGGAGGTCGACCGACGCATCGAGGCGCGCCGCGCGTTCGTCGGCCAGCACGACGAGCAGCTCGCTCGCCTTGTCACGCACGATCGCCTTCCGCGTCGTGTCCGTGATGCGGCGCTTCGCGACCGTCACGAGCCACCCCGCCGGGTTCGACGGAATGCCCTGCGCCGGCCAGGACTCGAGCGCGGAGAGGAACGCGTCGGCGAGCGCATCCTCCGACGCGCTGATGTCGCGCGCCCGCGAGGCGACGAGGGCGAGGAGCCTCCCGTAGGCCTCGCGCGCGACCTGCTCGACGTGTGCCTCCGGGCTCATCCCGCCGACGGCGGCCGGGGCAGCATCGGCCGGACCTCGACGCTGCCGGTCGACGCCGCCGGGCACTTCGCCGCCCACTCGAGCGCCGTGTCGAGATCGCCGACCTCGATCACGAAGAACCCCCCGAGCTGCTCCTTCGTGTCGGCGAACGGTCCATCCTGGATGTGCCGCTTGCCACCGCGGAGGCGCACCGTGGTCGCCGTCGCGGGCGGGTGGAGGCCCGCGCCGCCCGCTGCGACGCCTGCCTCGGCGAGGGCCTTCGCGTAGGCCGTGTAGGCTGCCCAGTAGGCCCCTGCGTGCTCGGGGCTCTCGCGCTTCGCGATCTCTTCGGCGGTCTCGTAGACGACGACGGCGAACTGCATGACGGAATCTCCTGGTTCGAGCGCCACGACTCTCGATGCGCTCGAGAGATGTCGCGCGACCGCTGCCGGTTTCTACCCGACGCGAACGAATGTCGTCCGCGAGGCTGCTCGCCCCTGGATCGCCGGTTTTGCGGGCTCCCGGAGTCAATCCGCCATGAGGCACTCGTCGATGAGGAGAGTTGCCTTTCGTATCCCAGCCACCGTACCGGCTCCCCAGTAGACGCAGAATCCGGCGGTCGCGCCGCCCGTCATCGCTGCGCCTCCGCACATCACTGCGGTCTCGGCAGCGGAGATCAGCAGCAACGCCCCCGTGAACAGCAACTCGGCCTTGATGTCCGACTTGGAATTCTCGACGCAGAACTCGCGGACCTTGTCGCGCCGGAGCATGTCCCCCACGCGGTCGCCAGCAGCCTGAATCCGGACGCTCGACGTCGTCGCCTCGGTCGACTCGGCCTCGGCCATCTCGCTGGCCGCGTAGCGGGCCTCGATGGCTCGAAGATCTTCCCCGATCGCCCGGAGAAAGCTGTCATCGGGAGCCACCTCCTCCTTCGTGATCAGCTGCACCATCGACCTCTCATCTCCCGCAACCCCGAGCACGACGTCCAGCTTGTCCTCACGGCCTGCACTCCCGATCGCGACCAGGTAGGGCCGCGTGGATCCTGGGCGCATCACGAGGCTGAGGCGCCAGGTGTCGACGCCGGTCACGCGCGGTGACGCGGACGGGATGTCACTCAAGAGCGTTGCGGCGACCGTCTCGTCCGCCGCGAGTGCGTTGTTGGCCGAGTCGGCTTCGTCGCTCTCGACGGGGGCGGAGCAGCCCGTCGAGGCGAGGAAACCGAACAGGAGAAGAGACGAGGCGAGGACTTTCAGCATGGCTCCCGTGCGTCAAAGCACGCGCCGTTCCGTGACTGCGACCCCTGAATTCACCCGTGATTCGTGAGCGCGCGGCGCGCGGCTCGGTGCTCTCGGCCATCCGCGCCCGAACGACCAACCGCGATCTGACGGATCCCACGTGTCGCGTCTCGAGGTCGACGACCGCGATCTCCGGAGGACGCTTGTCGGCGGGCCCGCCGAGGCCGACGGGCAGGCGCTCCAGGGCTGGAGTCCGCTTCGATCGAACCGGTCGAATCCTCCGTGGCGAGGCACTAGCTAGTTCAGGAGGCGCTGCTTCACGCTGGCGCCGATCGGCTTTCGCCCGGCGAGCCCCTCTTCGAGGGCATGGTAGAAGCCGCACTCCGCCTCGCCGTACTTCCAGCACAGCCAGACGTGCTTGCCGTCGACCTCGCCGTAGAAGTCGAGCAGGCCGATGCGCGGATCCTTGAGGACGGCGCCCGTGTCCTCCACCTCGCGCCAGCCTGCGCGGTACTCCTCGATGCGCTCCACGAGCTCGCGCTTCATCGCGCGGACCTCGGCCGAGTCGGCCGGGTCGAGGACGATGCGCTCGGGGACGTCGCCGAGCTCCCGCCCGAGGCGCGCGAGGAGCTCCTCGATCGCGGTGCGGCGCTTCAGCTGGCGGCCGACCGAGCTCTCGAGCTTCGGCACGAGCGCGTTGACCGCCTCGAGGGTGAAGACACGCGACGCCACGGGCTCGATCCTACCAGCTCGACCGGAGGGGCGTCAGGTGCGCATCGTCTCGAGCGGATCGGTCGTCGACGCCCGCCACGCCGGGACGATGCCGAGGAGCACGAAGGGACCGAGCACCGAGAGACCGATGCCGAGGAGCTGCCCGAGGTCGACCGCGGGCGTGAGGGCGGCGCGCGGATAGAGGACGCTCCACCCGACGAGCGCGGGCCGGAGACCCGGCGCGCCGAGCCAGAAGATCCACGCGTAGCCTGCGAGCATCCCGAGCGCGGTCGCCGCGGCCCCCACGAGCAGCACCTCGAAGAGCTTCGCCCAGAGCACCTCCGACGTCGACCAGCCGACCGCCTTCAGGATCGCGATCTCCCTCCGCTCCCCCTCCGCGAGGCCGCTCGCGCGATCCCACGCGAGGACGAGGAGCGCGAGGATCGCCGGGATGGCGGCCCCGAGGACGAACCCCGCCCGACGCCCGTACGCGAGGTGGTAGACGCGGGCGAGGAGATCCCGCTCGATCACGCGCGCGCCCGGGAGCCGCTCGAGCACCGTCTTCGCGACGACACGCGCCTCCTCGGGATTCGCGAGCGTGACGGCGAGATCCGTCGCCGAGCCCTCCGGCATTCCGAGGAGCACCCGCGCATCCTCGTCGTCGCACACGATCACGTCCGCGGTGTAGAGATCGAGCGACGAGCGGAACGTCCCCACGAGCGCGAGCGCCCGCGTCTGGGTCGCGGACGGGAGCGCGAGCTCGTCCCCCACCATCATCCCGAGGAACTTCGCGAGCTCCTGGCCTGCGATCATCTCGTGCGCGCCGCGCGCGACGTCACGCCCCTCCGCGAGCGTGCCCGTCGCGACCGAGAGCGAGCTCGCGCCGTTCGCCGTTCCCACGATCGTCACGTTCCCCTGGAGCGCCGGGAGGAACACGTAGCCCCAGACGCGCGGCACGACGCTCCGCACCGACGGGATGTCCGCGATCGCCTGCGCCTCGCGCTCCGCGATCACCGTCGGACGCCCGCCGACGAGGCGCTGCACGACCGCGTCCGGATGCGCCGCGTGCGCGCGCTCGGCCTCGGCCCGGAGCGACTCGGTCATGAAGACGACCGCGCTCACGAGGGCGACCGCGAACGCGAGCCCGCCGCCGAGCGCGATCGCGCGGGCCTTCCGTCGCCGGAGCGCGGCGAGCGCGAAGGCGAGGATCGACAGCTTCACGGGCGGCCTCGCCAGATCTCGATCGGGGGCGCCATCGCGCCGCCCGCAGGGTCCGGATCCGGGGACGCCGGGCCGTCGGCGAACGCGGCCCCCGGCTCCTCGAGCGAAGGCGCGCGGAGCCAGCGCGCCCCGCCGGAGAGCGCGAGATCGCTCGTCGGCAGGCGCCGCGCGAGCTCGTCGATCGCCGGCTGCTCGGCCTCGCGGGCACGCCGACGAGAACGCGCGTCGACGGTGAGGAGCAGCACGACGAGCGCGGGCGAGACGAGGAGCGCGACCGCCGTGCCCTTCGCCCCTCTCATGACGCGAACACGATGAGGAGCTTCGTGAGGACGAGGTCGGCCACGAGGATGGCGATCGACACCGCGACGACCGTGCGCGTCGTCGAGAGGCCGACTCCCTCCGTGCCGCCGCGCGTCTGGAGCCCGTAGTGGCAGCCGATGATCGCGATGAGGAACCCGAAGAAGGGGGTCTTCGCGAGCCCCGAGAAGAAGTCGCCGAGCCGCGTCGCCTCGAGCGACGACGAGATGAAGAGCCCGGGCTTGATGTCGAACTGCACGGCGCAGATGAAGATCGCTCCGAGCGTGCCCATCGCCAGCGCGTAGATGCTCACGAGGGGCATGATGATGATCGACGCGAGGACGCGCGGAAGGACGAGCTTCTTGGCAGGGTCGGCGCCGAGCGCGCGGATCGCGTCGACCTGCTCCGTCACGTTCATCGCGCCGAGCTCCGCCGCCATGCCGCTCCCGATCCGACCGCCGACGAAGACCGCCGTGAGCGTCGGCGCGAGCTCGCGGCAGAAGGAGAGGACGACGACGCGCGGGATGTACTCGAGCGCGCCGAAGCGCTGGAGCGAGAACGCGAACTGGATGGTCATGACCATCCCGACGAAGATCGACGTGACGGCGACGATGCCCATCGACCGGACGCCGAGCGCGTCGAGCTGCTGGATCGTGGACGCGACCTCGAGCGGGCGCCGCGCGATCGAGCGGAAGGTCCGCAAAGACAGCTCCGTCACCTCGCCGACCTGCTCGGCCAGCACCTTCACCTGCGCGAGCTGACGCTCGAGCCACGTCGAGTCGTCGAAGACCGCCGGCGGCGGGAGGGACATCGACCGCGGCGGCGGCTCGTCCTCCGGCGGCGCGTTCGCGCTCATCCGACGACCCCCGAGCCTGGTAGAGCGCGGAAGCTCCTCACGAAGCCCTCGAAGGTCGGCACGCCCGCGTCGAAGGCGTCGGGCGCGCCCGAGTAGACGAAGTCGTAGACGCAGCCGTCCTTCTTGACCACGAAGATCTCGTGGGCCATCGGGACCCCGTCCCACTTCGCGCGCATCCGCGTCCGGAGCGCCTCGCGACCGTCGAAGGGTAGGACCTCCTGGAGCGCCACTTCCCGCTCCGTCGACCCCATCACGAGATGGTTCGTGAGCGCGACGAGCGGCGTGACGTCGTCGGGCTTCTTGCACCGCGCGTTCACGAGGATCGAGGCACCGTGCACGTCGTCGCGGAACGCGAGCGCCGCATCCCCCACCTCCACCCGCCGCCACCCGCCCGGCACGGGGCCGATCCGGAACGCGACCGGCCCGGCGCGGTAGACCTCGCCGTCGAACGTCCGCCCAGGGCCGCCGCATGCCACGACGGCCACGCCGATCCCGGCGAGGATCGCGATGCGGACGGCGGCGAGGCGGTGCGCGCGCACGGCGGATTGATTAGCACGCCCGGGCCCCTGCCGGGGTATACCGTGAGGCAGATCCGATGGCCGTTCGCCTCTACAACACCCTCACCCAGAAGGTCGAAGACTTCGTCCCCCGGACGCCCGGCAGAGTGAACCTCTACGTGTGCGGGCTGACGACGTACGACCTCGCCCACGCGGGCCACGGACGGACGAACACGACCTTCGACGTGCTCGTGAGGTTCCTCCGCGCGCGCGGCTTCGAGGTGCGTTACTGCCGCAACGTCACGGACGTCGACGACAAGATCGTGAACCGCGCGAAGGAGCGCGGCGACGAGCCGCTCGTCCTGTCGAAGCGCATGAGCGATCTGGCCGATCGCGATCTCGCTGCCATCGGGTGCCTCCGGCCGGACGTCGAGCCGCGCGTGTCGACGAGCATCGACGACATCGTCGCCCTCGTGGAGAGGCTCGTCGCGAGCGGGAACGCGTACGTCGCGGAGACGCCCACGGGCAAGGACGTCTACTACGCCGTCCGGAGCTTCCCCGGGTACGGCAAGCTCTCGCGGCGCAACATCGACGACCTCCGCGCCGGCGCGAGCGAGCGCCTCGCCGCGGGCGCCGAGGACGTGAAGAAGGACCCGCTCGATTTCGCGCTCTGGAAGTCGGCCGGCGACGAGAAGTTCGGCTTCCCGAGCCCCTGGGGCCACGGCCGACCCGGCTGGCACATCGAGTGCTCCGCGATGGCGATGCGCCACCTCGGCGATCACCTCGACATCCATGGCGGCGGGATGGACCTCGTCTTCCCGCACCACGAGAACGAGATCGCGCAGAGCGAAGCCGCCTCCGGCCACGAGCTCTCCCGCTTCTGGATGCACGGCGGGTTCCTCGAGGTCGACAGCGAGAAGATGAGCAAATCGCTCGGCAACTTCGTGACGATCCGGGACGTCCTCGATCGCAACGACCCCGAGGCCTACCGCTACTTCGTCCTCGGCACGCACTACCGCGGACCGCTCTCGTTCGACCTCGAGAAGAAGCCGGACGGACGCGTGACGTTCCCCGGCCTCGACGAGGCCGAGCGACGGATCGACTACCTCTACAACACGCGGGACAGCCTCGTCGCCCTCGCCAACGGCTCGGAGCCCGAAGGCTCGAACGTCCTCCAGGGGCAGTCGAAGGTCGTCGACGAGGCGCCGGAGAAGGTGCTGGAGGCGCTCGACAAGGACCTCAACACGCCCGTCGCGCTCAGCGTCCTCGCCGAGCTCGGCAAGGCGGCGAACGAGGTCGTGATGCAGGCGCCGAAGCACAAGAAGGACCCAGCCGTGTACGGCGCCGTGCGCGGGCTCGCCGCGCGGGCAGTCCTCGCGCTCGACCAAGCCTGCGCGCCACTCGGCCTCATGCAGGCGACGAGCGAAGCGTACTGGCAGCGGACACGCGAGCGCCGGTTGAAGCTCCGCGGCCTCGACGCGAGCGCGATCGACGCGAAGGTCACCGAGCGCGGCGAGGCGCGGAAGGCCAAGGACTTCGCCCGTGCCGACGCGCTCCGCAAGGAGCTCGCGGAGATGGGCGTCGAGGTCTTCGACGGTCAGGACGGCAGCACCTGGAAGGTCGGGCTGTGACCCGTGCCGGAGCGTCCGCAAAGGCCGACCTGAGGGAACCGCTGACGGACCGCGAGCTCGACGAGCTCGAGGACCGGCTCGTCGCGAACGAGACGAGCCTCCCGTGGGTGGAAGGTCTCTTCAGCGCCGTCCTCACCGGGCCCGACCTCGTCGCGCCGAGCCAGTGGCTCCCGCTCGTCTTCCGCGAGGACGCGTTCGAGGCGCAGGCCGAGGCCGAGCGCGTGCTCACGATGACCATGCGCCTCTTCAACGAGGTCAACGCCACGCTGCAGCACGATCCGCGGATGCTGGCTCCGGAGCGAGACGACGTCGACTCGATCGAGGCCTTCTGCGACGGCTACCTCGCGGGCGCGAACCTCCACGCAGAGTGGAAGGACGACGCGATCGGCACGGAGCAGCTCGAGGGCTTCCGCATCATCGTGGGCGAGGTGCCGGCGGACGAGGCCACGTTCGAGGGGCACCAGCGCAGCGTCGCGAGCGTCGTCGCCGCGCTCTGGGCGCACTGGGAGCCTGCTCGGCGCGCGAGCGTGCCCGACGCGCCCTCCCCTTCCCCGCCGGGCACCGTCATGCGCGACGCCGCGAAGGTCGGACGAAACGACCCGTGCACGTGCGGGAGCGGCAAGAAGTACAAGAAGTGCTGCGCGAACTAGAGGGGCTCAGAGCGCCGTCTTCTGGAACCGGCGTGCGCTGAGCCAGACGAGCAGGACGCTGATCCCGACGAGAGCGGCCACGTTCGGAAGGAGCTCCTTCACCCCGGCGTCGCGCAGGACGACCCCGCGCATGATCTCGATCATGTGCGTGGCGGGCAGCACCCGACCGATGGCCCACAGCGGCCATGGCAAGCCGGCGGCGGGGAAGATGTAGCCGGAGAGGAAGATCGACGGCAGGAGGAAGAGCTGCGCCATCTGCTGCGCGGCCGCCTGCGTCGTCGCCCGCGTCGAGATGAAGAGGCCGAGCGAGAGCAAGGCGAACAAGTAGACGAGCGCCATCACGAAGAGGAAAAGGACGTTCCCGCGGATCGGCACCGAGAACACGAAGCGCATCGCGAGGAGGATCAGCACCATCTCGACGAGCCCGACGGCGAGGTACGGCGCGAGCTTGCCGAGCATCAGGCCGAGAGGGCGGACGGGGGTGACGAGGAGCTGCTCGAGCGTCCCCTTCTCCCGCTCCCGCACGATCGCGAGCGCCGCGAGCACGGTGGCGACGAGCTGGAGGACGATCGCGACGAGCCCCGGGATGATGTAGTTCGCGGTCCGGCCGTCCGGGTTGAAGAGGATGATCGGCTGCGCCGACACGGCGGGCCGGAGCTCGGTGCCGAGCGGACCGACGCGCTCTGCGACCGCCTGCAGGTTCTCGCTGGCGACGAGGCCGTTCACGGAGGCGAGCGCTTGCGAGCTCACGGACGAGTCGGAGCCGTCGATGAGCACCAGGATCTTCGCGCCCGCGCCGCGTCGCCTCTTGTCGGCGTAGTCGGGACCGATCACGATCCCGACCTTCGCCTTCCCCGCCACGATCGCCTGGCGGGCGTCGTGGGGGTCCGGCGACACGGCGGTGATCGCGAACGTGCGGGTCGCGCGGAGCTTGTCCGTCAGCTCACGGCTCGCGACGGAGTGATCCTGATCGACGATCATCGTCGGTACGTCGCGCACGGTCTGATCGATGAACCCGAAGAGCACGAGCTGGAAGAGCGGCACCATGAGCGCGATCGCGAGCGTGCTGCGATCGCGGAAGATGTGGATCAGCTCCTTCCGGAAGATCGCGAGGAACGAGCTCCACATCAGCGCTTCTCCGCGCGCGCGCGCGCGGCGTCCTCCGTCAGCGTGACGAAGACGTCCTCCAGCGATGGCGTGATCGCCCTCACCCCTCGGACGCGCTGTCCGCCGGATGCGAGCCTCGCCTCGAGCTCCTCGTGGTGCGTCGCCGCCGTCACCACCGCGTGCACGCTCTGCCCGAAGATGGTGGCCGCGGAGCAGAACGGCTGCGCGCGAAGCCACGCGAGGGTGCGCGCCGGGTCCGGCGTCTCGATCTCGACGCGCCGCGCCCCCGGCTGGTTCACGGCGGGGAGCGCCTTCAAGGCCTCCGGCGTGCCGGACACCATCATCCTCGAGAGGTAGAGGTAGCCGACCTCACCGCACCGCTCCGCCTCGTCCATGTAGTGGGTCGTGACGAGGAGCGTGATGCCCTCCGCCGCGAGCTGGAAGAGGAGATCCCAGAGCTCGCGACGCGCGACGGGGTCGATCCCCGCCGTCGGCTCGTCGAGGAAGACGACCTTCGGCTCGTGCATCAGCGCGCACCCGAGCGAGAGGCGCTGCTTCCACCCGCCGGAGAGCTGGCCGGCGCGACGGTCGACGTACGGCGCGATGTGCGTGAGCGCGATCGCCGCGTCCATCCGCGACCGCCGTCGTGCGCCGCCGAGACCGTAGATCTGCGCGTAGAACTCGAGGTTCTCGCGGACGGTGAGGTCCTCGTAGAGCGCGAACTTCTGGCTCATGTAGCCGATGCGCCGGCGGATCGCTTCGCCCTCCGTGCCGACGTCGAGCCCGAGGACGCTGGCCGTGCCGCTCGTGGGCGCGAGGAGGCCGCAGAGGACACGGATGAGGGTCGACTTGCCGGAGCCGTTCGGCCCGAGGAGGCCGTAGATGGTGCCGACGCCGACGTCGAGGCTCACCTCGTCGAGCGCCGTCACGTCGCCGAACTTGCGCGTGACGCCCGCGACGTGGATCGCGAGCTCGGTCATGGGTGGGCGACCTTCACGAGGGCGGCCATGCCCGCGCGGAGGTCCTCGCGTCCGCTGGCGAGCTCGACCCGTGCCGCGAAGACCTGGAACGCGCGCTCGTCCGCCGTCTGCAAGTTGCGCGGCGAGTACTCGCCCACGTTCGCGACATGCTGCACGGTGCCCTCGAACGCGCGCTTCGGGAACGAGTCGACGAAGACCGGGAGCTTCTCGCCCGTCTTCACGAGACCGAGCTGCGTCTCGGGCACGTAGATGCGCACGTACAGCGCGTCGTCCTCCACGAGCGTCGCGGCCACGCCGTTCGGCGGAAGGAGATCCCCCGGCCGGAGGTCGAGGGACTCGACCCGCGTCGCGCGGGGCGCCTTCACGGTGAGCTCCGCGAGGGCGACGTCGATCTGCGCGAGGCGTCCTCGCGCCGCGTCGACGGTGGCGCGTGCCGCGGCGAGGTCTTCGACGCGCGCACCGGACACGACGAGCTTCGCCTGCGCCCGCGCCTCTTCCGCCCGCGAGGAGGCCTGGGCGAGCTCCTCGCGACGCACGCCGTTCTCGAGCTCCTCGAGGGCGCTCTTCGCGGCATCACGCTGCGCCGCGGCCGCGCGCTGCGCTGCGTCCACATTGTCGACCTCCGCCTTCGAGATCGCCCCGGTCGCGAAGAGTCGCCGCACGCGGTCCATGTCGAGCTGCGCCTTGTCGACCGCCACCTGCGCGACCGCCACGCGAGCGCGCGCCGCGTCGATGTCCTCCCGACGCGCGCCCGTACGCGACATCTCGAGCGCGGCGTAGGCGCCCGCCGCCCGCGCGCGCGCCTGGGCGATCTCCTCCGGCCTCGCCCCGTTCTCGAGCTTCATCAGCGCCGCCTCGACCTGGCGGACCTGCGCGTCGGCCATCAGGCGCTGCGCTTCGAGGTCGCCCGGCTCGAGGACGAGGATCGGCTGCCCCTCCTTCACGCGATCCCCCTCGCGGACGAGCACGTCCTTCACGCGACCGCCGACCCGGGAGCCCACCTCGATCGTGCGCGCCTCGACGGTGCCGCTCCACTCGTACGGGAGCGACGCCTTGTACCGCGTGAAGCCGACGTACGCCGCGATGCCGAGGGCGAGAAGGAGGACCGGGAGGAATCGTCGAGGGCTGGGGGCATCCATCGACGTCAGAGGCCCGTCGAAACGGCCTTCTCGAGGATGTCGCCGTACTGCTCTCGGAGCTTCGTCTTCAGGAACTTCCCCGTGCTCGTGCGCGGGATCTGGTCCATGACGACGAACGCGTCCGGGAGGGACATCTTCGCGAACGATCCGGCGAGGTGAGCGGTGAGCTCCTCGTCCGTCGCGCTCTTGCCCGGCCTCCACACGATCGCGGCGACCGGGCGCTCGTCCCACTTCGGGTGTCTCGCGGCGAAGACGGCGGCCTCCGCGACCGCGGGGTGCGCCATGAGGACGTTCTCGAGCGCGACGGAGCTGATCCACTCGCCGCCGGACTTGATGACGTCCTTCGCGCGGTCCGTGATCGTGACGTAGCCGGCGGCGTCGATCGTGACGACGTCTCCCGTCTTGAACCAGCCGTCGGGGGAGAAGCGATCGAGCCCCTCGTCGCCGAAGTAAGAGGCGGCGACCCACGGGCCGCGTACCTCGAGCTCCCCGACCGCCTTGCCGTCCCAGGGAAGGAGCTTCCCCTGGTCGTCGACGTGACGTGTCTGCACGAACGGGACGGCGAAGCCCTGCGTCGCGCGCACGGCGAGCTCGCGCGCCGGCTCCCCCCGGAGCTCCGGCTTCACGCGGGCGACCGTGCCGAGCGGGTTCGTCTCCGTCATCCCCCACGCGTGCGTCACCTGGAGGCCGTGCCGCTTCGCGAAGCCGTCGATGAGCGAGGCCGGCGCGGCCGATCCGCCGATGATCATCGTGCGCACCGACGAGAGGTCGTGCGCCTCCGGCGCCGCGTCGAGGAGGGCGAGGATGCCGAGCCAGATCGTCGGCACGCCCCCCGCGACCGTGACGCGCTCCTCGGCCATGAGCGTCACGAGCGACGCCGGATCGAGGTGCGGGCCGGGGAACACGAGCTTCGCGCCGGCGAGGAGCGCGGCATACGGCATTCCCCACGCCGACGCGTGGAACATCGGCACGACGGGGAGGACCACGTCCTCCACGCCGAGGCCCATCGCGTTCGGCATCGCCGCCGCCATCGCGTGGAGGACGATGGACCGATGGCTGTAGAGCACACCTTTCGGGTTCCCCGTCGTCCCCGACGTGTAACAGAGCATCGCGGCTGCGTTCTCGTCGAGGAGCGGCCAGGCGAAGGTGGACGCCTCGGCGGCGAGCATCTTCTCGTAGTCGAGCGTGCCCTCGGGGACGGGTTCGCCCTTGTCGGGGACGACGACGACGTGCCGAAGCGATCCGATCGCGTGGCGGAACCGGTCGAAGAGAGGCCAGAGCGAGTGGTCGACGACGACGACGGTGTCCTCCGCGTGGCTCGCGATGTAGCCGAGCTCGGAGGGATGGAGCCTCAGGTTCAGCGTGTGGACGACGGCGCCCATCGCCGGGACGGCGACGTAGCACTCGAGGTGCTGGCGGTGGTTCCACGAGAGCGTCGCGACGCGGTCTCCCGGGCCGACGCCCAGCTTCGTGAGCGCGCTCGCGAGCTGCGCGCTCCTCGCGGCGAGATCGCCGTACGTCCCGCGATGACGCGATCGATCCGACTGGACGCTGACGATCGCGCTGGAGCCGTGGAAGCGTCCTGCGCGCTCCACGAGCTCGGTGATCGTCAGCGGGAAGGACATCATGCGGCCGGTGAGCATCGGACACCCCCTCGAAGGTGCCGCGGAGCATACCGGGTCGCTCAGGCGGGCGCGATGCGTCCCATGACGTCTTCGTCGACCGCCCACCCTCCCGCGCGATCGGGACCGCCCCCGTCGTCGACGTGGACGAAGAACGAGAGGGCGTCGTCGACCGCGTCCACCGGGTTCGGTGGGAACCACGAGGGAGCGCCGTCACGCGGGGTCGTCCCGAGGAGCGTCACGTCGACGATCATCGAGAGCGCCGGCATCTTCGGGTGGAGCAGCCAGACTGTCGACAGGCCGCGGTCCTGGAGGACCTCTCGGAGACTCTCCCATCGGAGCGAGCCGCGGAGCGGCGTGCCGGAGGCGCTCCGGAAGCGATCGTCGAACGCTCGCCGGAGTCGCGCGTACTCCTTCGTCGTCGCGATGCGGCGGGGCGGGACGTCCGGGAGCGACGCAGCGCTCCCCTCGCTGCCGTCGAGCCAGGCGACGAAGCGCGTGACCTCGCCGTCGACGACGGCCGTGCGTGCCTTGGGCAGCCACCTCCGGAGCCGGCCGACGGCCCCCTCCACCGCGAGGGTCAGGATCTCGCGCTCCTCGACGGCGTCGCCTGCGTCCGCTGGCCCGATCTGCTCGACCTCGTGGAGGAGGAGCGACGCGAACGCCCAGCGCACGGCCTCGTCGGAAGGGAGCGCCGTCGCGCTCTCGTGGAGCGCGGCGAGACGGGCGGTGCAGATCGCACGCGCCCGGGCATGGTGGACGCCGACGAGCGGGGGCACGCGTTCGCGCGCCGATCAGTCGGCGGCGCCGAGCTTCCGCTCGAGGGCCTCGAGGTGGGCACGCACCTCGGGGTCCGAGTTGCGGAGGCTCTCGACCTTGCGCACGGCGCTGATGACGGTCGTGTGATCGCGGTTGCCGAAGGCGCGCCCGAGCTCGGGGAAGCTGCACTTCAGCCGCTGCTTGCACAGGTACATCGCCACGTGCCGTGCGAACGCGATGCTCTTGTGGCGATCCTTCGAGAGGAGATCGCTCGTGCGGAGCTTGAAGTGATGGCAGACGACGCGCTGGATGTCGTCGACCCCCGCCTCGCTCGCGCGCGGACCGGCGGTCGCGGCGAGCTCCTGTCGCGCGAAGTCGAGATCGATCGCCCGGCCGAGCAGCGACGACTTCGCGGCGAGCCGGATGAGCGTGCCCTCGAGCTCGCGGACGTTCGACCGCACGCTCTGCGCGAGGTAGAGGATCACCTCGTCGGCGAGCTCGATCTGCTCGAGCTGCGCCTTCTTCCGGAGGATCGCGACGCGGGTCTCGAGCTCGGGTCCCTGGATGTCGGCGACGAGGCCCCACGAGAAGCGGGAGACGAGACGCTCCTCCATCCTCTCGAGCTGCTGCGGGTACTTGTCGCTCGTGACGATGATCTGCTTGTCGGCCTGATGGAGCGCGTTGAACGCGTGGAAGAACTCTTCCTGCGTCTGCGTCTTCGAGGCGAGGAACTGGATGTCGTCGACGAGGAGGAGATCGCAGCGATCGCGGTAGCGCGCGCGGAACTCGTTCATGCGGCCTTCCTGGAGGGCCTGCACGAACTCGTTCACGAACTTCTCGGCGGAGACGTAGAGGATCCGCGCGGCGGGGCGCTCGGCGCGGACGCGATGGGCGACCGCATGCACGAGGTGGGTCTTGCCGAGCCCGGTGCCGCCGCACAAAAACAGCGGGTTGTGGCGTCGTCCGCCGCCGCCGGCCGCCGCGATCGCCGCGGCGTGCGCGAGCTGGTTCGACGGGCCGACGACGAAGTTCTGGAACGTGTACTTCGGGTTCAACCCTTCGATCGGCGGCGGGACGACGGGCTTGCCGTGGCGACGGGATGCGGGGGCCTCGTCGAGGCTCACGTCGTCCGCGTGCGTCGTGGCTCCGTTCGTGGCCCCCCCGATCCTTCCGTTCGTCCCGCTCGCCATCGCATGGCCGTTGCCGTTGCCGACGCCGTTCTGGCCGTTCGGACGTGTGAGCGCGCGCGGACGCACCGGCTCGCGCGGTGTGCCGAGCGCGACGGGGCGTTCGAGGTCACCGCCGACCGACCAGGCGACCTGCACGCTCCAGCCAGTCTGGCTGCGCAGGTAGTCGACGAGCGTCGGGAGGAAGTGCTGATCGACCCACTCACGAACGAACTCGTCGCGAGCACGAAGGCTCACGATTCCGTCCGTCATGCCGTCGAACTGCACGCCCGAGAACCATTGCTCGAAGCTGGCAGGCGACTTCGCTCGCGTGAACGCCACGGCTTCGTTCCAGAGCGCTTCGTGCTCCATCACCTTCCAGACCCGCTCGTCACGCCGGGGCGCGACCAAGAATGCATCGTTTTCCACAGGCTCCCCACAGGGTGTGGAGAGCTGCCCGGATGCCGGCCCGCCATCGGCGAGCGCGGACCGGTCGTCCTGCGCCATAGTGCTCCCAGACAAAAACTTCCCTGCCCCCAGGCTCGAGCCGAACCACCGGCGTAGCCAGAGAAGCTGCGTTGAAAGCTAGGTTCCCCTGCCGACCCAAGAGACACGCGAAACGCACCAGAGAGAGCCAGAGAAACAGCTGGTCGTGGATGAGCGCTCCGCGTGTCCTTGGAAGGGTTCGGAGCCCTCATCGCCGACCACCTGTCGTCGACGGGGAAGATGGAGCTAGCACCCTCGATCTCGCGCCGTCATGTCCATTGTTCAGAATGGGCGTAAGCCTTCAGAACCACGATTCATTATTCCTTGTAAACCGCCTGTGAAATGGCTGCGCTGCGCATGCAGATTCGCAGGCCTCGGAGGCCCCTCCGGTAAGTGCCGGTCGCCGCTCTGTAATCGGGCGGTTGCCGCAGCGACACGCGGACGCCATCTCCAGACGAGGCGGGTTTTCGCGCCGAGATGTGTGTCAAGAGTCACCGGCCGTCACGAAACCCCGAGGAAACAGGGGTCGGCGCGTCCTAGCAGCCCCGCACGTCGAAAAGTTGGTCGGGAGGAGCCAGGTCGATAGGGTGGCCGCGGTGCGCCGGTCTCCCGTCCTCCGATGCGTCCGTAGCTGGTACCGCCCGAAGCGCGGGGTCGCGGGGCTCGCATGCGCCATCGCGACGCTCTCGAGCTACGCGGGCGTGGCCCACGCCGACCCGTCGACGACGTCGATCGAGCAAGGCTACGAGCTCGGCGATATCCAGCATCCGCGGGTCATGGCGATGGGCGGCGCCGCGCAGGCGTGGGGCGGCTCGACGACCGCGCTCATGAACAACCCGGCGAACCTCGCGCTCTTCCGCGTCTACCACCTCGAGGGCCTCGCGACGTTCAGCCCCGAGGCGAGACGGCAGAGCTACGGTGGCGCGGTCACCGACTCGAGCACGAGCCGGCTCTCGGGCGGCTTCGCAGGGACCTGGTCGCAGATGGACCCCGACGGCCTGAAGCGCCGGTGGACCGATCTGCGACTCGCGCTCGCCTACCCGTTCGGCGACCGACTGAGCTTCGGCGTGACCGGTCGCTACGTTCGCCTGTCGCAGAACACGGCATCCGGTCCCCTCGGCGCGAGCCTCGCGTCCGGCGGCACGAGCGACGAGCCGATCGTGAACGAGCTCACGTTCGACGCCGGCGGTGCCGTCCAGATCACCGAGCAGCTCCGCATCGGGGTGACCGGGAGGAACCTGACGGCGCCCGGAACCGCGCTCCTCCCCCTCGCCGTGGCGGGGGGCGTCGGCTGGTCGAACCAGACGGTCACGATCGAGGTCGACGGCCTCGTCGACTTCACGACGCGCGACTCGGCCCGCGGTCGCCTCATGGCCGGCGGCGAGGTGCTCATCGCCGACCGCGTCCCGATCCGCCTCGGCTACCGCTACGACGACGTCATGAAGACGCACGCCGTGACGGCCGGCGCGGGCTACGTCGACCGGCGCTTCAGCGTCGAGGCCGGCGGGCGGCGCGACATCGTCGCCGACCACCCTGCGACGACCGTGGCCGTCGGGCTCCGCTTCTTCATCGACGCCGCGGGCGTCGGTGGCGGCGGCGATCCCAGCGATGCGATGTGACTAATTCCACCAGCGGACGCAGAGATCGTCGGACGCGTGGCGTACGGCGAGGACGGGCGCAAGCCTCGGCGTGCCGTCGGCAGGGAGCTTCGGGATCGAGCCGACCGCGAGCGGATGCGGGTCTGCCTCCGGGCCGCAAAGCCTCGCCTCCACGCGCGTGACCTTCGGCGCGTCGGGCGCGGACGTGAAGGAGATCCGACCGAGCGTGAGCGGGGTGCCTCGCGAGGCGCCGAGGCGGACGAGGATGCCTCTCCCTCCCGACGGGTCCTCCTCCGGCGCATCGAGGACGCTCCGGAGGCGGAGGGCCGCCATCCCGCCCGCCGCGAACCCACGGCCGAGCGCCGCCGCGTCGAGGCGCACGACGACGCCGGCCATGGCGTCGCGACCGAGGAGCGCGTTGGCGGATGGCGGGCGACGCGGGGCCCGCTCGGTCGAGACGGCCTCGCCCGCCTCGTCGTCCTCGGGCGCGAGGACGCCGTCCGCGAGCGGCACGAGGTGGGCGTCGATCGCGCGCGGGACCGACGGCGCCCCGAACGCGACCCAGAGCTCGATCGGCCCCGACTTCCATTCGCCGCGCGGGAGGAGAACCTCCTCGACGACGATCGCCTGCGCGCGAGAGAGGCGGACATGAACTCGCCCGACGCTCGGCAACATCGGCAGCGGCGCGGCCGCGGGCCTCGGCGGAGGCGCGGGCGGGGGACGTGTTCCGCGGCTGGTGGGTGCCGGCTTGTGAGGGGGCTTCGCCGGCGGCGCCGCGCTCGCAGTGGCGAGGCTCCACGCGAGCAAGACGGTCGCCGAGGCGAGCGCCGCGCGCGACCTCACCCGAGCGCCCCCTCCGCCGCGCGCGCCGCTCTCGCGATGCCCTCCTGCGTCGCGAGCATCGGCTCGGCCATGGGTCCGCACGCGATGCTCCCGAGATGCGCGCCCGCCTTCGGGTTCGCGAACCAGTCCTCGTCGAAGCGATCGACGACGTCGGCGAGGAAGCCGTGTGCGCTGCATGCCGCCGCGAGCCGGGCGCGATCGTCGATGCGCAGCCGTGGCCACGCGTCCCGGAGCCCGGCTGGCATCGGGCCCCCGAAGACGCGCATCGTCGACTCCTCGAAGAGGTCTGCGGAGACGCCTGGCTCGCTCGCGAAGAGCACGCGCATCGCGAGCACGCGCGAGGCGACGAAGAGCGACGCGCGGAGCGAGCGCGCCTGCTCGAGGGCGACGCGGCGCGACGTGCCGAGCGCCCTCGTGTGGAGCACCGGCTCCGCGAGCGCGAGAGCGAAGAGGGCGCCGAAGCGGTGCGCCGAGATCGCGTACGGGTCGCGCGCGAGGGCGAACGGGAGCGAGCGCGCCGTGCCCTGCTCGCGGAGCGCGACGCCGTAGGCATAGGCTGCGCGGAGGAAGCTCGCGCCACCGAGGGGCGCGTCGAACCGGAGACCCTGGACGGGGCGCGCGACTGCCCCGCGGAACACGTCTTCGAGCCAGCGCTCTCCGAGACGCGCCGGCCAGCCCTCGACGACGTCGCGCGCGAGAGACGCCTGCACCGTCGCCTCGGGCCCGAGGTCCCCGCCGGCCTTCCTCCGCGCCGCCCTGTGGAGGGACGAGGCGAGCGGCTCGGTGGCGTCGAGCCATGCGCGAGCGAGGATCGCTCCCGAGGGGTCGGTCTCGGCGACGTCCGGGAAGACGAGCGCGGCGGCGTGCGCGAGCCCGAGCCGACGCGCGACCTCGGCGCGTCGCGCGCGTCGCTCCCGCCGGACCAGATCGGAAGAGCGTC
>JALHPN010000175.1 GCA_022842465.1 Polyangiaceae bacterium | reverse complement strand
GCCCCGCCGACGCGGTCGCGAGCGGCGCGAAGGTCACCATCGAGCGACGTCGCGACGGCGCGCGTACGGTGCGTCTCGATGCGCCGGAGGAGCCGCTCGCGTGGGCGGTGGGGCGCGACGCCGGCGGCGTGTTCGAGCGACTCTGGCACGCGGAACGCGCGCCAGGCACGAGGCCGACGGCCGCCGAGCGTGTCGCGACGCTCCCGCCGGGAGTGGTGGGGCCGCTCGTCGCGCGCGTGTGGAGCGACGAGGGCGTCGTCTCGAGCGTGGAGGTGAAGGCGTGATCCTTCGTGATGCGGTCCACGGGCTCGTGTCGTTCGAGTCGGAAGAGGAGTCGGTCGTTCCTCGCCTGATGGACACGCCGGAGGTGCAGCGCCTCCGGCGAATCCGTCAGCTCGGCGTGGCCTCCGTCGCTTTTCCGGGCGCCGAGCACACGCGCTTTGCCCACGCGATCGGCGCGGCGTTCGTGATGAAGAAGCTCGTCGCGCGTCTCCGGCAGATCCACGGCGAGCTCCCTTTCTGGCAACAGGTGACGAGCGAGCGTGCCCAGGACGTCCTCGCCGCCGCGTTCCTCCACGACGTCGGACACGGACCGCTCTCCCACCTCTTCGAGGACGCGATCCCGGGCACGTCCCATCACGAGGCGTGGACGGAGCGCATCGTGCTCGATTCTTCCACGGGCGTGAACAAGGTCCTCGTCTCGATCGATCCGCACATGCCCGAGCGCGTCGCGGCGCTGGTACGTGGCGAGCACCCGCTCCCGTTCCTCGCCCGCGCGGTGAGCGGCACCCTCGACGTCGATCGCTGCGACTACCTCCTTCGCGATGCCCACGCGACGGGCGTCCGTTACGGGGAGTTCGATCTCGACTGGCTCCTCCGCAGCCTTCGCTTCTCGCCCGCGCGGGCGGGGCAGGCTCCCGGTCTCGCGATCGACGGAGCGAAGGGCCTGCCCGCGATCGAGGCCTTCATCCTCGCGCGCCTCTTCATGTTCCAGCAGGTCTATCTGCACAAGGCGACGCGCGCGGCGGAGTGGATGATCCGCAGAGTCCTGGCGCGGGCGGGGACCGTGATCGCGGACGGCGAACGGCTGGCGGGGACGCCGCGTGCGATCGAGCTCGCCGCCCACGGGCAGCCGCCGACCCTCGCCGACTACCTCGAGCTCGACGACGGCGTGCTCGCCGTCGCGATGCACGCGTGGGAGGGGGCGAAGGACGCGGCGCTCGCGGACCTCTCCCGGCGCGTGCGCGAGCGCCATCTCTTCAAGACCTTCGAGCTCTTCGGCGAACAGGCGACGTCCGAGGGCCGCCTCGAGGCGCTCGAGGTCGCGCGCGAGGTCGCTCGCGCCCGTGGCTACGATCCCGACGTCTACGTCGGCCTCGACGTCGCCTCGGATACACCGTTCGGCGGGGAGGAGGAACCGCTCGTCGTCGTGTTCGCGAAGGGGCCTGCTCGACCGCTCGCGGACGTGTCGTTCCTCCTCGCGCGCCTCGCGGGGCAGGAGATCTCCCGCGTGCGCCTCATCCTCGCCGGAGAGCTGCGCGACGACGTGACCCGCGCTCTCGGAGCCGAATGAGGAGGGGCGTCTCCGCGCTCCTCGTCTCCGCCGCGCTGGTGTGGCCAGGGCTGCCGGCCCGGGCAGCCTCACCGGACGGCGTCTTCGGTCGGGTCGACGGTGATTTCGCCGTCGCGGGCGGCCTCGGCGCGACGTTCGGCCCCCGCGGCCCGCGCGCAGCCGCGGACCTGCGTGCCCGCTACATGCAGATGACCGGCCTCTTCGTGACGTACGAGGACGGCCCGCTCCTCGGCTCGAAGGCAGAGCCCGAGCGCGTCCTCGCGACCGGGCTCGAGGTGCGGCCGCTCTTCCTCGCGCGCTGGCTCCTGGGCGGACAGCTCGGCCTCCCGCTGCTCGACCTCGTCATCGACTCTCTCGCGCTCGAGCTCGGCGCTTCGTTCGCCCAGCCGGCGGGGCGCTCCTTCGCCGCGAAGCCGGGGCTCCAGGCCGGGCTCGGCCTCGAGGTTCCGCTCTTCGCGAAGGCGACGGGGCTCTTCGTGGGCGTCCACGGCGGCGGCCGCTGGAGCGACACGGCGCTCGGCGGCGGCGGCCCGGATACGCTCGGTCCGTCGGATCGCGCCGGGTTCGTCCTCGTGGCGATCGGATGGCAGCAGGTGCTCGGCGGACCGGTGGAGGCCCGCGAGAGTCGTCGGCCGTGACGCGGCGTGAGCTCGTACGCCTCGTCCGGGCCTCGCTCCGCGAGCTCGACCTGCGTTCGCGGGTCGCCGATGCGGTCCGCGCGAGCGTGCGCGACGACCGCCTCGGCGAGAGGGGGCTCGTTCGCGTCATCGCGATCGGGAAGGCCGCTCCTGCGATGGCGAGAGGCGCGCTCGAGGCGCTCGGACCGCGCGCCGGTCGCACGCTCGTCGTGACGAACGAGGGGCACGCGCCCTCGCCCGGCGTGCTCGTCGCGAGCCACCCGCTCCCCGACGCGCGGAGCGTTCGCGCCGGGAGAGCGGCGCTCGCCCTCGCCGCGTCCGACGCAGACGCCGACCGCAGCGATCTCCTCGTGCTCGTCTCCGGGGGCGCGTCGTCGCTCGCGTGCGTGCCTGCTGACGGGGTCACGCTCGCCACGAAGCGCGACATCGCGAGCGCGATGCTCCGGTCCGGCGCCGACGTTCGACGGGTGAACGTCGTCCGGCGCCATCTCTCGTCGATCAAGGGAGGTGGCCTCGCGCGCGCGGCCTGGCCGGACCGCACCTTCACCATCGTGGCGAGCGACGTGCTCGGCGGCACCGCGTCCGACGTGGGATCGGGGCCGAGCCTCCCGGATCCGTCGACTGTGACGGAGGCGAGGCGCCTGCTGGCTCGATACGCTCCCTCGCATCGCGACACGCGCCTCGTCCGGACGCTGTCGCCTGCGGATCGGCGGGCCGGGGCCGTCATGCGAGCGCGCGTCGTCGCGTCTCCCGAAGAGCTCGCCTCCGTGTGCGCGCGGCGCCTCCGCGCGACCGGGCTCGAGGTCCACGAGCTCCGGGCGTCCACCGACTCTGCGAGCGATCTCGCCCGGGAAATCCTCGATCACGCGGCGCGCGCGTCGCGTGGGATCGCGCTCGTACGCGCCGCGGAGCCTGGTGTCCTCGTGCCGGCCCGCGCCGGAAGGGGAGGGCGCGCGACCCACATCGCCGCGCTGGTCGGCCGCGATCTCGGGCGCCTCGGTTCCCGCGCCCTCTTCGCCGCGATCGCGACCGATGGCGTCGACGGACGGAGCGGCACGTCCGGTGCCGTCGTCGACCGGCGCTTCGCTTCGCACGTGGCATCACGGCTCGGCGACGGCGCCCTCGAGCGTGCCATCGCGGACTTCGACGCGGGCCCCGTGCACGCGGCTGCACGGACGGCGCTCCCGGAGCGTCCGACGGGGCACAACCTCGCCGATCTCCACGTCCTCGTGCTCGGCTGAGCGAGGCTCAGCGGGGGACGAGCGCGCTGCTTACGTCCTCCGCGAGCGCGCAGTTGTTCACCTGGCGCCTCATCGCGGCGCGGGTCTCGGGGTCGGTGACGGCCCGCTCTCCGGCGATCATGAACTCGCCCTGCGCGACCTTCCGGAGCCGGGCGACGATGCTGCCGGTCTCGAGGTTCACGACGTGCACCCGCACGGGATGCGGCACCTGCTGGAGCGCCTCGGAGAGACCGGCGTCGCCGAGGAGAGCCTCCCTGGCCTCCGGCACGTCCTCGTCGAGGAGGAGGAGAAACACCTTCGCCCGCTTCACGACGTCGATCGCGAAGGGGATGTCCTCCTTCTTCGCCTTCTCGTACTGCTCCTGGAAGACGCGAAGCCGAAGATCGTCGGTCGCCGCCTCGACGTCGGCGACCCACGCGTCGCCGAGGACGCGCGTGGCGGTGTACGCCTGACGAAGGTTCCACGGCTGATCGTGCGCGCCGCTCCCCGCATCCTCGCCGCGCGCGATCTGTCCGATCCGCCCGCCCTCGTGGCGGAGGAGGCACGCGGTGAAGCCGTCGCGGAGCGAGCTCGCCGCGTTCTTCCGGACCGACGCAGGGTCCTTCGCGTCCTCGACGCGGAGCCGGAGATAGAGACCGGGCGCGCTGCGGAAGTCCCACGTGGCCGCCTCGGGCGTGACGACGTCACCCTTGTAGGCGCCGGCCGCGTCGACTGTGATCGCCTCCAGCTTGTCGCGGAGCGGAATCCACTCGGCGCCCACGGTCTTCACGGCCGCGCGTTGCTGCGCGAGGAGCTCGTCCTTCGCCTTGCCGAGCGCGCGTCCCGAGAGGAACCACGAGAGGACCACCCCGAAGAGAATGACCCCGCCGGCGGCGAGCCAGACGGGGCCACTGATGCGGGCGGCTTTGCCGCGGCGCCGATCCTCCTGCGCGCCGCGGATCGCTTTCAGCCCGATATCGCGCTTCTCGCCCAAGTCACTCCTTCGACGGGCCGCCCGCCTTCGGGATGTTGCCGACCATGAAGCTCACGTTCGGGTATCCGGAGAACGCGGCCGTCTGGAAGACGCTCTTCACGACCACGGCGGGGACGTCCTGGTCGATCTGCAACACGACGACGCCGGGGAAGTCCTTGCCGGGGTGGAGCTGCTTCCACACTTCGCGCTTGCTCTTGAGGATGTTGAACAGCTCCTCGATGCGCTGGAGCCGCTTCGAGTCCTCGATCGCCCGGGTGTTCCCGAAGGGCTGCCCGTCGACGAGGATCTGGCTGCCTGCGATGGCGACCATCGGCGCGTCGATCATGTCGAGCGTGTTCTCGGCCTCCGGGAGCTTCACGCGCTTGTCGATCGCGGTCTCACCCGACGCGCTGAACGACATGAGGAGGAAGACGACGGTGACGACGAGGAAGTCGATCATGCTCGTCAGCGAGAGCCCCGCTGCCAGGGCGCGTCCGCCTCCGCCCGCCACCTTCTTCTGGACGAACTTGAGGGGGATCGCATGCATCAGCCGTCGGCCGGGATGGTGAACTGTCATGACTGTCTCTCCTGGTCCCGTGGTCCTGGCTCAGTTGACGGCGAACGTGACGTTGAACGCGGGGACCTGCTCGGCCTTGCCCGCGACGTTGAACGGGCGATGCGCGTGGTAGATCGCGTCGATCACGCCGACCAGATAGACGTAGGGCGTCTCGTTGTCCGTGTGGAGGACGGCCGTGTCGAACTTCTTGTCGATGGCCTCCTTGTGCGTGCCGACGCTCTTCCACTCCTGCTCGATCTTGGCGGCGAGCTCGGGGTAGCGAACGGTCTTCCGTCCCTCGCGGTTGATGACGTTGTCCTTCCTGGGGACGTCGACGGTGCTGATGACCGTGCCGCCCTGCTTCCAGATGAGGACGAACTTGTCGGGCGCGCGCATCTCGACGTGGAGCTGCTTCTCCGGATCGACCTTGTCCGGCTCGACCTCGCGCGGCGGACCCGGCACCTGCGCATCCGCGTTGATGCGCGCCATGTGGGTCCACACGGCCGTGATGAGGAGGAACGAGATGGTGACCATGAGGAGGTCGATCATCGGGATCATGTTGATCTCCGAGTCGAGCTTCCGCTTGCCACCGCCACCGCCGCCGACGTCTACGCCACCCATGTCGCTGACTCCCGGTCTTCTTACTTCTACGGAGACGGCGGGGACCCGGCCCTCCGGGGCCCCGCCGCTTTCACATGGCTACTCTGCGAACGATTCAGGAACCCATCTCTCGGCGAGCTCGAGGGGCGGAGCCTCTCGAGCAAGCTCGGGGAGGATCGAGGGGGCACGGCCCCCTCGAACCTGCCTCACGCCGCGACGGCGGAGAGATTGACCTTCTGACGGTTCGTGACGACGAGGTTGAGCACCTGGACGCTCGCCTCGTTGATGTCGTCCTCGAGCTGCTGCGTCTTGCCGTTGAGGACGGCGAAGCCGATGAGCCCCATGATGGCGACGATGAGACCGAAGGCCGTGCAGTTCATGGCCTCGGAGATACCCTCGGCGAGGATGCGCGCCTTCTGGTCGGGCGCGACGCTCTCGCCGGAGACGGCGCCGAAGCTCACGATCAGACCGGACACCGTGCCGAGGAGGCCGGTGAGCATCGCGAGGTTCGCCATGAGCGCGAGGTAGCCCGTGCGCTTCGCGATCTTCGGGATCTCGCGCAGGGCGGCTTCGTCCATCGCGGCCTGCACTTCCTCGTCGGGGCGGTTCACCTTGACGAGGCCGGCCTGCACGATGCGGGCGAGCGGAGCGTTGGCGGCCGAGCACATCTTCACGGCCTTGGCGACGTCACCCGCGAGGATGCACTTCTGCATCGTGGCGAGGAACACGTCCTTGTTGATGCTGGAGCCGTAGAGATAGAGGGCGCGCTCGATGATGATTCCGATGGTGAAGATGCTCCAGATGAGGATCACCGTCATCATCACGATGCCGCCTTCTTTGTAGTGCTTCCAAAGAGTAGACATGTCTTCTCCGTTCTCTCCGTGAGTCGGGCAAGCGCCCGGTCGTCCTACGCATCGTCCGGTCCGATCCACCAGGGAAGGGCCCGTCCGCTGCTTCGTTCTGTCTCTCCGCGACGCCGTCTCTCTCGTGGAGTTCCGTGCCGGGGTGAAGTCTCCGTCTCGTCGCGTCTCGAATCAGGAAGTCGATCTGCCGCCGTCTGCCGCCAGGCGAGCCCTTGGGCCTTCGAGAACGAGCGCGGCGCACGTTATCGTCTCGGCTCGCGCGGCTGCAAGGCCGACGGAGCGCGGGAAGTCTGACGGTTGGGACCAAGGGCCGTCAATAGAGTTTGGGTCGCTGACGCATCTTCGACTCACGGTAAAAGATTGCAGTCTCGTGAGGTTGCAGAAACGTGCAGCCGCACTGGAATATGGGGATTCCAGGTTCCAGCGCGAAGCTGGTCCGTTCGACGCTTCTGCTGCGTAGAACCGCGGTCCGACGCCCACATCGGTCCCTCGGTCGACGCCCCGGGCGCGCGTCGGTGGTCCGCGCGGCCTGTCGCGAGATGCGACCGCGTCGTTGACGAACGGAGAAGAAGCCCGCTATCGTGCTCGCAGCGGTTGTTCTAGACGCGCAAATTCAAGCCTTTTCCTCGCCCGCGAGGACGGTCTTCACCACGCCGAGGGCGGCGCGGGACGGCATCGAGGGCGTGAGCGTTTCTGGGGATTAGAAAGGAGCATCGGGGATGTTCGTGGCTCTTCTGAGCGGCCTTGGGAGCGCAGCTCCGGCGGCTTCGGGTGGTGGTTCCAGTGGAAGCTTCATGGAGGCCTTCAAGGAGAACCCGACCTTCCTCTCCATGAACCTCGTCGTGAGCGCGATCGTCATCGCGCTCGTCGTCGAGCGTGCGGCGTTCCAGCTCGGGAAGTACCGCGTGAACTCGAAGGAGTTCTTCGCGCAGATCAAGAAGCTGGTGACGGCGGGCAACATCGACCGCGCCATCAAGCTCTGCGATGCGGGCGACTACCCGATCCTGCAGCTCGTGAAGGCGGGCCTCACGCACGCCAACAAGGGTCCGGACGAGATCGACGCGGCGATGAGCGAGAAGATGGGCGAGCTCAAGCCGCAGGTCGAGAAGCGCGTCGGCTCGCTCTGGTCGCTCGCGAACATCGCGACGCTCATCGGCCTCCTCGGAACCGTCGTCGGCCTCATCAACACCTTCGCGGCCGTCTCGGCGCCGAACCTCTCGGCGGCGGACCGTCAGCGCGCGCTCGCCATGGGAATCGCGGAGGCGATGTTCAACACCGCGTTGGGCCTCGGGATCGCGGTCATGTGCATGATCGCGCACCTGATCCTCCACCAGCGCTCCAAGAACATCCAGCACGACCTGGAAGCCACGCAGGAGCGGGTCTTCAACCTCCTGACGATCCAGACGCGCCCCGGCGGCTACTGACCTCTCCGACCGAACCGAAGGGTGGCTCAGGTGGCCGAGGAGAAACTAAGCGCAGCGCAGCGGAGCAAGATCCGCAGGCTGTCCGCTCCGAAGGAGCTCGCTCCCGACGAAGAGGGCGGCGAGCTCAACATCGTTCCGTTTCTCGACATCGTCATGAACGTCCTCATGTTCGTGCTCGCGACGGTGAGCGTGACGTTCGCGGCGACGATCGAGACCTCCCCGCCTCGGGCGGGCGGGGCGGGTCGCGCGCCCACGACCCCCACGCTGAGCCTCACGGTGCTGATCGTGCCGGACGGGTACAGCCTGAAGGCACGCGGCGGCAACGTCGCGCCAGGGTGCAACGACACCGGTCCGGGCATCGCGATCCCGACCCGGGAAGGGAAGTACGACGTCGCCGCGCTCAAGGCGTGCGCCACGAAGCTGAAGTCCGCCGCTCCCGAGTTCAAGGACGAGATGAGCGTGACCATCAGCGCCAATCCGCCCATCCCGTACCAGGCCGTCGTCGACGCGATGGACGCGATGCGCACGAATGAGCAAGGGGAAGAGCTGTTCCCCGAGGTCAACTTCGGCATCGCGCGCTGACGATCACGAGGACACCGATGGCGAACCTCCCCCCGCAGCAACCCCCTGGACCGAACCCCGGCGGTCCTCCGCCCGGCGCAGGCCCTGGCGCTCCTCCGCCTGCCGCGCGTCAGAAGCCGGCGAGCATGGCGACCTACAAGCGGATGCTCCGGAAGGAGATCCGCAAGCGCGCGCTCGAGCCGGAGATCAACTTCCTCAACATCACCGCCATGCTCGACATGATGACGATCATCCTCGTCTTCCTGTTGAAGACCATGAGCGCGTCGAGCGCGTCGCTTCCCCAGTCGTCCGACCTCCAGATGGCCAAGAGCGTCCTCTCGACCGAGGCCTCGCAGGAAGGCCTCGCCGTGATGGTGTCGCGCAGCGCGATCGTCGTCGGGGACGACGTGGTGGCTCCCGTGCCGCAGGACGCGAGCCACGGCGTCGAGGGCAAGTACAAGAAGACGGGCGCCACCGACCTCTACATCGTGCCGCTCGCGAACGCGCTCCAGAGCTGGCGCGAGCGCGACCGGCAGATCCGCGTCGCGATGGGCAAGGACGCGAGCGGCAGCGAGGCCATCATCATCGCCGACGCCGGCACCCCGTACCGCCTCCTCACCGAGGTGATGTTCACGCTCGGTCAGAGCGAGTTCAACAAGTTCCACCTCATGGTTCTCCAGAGCAAGTGAGGCCTCCGATGCGTTCCTTCTTCGTCGCTTCCGGTTTCGTCGCTGCATCCGCCGTCGTCGTCGCCTGCGTCGGCGGCGGGGGCTCTCTCCCGTCGGAGGTCGTCGGCGGAGAGGGGACGTCGACGAGCGCAGGCTCCGGCGCCCGACAGGACGACAGCGCGCCGCAGGCGCCGCCGTCGGCGAACGGCAACAGCGGACAGGGCGCGACCGAGCCGCAGTCCTGCACGCCGGGCGCCCCGTGCGACTGCGGGTCCGCGTCGTTCGTCGGCACGCAGAAGTGCGATGGCGACAAGCCCACCTGCGAGTGCAAGCCGGCGCCGCGGCCCGACGCGGGCTGACGATTTCCCGCGGATTGCCGCGCGGGAACAGATCGTTTCCCGCGAGGAAAGCGGGTTTCGGGTTGCGTGTGGGGGTGGGGGCGCTAAACCGCGGGGCATGAAGCTCCGCCCGAGCACGTTCGCCGCTCCTTCGCTCATCGCGCTCCTGTGCGGCGCCTCGCTTCTCGCCGGCGTCGCCGGCCTCTCCGGCTGCACAGTGGAAGGGGGAGGAGAGTCCGCCGCCGCTCCCGAGAGCGAGGACCAGGAGGTCGTCGGCGAGGCGCTGAAGAAGGTCACCGTCGTGCGCGGCAAGGTCCGGCCCGGTGAGACGCTCTCGGTGCCGTACGAGCCGAAGGATCCGGCGTACCGCGACATCATCGCGACGAAGACGCGTCCGTACCTCGCGATCGAGATCGACGACTCTCCGGTCGACGCGCCCTCTTCGCCGCCGGCCGCGACGCCGTACACCGCGCTCCAGCCGCAGAACGGCAGGCTCGCGCTCGGAGGCCGCTCGGTGACCGTGAAGGGGGACTTCCCGGGCCAGCCCCAGGTCCTCGTCGTGGACGACACGTTCCGGGTCGTCGACGCGACGACGGCGACGAGCACGGACGGCCTCCAGGAGGCGATCGTCACCGTGCACCCCGGGAAGAGGTTCGTCCTCGTGCGGGACAAGCTCTGGGTGAAGCCGATGACGTTCGACGTCACCGTCGGGCGCTGAGGCCGCTCAGAGACAGCTGCCGAGCAGGCAGCACTGGCCGGCGCTGCACGGGCAGGCGCCGGACGGCGAGCTCGTGAAGAGCTTCAGGATCACGATGGGATCGTTCGGGTCGCAGTCCGGCGTCGACGTCGGCGGCGGCGCCCCGGAGTCCTGCGGTGCCGGCGGGCCGGAGTCCTGCGTCGTGCCGGCGTCCTTCGTCGTGGCCCCGGCGTCCGCGGCCGCGGGAGAGGCAGAAGCAGGCGGAAGCTTCACCTCCTCGGCCGGGTCCGTGGCCGCCTTCACCGAGGTGAGGTCGGACCCGAGGCTCGGATCGTCGACCGGCGCGGTGGCGCAGGCGACGACGAGGCCGAAGGCGGCGCTGGCGGCGAGGGAGAGGAGCGCGGAGCGAGAGCGAGACGAGGGGGCCATGACTTGGACCGCCGACTCTAGATCGGGATCACTCTTGACCTCGACGAAGCTCGACCGCGAGACGCACAGGTGACTCCCACCTGTGTGGCGTCGGGCGCACTCCGGCGCGCTCAGCCGAGGCCGCCGAGGAGCCCCGTCGTCCGGCCGGGCGCCACGTAGAAGCGGCGCATCGAGACGTTCATCAGGAGCCCGATTCCCATCATGATCGTGAGAACGCTCGAGCCTCCCGCGGAGAAGAGCGGCAGCGTCACGCCGACGACGGGCAGGATGCCCGTCACCATCCCCAGGTTGAAGAAGGCGTGCCAGAAGACGAGCGCGCCCACCCCGATCGCGAGGACGGCGCCGAAGCGGTCCTTCGAGGTCGCGGCGATGCGGACGGCCCAGAGGACGAGGAACATGTAGAGCGCGACGAGGACCAGACATCCGAAGAAACCCCAGTCCTCCGCGAAGACGGCGAACGGGAAGTCGGAGTGCTGGTCGGGCAGGAAGAGGAACTGGTTCTGGGTCCCCCGCATGAAGCCCTGGCCCGTCCAGCCGCCGGCGCCGATCGCGACGCGGGCGTGGTGAGCATGCCACCCGGACCCGAGGAGGTTCGCTTCGGGGTTCAAGAACACGAGGATGCGCTGCTTCTGGTAGTCGCGCAGGACGTACGACCACGCGACCGGGAGCGCGATGCCGAAGGAGACGACGATGAAGGCGATCGTCTGCCAGCGGATGCGCGTCAAGAGGCAGATCGTCGCGAAGACGAGGGCGTGGATGAGCGCCGTCCCGAGGTCGGGTTGCTTGAGGATGAGGAACGTGGGGAGCGCAGCGAGGAGGGCGGGGACGACGAGATCCTTCAGCGTCCGCGGCTCGGTCTTGGGATCGTCGTGCAGGTACTTGGCGAGCGCGATGATCATGAAGAGCTTCATGAACTCGCTCGGTTGGAAGCCGAAGCCGCCGATGTTGATCCAGCGCGAGCTCCCTCGAATGTCCTTCCCGAGGATGAAGACGAGCACGAGAAAGACGATGCCGACGGCGTAGAGCAGGTAACCGAGCCGCTCGTAGTGGCGGTAGTCGATGACGGCGACGGCGGCGCCGAGGATGCCACCGAGGACGAGCCAGTAGACCTGCTGGATGTAGATCTCCGAGAGCGCCGCGCGGGACACGCTCGTCGCGGAGTAGAGGTTCACGACCCCGATGACCGCGAGGGCACACGCCGTGAGGAACAGCGCCCAGTCGAAGTTGTCGCGCGGGAGGCCGAAGAAGCGGGCGTGCTCGCGGCGGCTCCTCATCACGGCACCTCCGGGGCCGACGCCGACGGCTCGCGCACGAGCATCGGCTTGCCGGCGCGCTGGGCCTGGAGCCGGTGATACTCCTTGATGATCTGCATCGCGAGCGGCGCTGCGACGGTGGGGCCCGAGCCGCCGTGCTCGACGAGGACGACGACGGCGATCTCCGGCACCTTCGCGGGCGAGTACGCCGCGAACCAGGCGTGGTCCCGAGCGAGGTACCAGGCCTTCTTCGGGTCCTCGCTCGGGCTCGCGACGTAGCCGGTCTGCGCCGTTCCCGTCTTGCCGGCCACCTCGAGCGTCCGATCACGTACGGGGTATGCGGTGCCCTTCTCGTCGTTCACGACCGCGTGGAGCGCGTCGGCGACGCGGGTGAGGTTCTCGGGCGCGACCTTCGCCTTCTGCCTCACGCGCGGAGGGAACTCCTGCACCACCGCGCCGTCGCTCGTCTCCACCGCGCGCACGAGCTGCGGAGAGAAGACGGTGCCGCCGTTCCCGAGCGCGGCGTACGCGAGCGCGAGCTGGAGCGGCGTCACGGTGGTCGCGCCCTGGCCGATGGCCGTGTTGAGGGTGAAGCCGATCCGGAACTGGCCCTTGTAGCGAAGCGCGTACCACGAGCGCGTGGGGATCCGGCCGGGGGACTCGGGGTTCACGCCGATGCCCGTCTTCTGCCCGAGGCCGAACTCGGTCGCGACGCGCGCGATGCGGTCCATGCCCACGTTCTCGGCGAGCTTGAAGAAGTAGATGTTGCAGGACTGCGCGATCGCCTCGCGCATATCGACCTTCCCGTGCACGTGGGTGCAGTGGAAGATGCGGCGGCCGAAGGAGAGGTAGCCGTCGCAGCGCTCACGGTCCGTGGGCGCGAGGATCTTGTCCTCGAGCGCCGCGAGCGCCGAGAACGGCTTGAACGTGGACCCTGGCTGGAACGCGCCGCTCATCGTCTTGTCGAGCATCGGACGGAGCGGGTCGGTGTAGAGCTTGTTGAACGCTTCGCGGATGCGGTCCTTGCCGGACCCACCCGAGAGCTCGTTCGGATCGTAGTCCGGCTTCGAGTAGAGGGCGAGGAGGCGGCCCGTCCGGACGTCGACGACGACGGCGGAGCCCGCCGCGTGCGGGCGCATCGCGCGGTCGATCGCCTGCTCGAGATCGATGTCGACCGCCAGACGGAGATCGCGGCCGGCGAGCGGCTCCTGACGCGAGGGCGCGTCGAGGAGCCGCTCGGCGTCGGGGCCCGTGCGGTATCGGCCCCGGGCGTCGACGACGCGCTTCTCCCAGCCGCGCTGGCCACGCAGGTAGCTCTCCCACGAGCGCTCGACGCCCGTCGCGCCGGTGACGTCCCCGCCTTCGTATCCGAGCGGGTTCACCTTCTGTCGCTCCTCGGCCGTCAACTGCTCGTAGCCGGGCGGTTTGTACTTCGCGAGCGTCTCCGCATCGATCTCGGCGGTGTAGCCGATCATGTGTGAGCCGAGACGCTTGAACGGGTAGTAGCGGACGGGCTGGCTCACGACCTCGGCCCCCACCATCTCGGCGGCGTGCTGCTTCAACTCCGCGACGATGTCGCGTGCGAGATCCTCGCGCACGAGGATCGGACGCCAGCAGGGCGAGCGGTCCTCGTCGGTCGCGCACGCCTCGCGAATCCGCCCCTCGAGCCGCGCGCGCTCGTCGGGGTTGAGGCGGAGCGTGTCGGCGATGCGCGTGAAGCTGTCCGTCTCCTCCGCCGAGCCGCGCCGGCGCGGGCGCGAAGGCCGGACGCTCGGCATCACGCGCCCGGGCACGAGGAGCACGTTGAACGACGGGCGGCTCGAGGCGAGCACGCGTCCATTGGCGTCGCGGATCACGCCGCGCGTCGTCGGGATCGTCACCTTGCGGATCACGTTCTCGTGCGCGACCTGCGCGTACTCGGCCCCCTTCACCACCTGGAGCTGGAAGAGCCGGGCGGCGATGACCGCGAAGGCGACGAAGGCGGCGAGCGCGATCCACCGATAGCGCTTCCGGAACTCGCTCACGTCCGAGCGCGGCACGAGGAGGTTGCTCATGCGGCCTCTCCGCGCGGCGAGCTGGACGTCGTCGCCTGGTGGATCCGCTGCGCGATCCGGAAGACGAGAGGGGCGACCGCGCCGGTCGCGAGGACGTGCGGCAGCGTCATCGGATAGAGCGCGCGCGGCACCCACGCGTCCCGCCCGAAGATGGCGAGCAACACGAGGATCATGATGGAGTGGAGGAGCGTGAACGCGAGGGCGAGCCCGACCTGCATGAGCATCGTCTGCGCCGCGAGGCGGACGCCGGCCGCGCGCGCCAGCACGAAGGCGGCCACGTACGTCGACGTGTAGAGGCCGATCGGCGCGACGCCGAGGAGGTCCGTGAGGTACCCGAGCGCGAAGGCGACACCGGCGCCCCGCACGAGCGAATACTCGTGAACGCCCATGAAGAGGATGAGCGGGAGCACGAGGGAGGGGACGAGCCCGGGCACGACGAGCTCCTGGCTCGCGCCCGTGAGCCACGTCAGCGAGCGGAGGAACGTGCCGGTGAGGCGGAAGAGATTCGACTGGAGGAGGAGGAGGAGGACCCCCACGCCGAAGAAGGCCGTGTTCCGCATGGCGGCCTCACTTCTGGCCCGCGGCGCCGGTCGCGCCGGGGGCCCTCGCCGTCGGTCCCTTCTCGTTCTTCGACGCGGGGCTCTGCCCCCCCGACGCTCCGGACCTCGGCTCCTCGTCGCCCTCGGGCGGCGTGGCGAGGATGAGCACCGCGTCGAGGCGCGAGAAGTTCACGGTCGGCGCAGCCTCGATCTCTTGGTCGCGCCCGGGCTCCCGCTTCAACACCTTCGTCACGCGCGCGACGGGGAGCCCCTTCGGGAACCACTTGCCCTTGCCGCTCGTGACGAGGAGGTCGCCGACCTCGACTTCGTCGCGCGAGTCGACGTTCTCGACTTTGCACGCATAACGTGTCGGATCGCCCGTGCCGCGGACGAAGCCGCGCGCTCTGGTGCGCTCGTCCTCGACGTCGATGCCGAACGCTGCATCGACCGAGAGCTGAACGTCGACGGCATCTCCTGCGACGCGGAGCACGGCGCCGACGACGCCGTCGGGCGAGACCACGGGCATGTGGGGGCGGATGTTGCGTGACCCGCGATCGAGCACGACGCGGGTGACGCGGAAGAACTCGGTGAAGTCCTTGCCCACCACCTGGGCGCTCACCTGATCGCCGGGGAGCGACTCGCGCAGCTGGAGGAGACGACGGAGCTCGCGGTTCTCGACGTCCTTCTGCTCGAGGCGGTGGACTTGCTCCCGGAGGCGCGCGTTGTCGTACGCGAGCCGCTCGTTGTCGGACTTCACGTCGACGAGATAGACGTAGCTCTCCCAGACGTTCGAGATGCCGCGCGCGAGGCTCGAGGCGGCGAACTCGATCGGAGCGCTGATGCGCAGGACGACCCGGTCGAGCGCGTTCAGGTTCTCCGGGCGCTTCATGTTCGCGCGCAGGAAGAAGAACGGCACAGCCAAGAGGACGATGACGATGCCTACGTCCCGATACCGCTTGAACGCCGACACGACGAAAGACCCTCGATGGACACGTCAGGCGGGCCCGAGGGCCTAGCCGATCGTGACCTCCTTCAGGAGCTCCATGTGATCGAGCGTCTTGCCGCTCCCGAGGACGACCGCGCTGATCGGGTCGTCGCAGACCATGACGGGGAGGCCGGTCTCCTCGCGGATGAGGACGTCGAGGTTCGCGAGGAGAGCGCCGCCGCCCGTGAGGACGATGCCCTTGTCGACGATGTCGGCCGCGAGCTCGGGTGGCGTCTTCTCGAGGGCGAGGAGGACGGCCTCCACGATCGCGTTGAGCGGCTCGGTGAGCGCTTCGCGGATCTCGTCGGAGTTCACGACGACCGTCTTCGGGACGCCGGCGACGAGGTCTCTGCCCTTCACCTCGGTCGTCTTCTGCTGCTCGAGCGGGTAGGCGTTGCCCACCTCGATCTTGATGCGCTCGGCGGTCTGCTCGCCGATGGCGAGGTTGTACTTCCGCTTGAGGTAGGCCTGGATCGCCTCGTCCATCTTGTCGCCGCCCACGCGGACGGACTGCGAATAGACGATGCCGGCCAGCGAGATGACGGCGACTTCGCTCGTGCCGCCGCCGATGTCGACGACCATGTTGCCGCTCGGCTCGGTGATCGGGAGACCCGCGCCGATCGCGGCCGCCATCGGCTCCTCGATCAGGTAGACCTCGCGCGCGCCGGCGCCCTCGGCGCTCTCCTTCACCGCACGCTTCTCGACCTCGGTGATCCCGAAGGGCACGCAGATGATGATGCGCGGCTTCACGAGCGTCCGCCGGTTGTGCGCCCGGGCGATGAAGTAGCGGAGCATCGCCTCCGTGATCTCGAAGTCGGCGATGACGCCGTCCCGCAGAGGCCGGACGGCCTTGATGTTCCCCGGTGTCCTGCCGAGCATCTCCTTCGCCTCGCGGCCGACGGCGAGCACCTTGTTCCCGCCGCGGGCGTCCCGCTGGACCGCCACGACCGACGGCTCGCAGGAGACGATGCCCTTGCCCTTCACGTAGATCAGGGTGTTGGCCGTACCCAGATCGATCGCCAGATCATTCGAGAAGAGGCCGTGGAGCCAGTCGAACACCATCCGTCTCGCGTCTCCTCTCGGGTGAAGGGTTGGGGGGTAGAGGCCCCAAAGGCCTCGGAGTCGCGGGGGTCATAGCACAGGAAGAGGTGCGCGCCATCGCCGCGACCCGACACGGTCGGCGTCTCGCCGCCACAAACGCCAACGAGCCCGCGCGCTCCGAGAGGGAGGCGCAGGCTCGCGTGGAACGCCGCTCGGAGGGGCTCAGCCCTTCGAGATCTTGCCTTCCTTGTGGGGGTGGTGCTGACGGCACGTCGGGCAGAACTTCTTGATCTCGAACTTCTCCGCCATCGTGCGCTTGTTCTTCGTCGTCACGTAGTTCGCGCGGCTGCAGTTGCCGCACGTCATCTTGATGATGTCACGCATGTTCGTCTCGCTCCGGAAAGCCGGGTCAGCCGATGGGCCCCGGGGGAAGGGAGGCGGAGAATATTCACGCCGCCCTCGAAGTCAAGGCGAGCCTTGGCTCGCCTCGGGATTAGGGTCAGGCGTCGGCGCTAGTCGTCGTCGCCCGTCGTCGTCTTCCGCCAGTCGAAGTCGCCGGCGTCGCGGTCGCGCTTGCCGCCGCCGCCCTTGCCAGTCTTCTTCGGAGGCCCGCCCTCGCCGCCTTCGCCGCCGCCGGGCTTGCGTCGTCGATCGCTGTCGAACGTGCGCCGCGAAGCAGGAGGGGGAGCGCCGAAGCCGCCCGGCACCGGAGGACCGCCGAAGCCGCCGCCGGACGGAGGGCCGCCGAAGCCGCCCCCGCCGCCACCGAAGCCCCCGCCACCGCCGCCGCCGCCCGCGTACCCGCCGCCCGCAGGCCGCTCGCCCTTCGGGTGCGCGATGTTCACGATGAGCCGTCGCCCGCGGAGCTCCGCGGCCTTCAACGCATCGGCTGCCGTCTTGGCCGACTCCGACGACGCCATGGTCACGAAACCGAAGCCGCGCTTGCGACCGTCGGGGTCCATCGGGAGGTGGACGCGAACCACCTGGCCCTCACCGACGACGCTCTGCACGAGCGTCTCGACCTCGGGCACCGCGCAGTCGTACGGCAGGTTGCCGACGTAGAGCGTCCGGTCCGGCGGCGCTGGGCCACCTCCGCCCCCGACCGACCGCGGACCGCTCGACCGCGGTCCGCTCGACATCGGGCCCGTTCCCTCACCCTTGCGGGGGGGCTCGGCCTGGAACGGACGCACGGAGATGGAGCGGCCGCCCTGCATCGACCCGTCGAGCGCATCGCGCGCCCCCTGAGCCTCCTCCGGCGTCGACATCGTGACGAACCCGAACCCTCGGGGCCGGCCCGTCATGCGATCCTTCGGGAGGCTCACGCTGACGACCTTGCCGCCCGTGGCCTCGAAGATCTGCTTCAGCACTTCTTCCGAAACGCTGTCTGGGAGTCCCGCTACGAAAAGCTTCGCTTCCTCGTTCCCTACGCCTGCCATGCGAAATCCTGAATTCGTCTCCCAGAGCGTCCTGAAAATCACCCGCCGGAGCACGACGCACCGGCTTTGTCTGCATCCTGTGCAAAGGGAACACGTTCCCCGGCACTCTCCGCGTGAAGCTCACGATATCGTGCTGTCGGCGCCCGTCAATGGAGCCGTCACATCCGGCTCGGCCCCTTCGCCCCGCCCGTCGGGCTCGCGGGGGACTAGACGACGCGCCGGGATGAGCAAGCTGAACGTCGATCCAGGGCCACCGCCGCGCTCTCCTCGCGCCTCGGGGGGCAGCGGGCTCTCCACCCAGGCGCGCCCACCATGGCTCTCCGCGATGTGCTTCACCAGCGCTAGCCCGATGCCGCTCCCACGGACCGGCGCGGTCTCGGCCGTCCGGCCGGACGCGCCGATACGCACGAAGCGCTCGAAAATACGGTGCCGGTCCTCGGCGGGCACCCCGGGGCCGTGGTCCACGACGTCGATGCGGACGCCGCCGCGATCCTCACGGGCACGGACGATGATCTCGTCGGCGCCGGTCGCGGTCGCGTCTCGGGTGCGCACGGCGTACTTGAGGGCGTTGTCGACGAGGTTCGTGACGGCGAGCTGGATCGCGCGCTCGTCGATGCGCGCGGGCGGAAGATCGGCGGCGACGTCGACGACGAGGTTCACGTTCTCGCGCTCGGCACGGTAGCGGTAGACGTCGGCCGCGCGAGCCACCGCGTCCCCGACGTCGCCCTCCGTGAACTCGTAGGCTCCGCGACCACGCTCGAGCCGCGCGAAGTCGAGGACGTTCTCGATGAGCGCCGAGAGCCGCTCGCTCTCGCGCACGATGATGTCGAGGTACTCCTTCTGCTTCGCCACGCTCGCGACGCGGCCGCTCTGCAGCATCTCGGCGAACATCCGAACGAGCGCGAGGGGCGTCTTCAGCTCGTGGCTCACGTTCGCCACGAACTCGCTCTTCAGCGTGGAGACGCGACGCTCCTTCTCCGCGACGAGCACGATCACGATCGCGCCGAAGACGATCACGAGGCAAGAGAGCGCCACCATCGTGATCTCGAGGAGGCGGCGGTTCTCGACGCGCGAGGCCAGCTCTTCGCTCGCGGCGGGCGACACCTGGACGCGCCAGTTGTAGAGCGTCGTCGGGAAACGCACGCCTACCGTGAACTCGCCCGAGCGGACGGGCGGGCCGTAGATGATGCGACCGTCCTCGTCGACGACGTTCACGCGGCTCGCCGAGCTCACGCGTACCGACGGATTCTGGGCGCTCGGCTCGTTGTACAGCATCGGGAGCGTCTCGCGCACGATGCGCCCGATGTCATGCCACGCGATCACGACGTGACGACGCCCGCCGGCGGCGGCGCGCTGCCAATAGCTGACGAGGTAGCTCTGCTCTCCGTACTCGCGATGGAGATGGCGGAGCTCGTCCGGCGGGAGCGCGCCGAGATCCATCTCGCCCAGCATTCGAACCGTGAGAAGGCGCCGGAAAGCCTCCTCGTCGGCGAACGCGCCCGAGGCGCGCGACGCGAAGGCGATGACCGTCCCCGCGTCGTCGAGCACGAGCACCGCGCGCACGCTCGGCGTCTCGCGCTGCGCGGTGGGTAGCCAGCGCTGCGCGATGTCCTCGGGGCGCGCCGGATCGGCGATCGCCATGATGACGTTGTCCTGATCGATGAGCTGCCGATCGAGGCGGTTGGCCTTCTCGGTGGCGAGCCCGAGCGTCGCCTCGAGGACGGACTGCTGGCGGAGCTTGTCGACCTGCATCGTGGTCCGGAAGGTGAACCACGCGAGGACGATGACCGCGACGATGACCGCGGGCAGCAGGACGTAGAGCTTGAGGCGGTCCCGCCAGCGTGCCATCGCGAGCGGAGGCTAGCACGGGAGGGAAGGGAGCCCGCTCCGCGGAGGGAGGCGCCCGGACTCGCGTCCGCCGGGGCGCGTCAGCGGGCCGTCGCGGCGGCTTCGATGCGGGTGCGGTCGGTGACGATGCCGCGGGAGCCGAGGTACTCGGCGAACTGCTCGGCGATGTACGTCATCGCGTTGCCTTCATCCTCGTTGAACGGCTGGCCGTCGAGCGGGTTCAGGATCTCGAGAGCGCCCAGGGCGCGACCCGCCTGCATGATCGGGGCGACGACGAGGCTCCGCGCGCCGCCGAGCTTCTCGTAGCGCTCGGCGTGGGCGCGCGCGGACGCGTCGGTGATGACGAGCGCGCGGCGCTTGCGGGCGGCCTCGCGGAGGATCTCGTCGCTCTCCGGGGTGCGCACGGTGAGGAGCTTCTGCGCGTCCTTGCCGCGCGTACACGCGACGACCCACTCGCGCTTCTCGATGTCGAAGAAGTGGATGAGGGCGGCGCGCGCGGGCAGCACCTCCGTGGCGAGCGCGAGGCAGAACTGGCCTCCGTCGAGCGCGTCACGGAGAAAGTGGAGGTCGTGCATCGACTCGAAGAGCGACGTGATGAGCTCGTCGCCCGTCACGCGGCCGCGCACGAACCGACCCGACGGCGTCCGCACCATGCCCGGCGCGCCCACCTCTGTCATCGCGGGCGCCGACGGCATGCGCGTGCTCGCCGGGAGCGGCACGTTCGCCGGAGGCGCTGGCGCGGCCTGCACGGGGGCCGGTGCGGGCGCGGGGG
>JALHPN010000174.1 GCA_022842465.1 Polyangiaceae bacterium | reverse complement strand
GCCGCCCCGATGGGCGCCGCCAAGGAGCCGGCCCCTCCGCCGCCCGCCTCCGCGGCAGACGAGCCCCCCGCGCCGGAGGCGCCGACGTCCGCGCCGGCCGAGGGCTCCTCGCCGCGCATCTCGGAGCTCCCCGACGAGACCCTCGACGACGCGACCCCGCGCGCGCGCCCGATCTCGCTCGTTCCCATCTCCTCCGGCGCGATGCGCGCGTTCAAGCGCGAGCTTGCCGACGCCCGCGCCGATCAGTCGACCCAGATCGCGCCCCCTTCGCCCGAGTCGCTCGCGGCCGTCGACGTGTCCCCGTCGTCGGAGGAAGCTCCGTCCGCTTCGCCCGCTCGGCCCCGCGCGAAGGGCGCCGGCGCGGTCGAGGCTCCGCGCCGGCGCACGCTCCTCGCCTTCCTGGCGATCATGATCGCGGTCGCGATCGTCGTCGCCCTCGCGATGCGCTCCACGCAGTGAGGCGAACATGAGCGAGTCGCTCCTCGCCGACGTCGCGCTCCCCGTCCCGCTGCCGCGCCCGCTGACTTATCTCGTCCCCGACAAGCTCGCGTCGTCGCTCCACCCTGGATCGCGTGTCCTGTGCACGCTAGGCGGCCGACGCATCGTCGGCGTCGTCGTCGCGCTTCGGCGCGCGCCTCCTCCCGACAAGGCAAAGCCGCTGCTCTCTCTCCTCGAGGGCGTCTCTCTCCCCGAGGACCTCCTCTCCTTCCTCCAGAAGGTCTCGAGCTACTACCTCCAGCCGATCGGGGAGGTCATCCGCCTCGCGCTCCCCCCGATCGACAAGGAGGCCACCGAAGCCGTGGAGGAGCTGACCCTCTTCGGCAGCGCCGCGAAGGGCGTCGCGCCGCGGAAGGTGCAGTGGGTGGTCGCGACCTCGACGATCGAGAGCGAGAACGTCGGCCGCGGCGCTCCGCTCCTCGCCTTCGTGCGCGCGCACGGCGCGATCCCGCTCTCCCGCCTCGAGGAGCAGTTCGGCGGGGCGCGCGCGACCGTGAAGCGTCTCCGCGAGCAGGGGCTCCTCGCCGTCGAAGAGCGCGAGGCCAAGCGCGACCCGTTCTTCGCCAGCGGCATCGAGCGCGACGCCCCTCACGAGGCGACGCCGCCGCAGGCCGCGGCGATCGCGGCGATCGCGGACGCGTTCGGCGGGCAGACGTCGACCACGTTCCTCCTCCACGGCGTCACGGGCTCGGGAAAGACGGAGGTCTACCTCCGCGCCATCTCGCGGGCCAAGGAGCTCGGTCGCGGCACGATCGTCCTCGTCCCCGAGATCGCGCTCACGCCCCAGCTCGTCGGCCGCTTCCGTGCGCGGTTCGGCGACGACGTCGCCGTCCTCCACTCGGGCCTCACCGCGCGCGAGCGCTTCGACATGTGGCGGAAGCTCCGCGAGGGGGCCGTCGACGTCGCCATCGGGGCTCGCTCCGCGCTCTTCGCTCCCATCCGCGAGCTCGGCCTCGTCATCGTCGACGAGGAGCACGACCCTTCCTTCAAGCAGGAGGAGGGCGTCCGCTACCACGCGCGCGACATGGCGATCCTCCGCGCCCATCTCCACGGCGGCGTGTGCGTGCTCGGCAGCGCGACCCCGTCGCTCGAGACGGAGCACCTCGCGCGAACCAAGAAGGCGACGAAGCTCGTCCTCCCCGACCGCGCGCGCGCGCAGACGATGCCGAAGGTCGACATCGTGGATCTGAAGCGCATCGGCCCCGGCCCGACGGGGGACCGCCGCATCTCGCTCCTCCTCCATCGCGCGATCGAGGAGACGCTCGCGGCGAAGGAGCAGTCGATCCTCTTCTTGAATCGTCGCGGCTTCGCCCCGAGCATCCGCTGCGAGGGCTGCGGCGAGGCCTCGTCCTGCCCGCATTGCACCGTCGCCTTGACGTTCCACAAGAAGCGCGGCGGCGTCATGCGCTGTCACTGGTGCGACCACGAGGCCCCCATGCCCGTCACGTGCGCGAAGTGCGGGTCGCCTCGCATCGCGCTCGAGGGCCTCGGCACGGAGAAGCTCGAGGAGTCGCTGGGGGAGGCCTTCCCCACGGCACGGATCGCGCGGCTCGATCGCGACGTCGCGAGCGGCAAGGACGTCGAGAAGGTCCTCGCCCGCGTGCGTGCGCGCGAGGTCGACATCCTCGTCGGCACGCAGATGGTCACGAAGGGGCACGATCTCCCCCACGTCACGCTCGTGGGCGTCATCAACGCCGACGCCGCGCTCTCGATGCCCGATTTCCGCGCTGCCGAGCGCACGTTCCAGCTCCTCGTGCAGGTGGCGGGGCGCGCTGGCCGCGGCGACACGCCGGGGCGCGTGCTCGTCCAGACGTACGATCCGGAGCACCACGCGATCCGCTTCGCGACGAAGCACGACGTGCAGGGGTTCCTCGACCGCGAGCTCGTCGATCGCCGCGAGCTCCTCTATCCGCCGTTCTCGAGGATGGCCCTCGCGCGGGTCGATGCCGTCGACGAGCGCGAGGCGCAGCTCGCCGCCGAGGAGCTCGCGCGTGTGGCCCGGGCGGCCGCGCGCGGCGACCCCGACGCCGCCGACTCGCTCGACGTGCGAGGGCCCGCCGCCGCGCCGATCGCGCGTGTCCGGAACCGGTTCCGCTTCCGCGTGATGCTCCGGTCCGCGTCGCGCGAGAAGCTCCGCCAGGGCACGCTCGCCGTGCACGCCGCGATCGCGCGGCTCCCACGCACGGTCCGCGCCGCGATCGACGTCGATCCGGTGAACCTGCTCTGAACGAGGCAAGGCGATGGACATCCTCCGCACCCCCGACGCGCGCTTCGACGGCCTCCCCGATTTTCCGTTCGCGCCCCACTACGTCGACGTCGTCGCCGAGGATCTCCCCCCCGTGCGCATGCACTACGTGGACGAAGGGCCGAGGAGCGGCCCGCCGGTCCTCCTCCTCCACGGCGAGCCCACGTGGTCCTTCCTCTACCGGAAGATGATCCCGATCCTCGCCGCCGCCGGGAAGCGGGTCATCGCGCCCGACCTCGTCGGATTCGGACGGTCCGACAAGCCGTCCCGCGCGTCCGACCACACCTACGCGAGGCAGGTCGCGTGGACCGCGTCGTTCCTCCGCGCCCTCGACCTGCGCGACCTCCTCGTCTTCGTCCAGGACTGGGGCTCGCTCGTCGGTCTCCGGCTCGCGGCCGAGGAGGGAGACCGCTTCGCCCGCATCGTCGTGGCGAACGGCTTCCTCCCGACGGCGCGCCACGCGGTGCCCTTCGCGTTCCGCGTGTGGCAGACGTTCGCGCTCCGCTCGCCGGTCTTCCCGGTCGGGCGCATCGTCGCGTCCGGCTGCGTGACGAAGCTCACGCGAGCCGAGCGCCGCGCCTACGACGCGCCGTTCCCGTCCCGCGCGTTCACCGCCGGCCCGCGCGCGCTGCCGCGCCTCGTCCCCACCCGGGAGGACGACCCTGCCGTCCCGGCCAACCGCGCCGCCTGGGACACGCTCGGTCGCTGGGACAAGCCGCTCCTCGCCCTCTTCGGCAAGAACGATCCCATCCTCGGCCGCGCCGATGCGCCGCTCCTCGCGCACGTGCCCGGTGCGCGCGGGCAGCCGCACGAACGGTTCTGGGGCGGACACTTCGTCCAGGAGGACCGCGGCGACCACCTCGCGCGTGCGATCGTGTCCTGGACGGGCTCGTAGTATACGGCGCCACGTGGTCCCGCCGATTGTGACCCGGATCGTCACCGAGCGCCTCGTCGTCCGCGCGCCGAAGACGACCGACGTAGGCGATCTCCGGCGCGTCCTCCGCGAGAACCACGAGCACCTCAAGCCGTGGAACCCCGCGCCGCGCGAGGGGGAGGATCCGACGTCGATCACCGCCGTCTCCGGGACCATTCTCCGCCATCGCCGCGAGTGGAAGGCCGGCACGTCGTTCGTCTTCTTCGCGACGCCGCTTTCCGCGCCCGACACGATCCTCGCGAAGATCGCGCTGAACGGGGTCCTCCGCGGGGCGATGCACGGGGCGTACCTCGGGTACTGGATCGACGGCGCGCATCAGGGGAGGGGCCTCGCGACGGAGGCGATCCGCGCGGTCCTCGATTTTGCGTTCGGTCCGGCGATGCTCCATCGGATCCAGGCGGCGATCATGCCGCACAACGAGCGAAGCCTCCGCGTGGTGGAGAAGCTCGGCCTGAGGCGCGAGGGGTACGCCCTCCGCTACCTGCAGATTGCAGGGAAATGGGAGGATCACATCCTCTTCGCCGTCACGCGCGAGGAGTGGCCCGTCCAGATCTGACGCAACCGGGAGCGGCGCCCGGTCGACGGTCCCGGGTGCCCCGTCTCAGCACCCTCGTGCGCGCGGCCGTCGCGCTCTCCGCCGAGCTCCTCGCCCCGTCCGTCTGCGCGGCATGTGACGCGCGGGTGGCTCCGCGCGTCCTCTTCTGCCCAGCCTGCGCGACGGGGCTCCAGCGCTCCGAGGGAGGCGAGCCCTGCCCCGCCGCCTTCGTCTACGCCGGGCCCGTGGCGAAGGCCATCACGCGCATGAAGTACGGAGAGCGAGCGGATCTCGGCCCGAGGCTCGGTGAGGCGCTCGCCGCGAGCCTCGTCGCGTCGCCCGTGACCCGCCACCTCTTCGAGGACGTGGACCTCGTCGTGCCCGTACCGATCCACCCCCGGCGGCTCGTGGCGCGCGGGTTCGACCAGGCGTCTCTCGTCGCCCTACCGGTCGCGCACACGCTCCGCGTGCCCCGAGCGCTGGGGATCCTCGAACGCATGCATGATACACATGCGCAGGTCGGGCTCTCGCGGGACGCCCGCCGCGCGAACGTGGCAAACGCGTTCCGGTGTACGAGACCGGCCGTCGTGAGCGGTCGTGTGATCCTCGTCGTCGACGACGTGGTGACCACCGGAGCGACCATGGCGTGGTGCACCACGACGCTGGCGCGCGCCGGAGCACGCAAGGTCCTCACGGCCGCCGTGGCGGTACGTGTGGAAGAGTGATCGCCCGGCGAGGGCCTCCCGCGCTATCATCCTCCCGGGCCGATGAGCAACGACCTCTGGCGCTGGGCCGATCCCTCGGGGCAGCAGCGGCGTGTTCGCCTCGACGAGCTGCGGGCGGCGCTCGCGAGCGGCCTCGTCGCGCCGAACACGCCCGTGTGGCGTCCTGGTTTTCCCGCCTGGATCCCGGCGCACGACGTCCCCGAGCTCACGACGAGCGCGCTCTCCGCCGCGAACGGCGTCGTCCCGAACATCCCGCCCCCGCCGCTCGCGATGGTCGCGGTGCAGCACGAGTTCGAGGCGCTCGCGGGGGTGCCCGAGTCGTCGCCGTCGAACGAGGAGCCTCCGCCCCCGCCGCACTACGTGCCGGCGCCGGTGAAGCCCTCTCTCGTCCCGCCGGCGCCGGGGAGCTCGGCGTCGTCCTTTCCGAGCAGCGGAGGGACGCCTGCGGCCCCGAAGGACGCTCCGTCGGCCCCCTCGATGGGGCCGAGCCTTCCGACGACGATCGGGCTCCCGCCTCCTCCCGATCTCCTCGCGGCCGTGGCGGAGGCGAAGGCTACGAACGCGGCGAAGGCCACCCCCGCGCAGAAGCCCGTGCCTTCGAAGCCCCCTCCGCCCGTGCGGCGGCGGTCGAATCCGATGGTCGAAGAGCTCCCGGACTCGGCCATCGTGCCCGACAGCGATCCCGCGCTCCTGGGCGGCCTCCCCCCGCCGACCGATCCGATCGTGCACGGTGAGGGGACGAGCGACGGCCAGCCTCGCGGCTCGGACCCCGGCGACGCTCCCTTCGGGCTGCCTCGCCAGGGCGGCCTCTCGATCATCCTCGACGACGTCCGCGCGCTCCGGGCGGGCCAGAAGCCGAAGAACAAGCTCGTCTTCCCCGTGCTCGGCCTGCTCGCCTTCTCGATCCTCATCATGCTCGTCGCCGGCATCGTGAGCCTCTTCAGCGGCGGCAAGTCGAACGACGTCGCGTCGAGCGGCTCGGCGTCCTCGCTCACCTCCGCCGCGCCCACGACGGGATCGACGGCCTCCGCGGCGCCCCGCCGTGACGTCATCCCGCCGCCCGACCCGAGCGCGGCAGGAGCCCCGAGCGCGACCGCAGTCGCCGCCGCAACCGCGGCCGCGCCGAGCGGCGAGCCCTTCGGCCCGTGCACGCTCGGGGGGGAGGAAAAGGTCGTCGCGCCTCGCGCCGTCGTCGCGACGGGGATCGAGGCGGCGCCGTTGAACGGCTCCATCATGCTCGGCTTCGCGCCCGCGCCCGGCAACGGCACCGTCGTCGCGGTCGACCCGGCCTCGCTGGCGGTCGGCTCCACCGTGAAGGGCAGGGGGCCTGCCGCGGAGGTCAAGCGCGTGACCCCGGCGCTGTCGAACGGGCGCCTCGTCGCCTACGTCGACGGCGAGCGGAAGAACGACAAGCTCGCGTCGCGTCGCGCGGTCGCGACCTCGACGCCGATCGACGTCGGCGTCGCCGAGGGCGCGATCGTCTGGGCCCTCCACGGCAAGGACGGCTGGGCGAAGGTCGCGAACCTCGACGAAGGCGCCGGCCCCGTCGAGGCGCTCCGCGCGGTCCCGCTCGCCGGTCAGAAGGGGATCGCGTTCGTGTACCGTCGCGACGGCGCGGTCTTCTTCGGGGCGGCGACGGGGGAAGGGAAGCTCGAGCTCGCCGGCTCCGTCGCGAAGCTGCCTGGCCTCGGTCAGGTCGGCTCCCCGGCGATCGCGGTGAGCGACGACACGATCGTCGTGGCGTGGGCGGACCGCGCCGGCGCCGAGAGTCCCTGGCAAGTGCGCTGGACGAAGGCGCCGATCGGCGGAGCCGCAGCGGAGCCGTCCACGTTCACGCTCCCGGCCGGTGGCCTCGGCGAGCAGGCGATGTCGCCGGCGCTCGCCGGCCTCGGCAAGGGCCGCTTCGTGATGGCCTGGACGGAGGGCCCCGTCGCGAAGCACCAGGTCCGCGCGATCGCGATCGACGAGACGAGCAAGCCGATGGGCGAGGCGCTCACGGTCTCGGACGCGAGCGTGAACGCGGGGCAGCCGCAGGTGTCGGTCGGGCCGGACGGGCGCGGCGTCGTCGCGTTCCTCGGAGCGAAGGGGCGCGTGTACGAGCTGCGCGCCGCGTCGCTTCGTTGCGGGAAGTGATCCCGATGAAACGGAGAGCGGGGCTCGCGCTCGTCGCCGTCCTCGCGCTCGGCGCGCCTGGCCTCGCGGGCTGCGACGGCGTGTTCGGCCCGTCGAAGGTCGCGCGCGGCGAGAGGTACAGCGCGGGTGACGCGCGGTTCGATGGGTTCTTCGAGGCCGTCCACAAGGAGCAAGAGGCCGCGAAGGGCTGGCCCGAGGACAAGGCGAGAGCGCGGAAGAGCCTCGTCACGCTCACGGGCGTCCGCGAGGGGTCGAATGAGCGCACGCTCGTCTCCGCCGTCCGCGAGCGCGCGAAGGGCCTGAACGGGAGCGCGCGGCTGGAGATGACGCAGCCGCGCGTCGCGTCCTCTTCCGGGGCGAAGGAAGACGCCCCTCTCTTCTCCGCGATCGAGGAGACGGCGCGCCGCGAGATCGAGCGCGCACGGAAGCTCGCCGCAGCCGCGGACAGGCTCGAGGCGCTCGAGAAGAAGGGCAAGGAGCTCGCGAAGGAGGCCGACGAAGACCGGAGGAACGCCGGCGCGGACAAAGCCGACGAGAAGAAGGCCGAGCGCCGTCGCGAGCTGCGTCGCGAGCTCGGCGGGGCCATCGACGTGGTGAGCGACCTCGCGAAGGACGCGCGAAAGGGGATCGCGGACGCCGAGAAGCTCCTCGACGATCTCGACGCCGCCCTCCAGGGAAAGGACCACGTCACGCCTCCGGAGGGCCGCGTGTTCCCGCCTCCGAGCAGCCCGCCGCGCGAAGAGAGGCCCGCTGCGAAGCACGAGCCGAAGAAGCACGAGCCGAAGCCGAAGCCCGCGAGCCCGGCGAAGCCGGCCCCGACGACGAAGCCGCCCCCGCCGCCGGAGGGCGAGGTCTTCAACCCCTGACGATCAGCTCCCGTCGCATCCGGTCGTGCCGTCGGGGCAGAGGAGCTGCGGCGCGACCTGGACCGTGCGCGTCGCCGTCGCCCGAGCGCCGCTCGAGTCGACGACCTCGACGGTGATCTCCATCTTCTTCCCGAGGTAGGCCTTGTAGGCGTTGCGGAGATCGTTCGTGCCGCTGTCGACCTGGAAGCGGAGCCCCCAGAGCTTGCAGTACGACCCTTCGTCGCGTTCGAAGGAGAACACGAAGGCGGCGTCGGGGACCTTCAGCGAAGGGTCGTCGACGACCTTGCCGCGAACCGTGGTGATCGAGCCTGCCTGGCGTAGGTTCCTCATGCGCGCGGCGATCCAGAGGTGATGTCCGCCCTGCGGCCCGCGTTCGAGCGCGAGCGTCTGACCGTCGGCGAGCGCCCCGTAGTCGGTCATCCCGGTTCCGAGCACGAGCTCGGGCGGTCCCGGCCGCGCGGGCTTGCAGATGTCGGGCGGGTTCTTCGCCCACTCCGGCGTGTAGTCCTCCAGCGCCTCGGCGGTGACCTCCGACGGGGCGCAACCGCCGAGCACGCACGTCTGCGGCGCTGCACAGAGGATGGGGGCGCCTGCGAGCGCCGTCGGCAAGGCGGCGCACGAGGGCTGGAGCTGCACGCGGAGCAGGCGCCTCTCACGAGGAAGCAGCGCGGTCGCCGTGCGCGAGACGAGAGGAGCCGTGCCGTTCGCGACGGCCGCGTGCACCTTCACGTCGACGCGCGCGCCCACCCTGCCGCGGACGACGACCTCCTTCGGGAGACCGCCGCCGGCGGGGACCCGTTCCTCCCCGACGACGGCGCCGTCGAGCGTCGTGTCGATGACGACATCTCCGACGAGGGCCCCGAGCTCCTCGGCCTGAACGCCGACGACGAGCTCCCCCCCCGCCTCGGGCTCGTCTCCGCACGCGGGGGCAGAGACCACGAGGGGGACGAGACAGGCGATCGCGAAGGAGGTGCGGCGGCGTTCCATCGACGTCCGAGCCCGTAGCAAGGGTCGTGCGACCCCACAAACGCCGAAGCGGGCGCGCCCCGAAGGACGCACCCGCCTGACATCGTTGTCCTGGTCTCGCGCCAGGCCTGTGCCGAGGCTGCTTACGGGTTCATGCCGACGCGGGTCGGCTCCGTGCCAGCGATCTTCTTCATCGCGGCGACGAAGGGCTCGGGCTTCACGAACTCCGTGAAGCGGGTCACTTCCTTCCCGTCCTTGTCGAGCATGATGACGGTCGGGAGGCCCTTCACGTCGTACTTCTTCGTGAGGCGGGCGGTCTCGGCGTTCTCGTCGTCCGTCGCGTCGACGCGGATCGCGACGAAGCGCTGCGCCTCCTTGCGGACCTCACCCGCGGGGAAGGTCTCGTGCTCGAGCTCCTTGCAGGCCTTGCACCAGCTCGCGCCGAAGTCGATGAGCACCGGCTTGCCCTCGGCCTGCGCCTTCGTGCGGCCCGCCTCCTCGCTCGTCACCCACGTGATCTCGGGCGCGCTCGTGTCGACGTCGGCGCCCTTCGGGTCGAAGCTGAGCGCCATGCAGAGGCCCGCGACGGCCGGGATGATGGAGGCGAGCTTCATCGGCTTCGAGAGATGCGCGATGGGCGACTTCCGCTTCTCGGCGGCGACGTGGACGAGGCCGAGGCCGAGGCCGACGAGCGCGAGCGCGATCGCGATGCCGCCGAACGTCCAGCTCGGCGAGCTCACGAGGTTGCCGACGACGTCGAAGCGGTCGCGGAGATACTTGAAGGCCATGTACGCGAGGCCGACGCCGGACACCCACTTGATGCCCATCATCCATGCGCCGCCCTTCGGCAGGTTCACCGCGAAGGTGCCGGCGACGAAGAAGAGGACGCCGAGCCCGAGCGCGAAGGAGAAGAGCGCGGCCGAGCCGAGCGCCACGTTCTTCGACTGCGCGATGACCGTCACCATCCCGGTGAGGAAGGGGCCCGTGCAGGGCGCTGCGATGAGGCCCATCACGAGGCCCATGATGAACGCGCCCTTGAAGCCTACGCCGCCGACCGTCGAGAGACGGTTCGTGAGGCCGGACGGCAGCGCGAGCTCGAACGCCCCGAACATCGACGCGGCGAGCGCGAGGAAGAGGGCAGCGAGCGCGATCGTGACGTAGGCGTTCGACAGCGCGCTGCCCATCAGCTTCCCGGAGAGCGCGGAGGCGACGCCCATCGGGGTGAAGAGCGCGGCGATCCCGAGCACGAACGTGGCGGAGAGCGCGGCGCCGCGGAGGCGCGACTTCGCTTCGGTCGCGCCGAAGATGCTGACCGTGATCGGCACCATCGGGTACACGCACGGGGTCAGGCTGGCGACGAATCCGAATCCGAAGGAGGCGAGGACGGCGACGATGGCGCCGTGCGTCTCGAGGATCTCCTGGAACTTCCCGGTCTCGGAGCCCTCACCCGCCCACGCGAGCGCGGGCAGCAAGAGAACCGACAGGACGACGAGAGCTTGCGTCAGGCGGCGACGATTCACGGTTCCTCCATCCATGGAGAGCTTGGTGGCCAGTCTAGCAACCATCGAACCGTCCTCGCGAGTGCGGAGCAGCATCTCTCGGACGGACCACGTGCTTCGTACGCGTCGAGAGATCTCGGGGTTTCGGCGATCCAGAGCTCGACCGGAGCTCCGATCCTCCCACATGGCCCCCGGTGGATCGATCACCCGCCAGGCGCGAGGGATGCCCTCGCCGGTGCGGGGCGGCGCCCTCGGGGGGTCAGTTCGACGTCATCTTCGAGAGGGTCGCCTTCGCCATGCGAACCTCGCCCTCGAGCGCGATCCCGAGCGCGGGCCGCGCCGCGCTCGTCCGCTTCAGGAAGGCCTCGAGGTAACGCTTGGCCGCCGTCCATTCGCCCGCGGCGTACGCGAGATGCCCGAGGACGAAGCGCCCGTAGCCCTGACCGCACGGCGCTTCGGCGAGGGCATAGATGGTCTCCTGGAGGTCCGACACCTTCCGTCCGCCCGCGATCTGCGCGAGCGCGAGGTGGGCGCGGTAGAGCGGCTTGTCCTGGGTTCCCCAGCGCGCGGCGCGCGAGAGCGCGGCCGCAGCTTCGTCGTAGCGCTGCGCGAGGAAGAGCACGCTTCCCAGGGTCCAGAGGTGGAACGGCCTCCGGGAGGCCGGCCCGCGTCGCGCGGCCGCGCGGAGATGGCCGAGGGCCGACTCGAGGTCGCCCTCCGCGAGCGCCGCCCGGGCGGCGTCCTGGTTGAGGACGTCCGAGAGGACGTCGAGCTCGAGGGCCTGGAGGGCGACGATGTGGGCCTGCCGGAAGCGCCGCCCCTCGAAATGGCAGAGATAGAGCTGCCGGAGGAGCATCGCGTGCGTGGTGCGATCGAGCGGGCCGCGCTGGGCGAGACCTCGCCGCGCGTGCATGCCGCGCGAGCGCGCGCTCCGCGCGGCCATGGCCTTCCTCAGGCACTCCTCGGGCTCGACCGCGACCGCCTGCTTGGCCGACACGAGAAAAGTGTAGCACGCATGCTTTTCGAGGCCAAAAGCAGGGCCGGGGGCGCGGGGGGCCGCTCCCCGGATCTGGGCGCCGCGCGCGCGACGTGCTAACCCGGAGGCCCGATGCGGCGCGTCATCCTCGGCATCTCGATCACGACGGCTCTGGCGCTGCTCGGCTGCGGTCGCAAGGCGACGCGCGAGGACTGCGAGCTCATCGTCGACCGCAACGCCGAGGTGATGCTGAAGTCCATGGGCATCGTCGACCCGGCGGCCGTCGGCAAGCGGCAGGAGGAGCTCCGGGGCAGCATGAAGGCCGACATCGACGAGTGCATCGGCAAGCGCATCACCGACGGGATGATCGCATGCGTGAAGACGGCGGAGTCGGCAGAGCAGATCACGAAGTGCATGCGATGAGGACCGCTCTCGTCGTCTTCGTGGCTCTCTTCGCGCTCGGCCTCGGTCTCGCGGCGTGCAAGAAGAAGGCGTCGTCCCAGGAGTGCGACGCCATGCTCGACCGCTTCGCGGAGCTCGTCGTGAAGGAGCGCTTCGCCGACGCGGGCGCCGACATGATCGCGAGCGAGCGCGCCCGCGAACGCAGGGAAGCCCAGGGCGACGACGCGTTCAAGAACTGCACGAGCGAAGTGCAGGCGAACGAGCACGCGTGCGCGATGAAGGCGGAGACGAGCGAGCAGCTCATCAAGTGCCTCGAGTGACCCTCAGGTCTTCTTCCTGGGCCGGGCGATCCCGTACGCCTCGATCTTGTTGATCAGCGTGCGGCGCGAGATGCCGAGGAGGACGGCGGCCTCTTTCTGGTTGCCGCTCGTCTTCTCGAGGGCGGCGAGGATCTGCTGCTTCTCCCACGTCTCGCGCTGCGCGCGGAGATCGTTCGCGTTCGGCATTCCCGCCATGCCCGGGGCCGGCGCGCCCGGGTAGGTCGGAGGGACCGCGTGCGGCGGCAGATGGCCCGGCGGTCCGTAGGGGACACCGGGTCCCGGCGTGATCGCGGGGACACCCAGCGGGGGCGAGTTCCCGGGCGGCCATCCCTGTCCCACGGGCGACGCCATGAAGGGCGGCATCGTGTCGGCTGGCCCGCGCGCCTCCCCGCTGCCCGGCGAGAGCGAGCTCCGCGCATCGGGGAGCTGGAGATGGTCGACGTCGATCGCGCCGCCGAGCCCCGAGAGGACGATCGCGCGCTCCACGACGTTCTTGAGCTCGCGGACGTTGCCGGGCCAGGGGTACGCCTCGAGCACGCCCTGCGCGTCCGCGGAGAGCGAGAACGGACGCCCCTGCGCGGCGCGCTTCAAGAAGAGCCGCGCGAGCGGGACGATCTCCTTCACGCGCTTCCGAAGCGGCGGGAGCGTCACGGAGAAGCCGTTCAGGCGGAAGAAGAGGTCGGAGCGGAAGCGCCCGTCCGCGATGAACTGCTGGACGTCGCGGTTCGTCGCCGCGACGTAGCGAACGTCCACCCGGCGCGTCTGCACGCTGCCGAGGCGGATGACCTCGCCGCGCTCGATGACGCGGAGGAGCTTCGCCTGCGTGTCGAGCGGCAGCTCGCCGACCTCGTCGAGGAACACCGTCCCGCCGTCCGCCGCCTCGAAGAGGCCGGCCTTCGCCCCGAGCGCGCCCGTGAAGGCCCCCTTCTCGTGACCGAAGAGCTCGCTCTCGAGGAGCGACCCGGACAGCGCCGCGCAGTTCACGCGGAGGAACGGCGCGCCCTTGCGGTTCGAGGTCTCGTGGAGGCTCTCGGCGAAGACCTCCTTGCCGGTGCCCGTCTCGCCGAGGACGAGGACGTTGAGGGGGGAGGGCGCGATGACGTCGAGGAGCGCGTAGAGGCGCTGCATCGTCGGATCGAGGACGACCGGTCCCTCGCCGCCGCCCATCGAGACCGGGCCGGTGGGCGAAGGAGGCGGCGCGGCCGGGCGGCCGACCTGCACGAACATCGTCGCGTACCCGATCTCGACGACCGCTCCCGGCAGGAGGGGCGCGCTCTCGCCGCGCGAGAGCGTGCGACCGACGATGCGCGTCTTGTTGCGGCTCCCCAGGTCCTCGATGAAGAGCTGCGAGCCGGCGTTGTGGATGACCGCGTGCTGGCGCGACACGGAGTCGTCGTCGATCACGATGTCGCACGTGTGGAGGCGCCCGATGACCACGCGCGGCTTCGGCACGAGCGGGATCGTCCGGACGCCCTTCGCCGAGCTGATGACGAGCCACGGCTCTCGCGAGGTGTCGCGCATCGAGAGCACATCGGCCGTCTCGTCGAACTTCTGCGGCATCTCAGGTCCCGTTGCCGCTCGCGGGTGCGGGTGCCTTCGTGTGGGCCGCGCGGCCGGACAGCTTCTTCTTCCCGAGCGAGACGCTCGGCTTGTCGGCGACGCCCCAGACGACGTTCGCGCCGAGCTTGCACGCCTCGTCCTTCAAGGTGCGGAGGCACGCGTCATCGGAGATGTCGTCCCCGCACGTCGCGTTGACCGTGCCGATGTTGTCCGTGTCCACGGGGGGGGACTCGGGGAACACCTGGACCTCGCACCCCTCCTTCTGCGGCGGGTAGCGACCGGGTTCCTTCGGGGCCGCCGCGCAGGCGACGAGAGTCAGCGGGATCGCGAGCAAGAGACGCACGCTCGATTTGTACCGGGTTTCGCGGCCGAACGGAAACGTCACGAGAGGAGCGTCTCCGCTTCCGGCACCACGACGAAGGGGGTCCGGCAGGGAGGGCCCTCCGCCCAGAGCATCCTCGCCGCCTTCCCCGGGCCGGCCGCGACGGCGAGGACCATCGCGCTGCGCGTGCCGTAGCGGAGCGCGTCGGCGTGGATGCACGTCGCGTCGAAGGGCGCCGCGGCGTCGTGCTCCGCCAACACGCGCGTGAAGGCCGAGCTCGCTCCCAGGCCGAGGACGCCCTTGCCGGCTTCGGTCCGTCCGGCCTCGAACGCGCGGAGGATCCGCGCGAGCCGTCCGCGGTCGTCGCCGGCGCCGAAGCTCCGCTCCGTCATCACGTGGAGGCCGCGTCCGAGGACGACCTGCGCTCTCGTCGTGCCGTCGGAGACGGTCGCCAGGACGTCGCCGCCCGTGACGTCGGCGTAGACGAGGTGGAAGCCGTTGTGCCGTGCCGCCGGCACCGTCGCGAGTCGCTCGTGGACGGCTCGCGCGCTCGTCAGTGCGAGCGCATCGGCGACGAGGACACCGCGCGACACCCGCGAAGCGTCGCGAGGTCCCGAAAACCGGTTCGTGATCGCCACGAACACGCCGTGCCGGTTCAGCCCAATCCACGTGCCGCCGGCCTCGAGGTCACGAGGAGAGAGCACCGATCCGTCCGCAGAGAGCGCCGGGCCGATCGCCGCGCGATCGAGCTGCTCGTCCCGGTTCGCGACGATCAGCAAGGGCAGGCCAGGGAGGAGGCTCGCCGCGACGAGGAGCGTGCACACGGGTCACGTCCTTCGCTTCATGGGGTCATGATGCTCGGACGGGCCCACGCGGAGAGCCTACCGCAAACGTCGCGCCCGAATCGACGCACGCCGTTGAACGGTCTGCCGTGGAGCGGTGACCCAAGGGCCGAAACGAGGACGCGGTGGTCGCGTCCCGGAATGTCGAGAGAGGACCCTCTCCGTGATCCTTCGTCCCGCTCGAGCGCGGACGGCGGCGCTCCTCTGCGCGCTCGCCGCCCACGCCTCACCCGCCCGTGCCCAGGAGTCCGCGGTGGTCGCCCCCACGTTGCTCGACGCTCCTCCCGCCGCCGATCCGCGCGACGAGGCCGACGCTCCTCGCGCGGAGGTCGAGCTCGAGCTCGACATCGCGCGCGACGGGAGCGTCACCCGGGCGCGCGTCGTGCGCTCGGCCGGCGAATCCCTCGACGCCTCCGCCGCCTCGGCCGCCACCGCCTTTCGCTTCGAGCCCGCCACCCGCGACGGTGCTCCCATCCCCGCCCGCATCCGCTACGTCCACGTCTTCGCCGCCAAGTCCCCTCCTGCACCTGCGCCCGCACCCGCACCCGCACCCGCACCCGCACCCGCACCCGCACCCGCTCCCCCCGAAGACCCCGACGCCTTCGTCGCCAAGGCGCGCGTCGAGGCCCCGCCGCGTGAGGTCACCCGACGCACCCTCGCCCGCGACGAGCTCTCCCGCATCGCCGGCACGCGCGGCGACCCGATCCGCGCCGTCGAGCTCCTTCCCGGCGTAAGCCGCCCCGCCGGTCTCGACGGCACCCCGATCCTCCGCGGCGCGAACCCCGACGACAGCCAGGTCTACATCGAAGGCGCCCCTGCGCCCGCGCTCTACCACCTGGGCGGCCTCGCCAGCGTCGTCCACTCCCGGGTCCTCGACACGGTCGATCTCTACCCGAGCAACTTCTCCGTCCGCTACGGCCGCAAGGCAGGCGGCATCGTCGAGGTTCGCCTCCGCGATCCGCGCGAGGATCGCTTCCACGGCATCGCCGATCTCAGCCTCCTCGACAGCTCGCTCGTCGTGGAGACTCCGCTCGGTGACAAGGCGGGCTTCCTCGGCGCCGTCCGGCGCAGCAACCTCGACGCGGTCCTGAACGCGGCCGTCGACGGCGCCGATCTCGCCATCACGGCCGCACCCGTCTACTGGGACTACCAGTCCGTCGCGACGCTGAAGCCCACGTCGAAGGACCGCCTGCGCCTCCTCGCGTACGGCTCGAGCGACCGCCTGCGTGTCGTCCTGAAGAACGCGGCCGACGTGGATCCCGCGCTCCGCGGCTCCTTCGGCGGCAGCACCGTCTTCCACCGTGTGCAGCTCGGCTACCGCCATCGCACGGACGGGGGCTCCGAGCTCTCGACCGAGCTCACGTACGGACGCACGGACGCCAAGGGGTCCTTCGGCGGCTTCGCGAGGAGCGACTTCTCGATCGACACCCTCCAGGGCCGCACGGAGCTCGCCGCGAACGTGGCGCCCGGCGTTCGGCTCACGGCGGGCCTCGACGTCCTCGCGAACCACTTCCGCGGCGGCTACCGCGGCGTCCCGCCGACGGCGAACGAAGGCGTCGAGCAGACCAACATCTCGTCCCAGGGCCGCGTCGCGATCGACGTCTCCCAGTGGAGCCGGCAACCCGGCGCGTACGTCGAGCTCGGGCTCCGCCCGGTTCCCGAGGTCCTGATTGTCCCCGGGGTGCGCGCCGACTACAACAGCATGGTCGACGAGGCCTCCGTCGATCCGCGCGTCTCCGCGCGCTGGGAGGCGGACGAGAAGACCGTGATCAAGGCCGGCGCCGGCGCCTTCAGCCAGCAGCCGCTCGAGTACGCGTCGGTTCGTCCGATCGGCAACCCGGACCTCCGGCTCACGCGCTCGCTCCACACGAGCGCGGGCGTCGAACGCACGCTGGTCGAGGGCGTGACGGTCGGCGGCGAGGGCTTCGCGAAGTGGCTCGACGGCGTCGTCGGGTCGACGCCGGACGGACGCGAGCCGTTCTTCACGAACGCGCAGCGCGGTCGCATCTTCGGCGGTGAGCTCCTCCTCCGCGTTCGCCCCCGGGGCCGCTTCTTCGGGTTCGCCTCCTACACGCTCATGCGGAGCGAGCGGCGCGACGAAGGCGAGGCGTGGCGGCTCTTCGACCGCGATCAGCCCCACATCGTCGCGGTCGCCGGCTCGTACCGGCTCGGTCGCGGATGGGAGATCGGCGCGAGCTTCCGCTACACGAGCGGCGCGCCCTACACCCCCGTCGTCGCGAGCAGCTACGACGCGCGCAACGACGTCTACGACGCGCGCTACGGCGCACGCTTCTCGTCGCGGAACCCCGCGTTCGCGCGGCTGGACCTGCGCGTCGAGAAGAAGTGGTCCTTCCAGGTCTGGAGCCTCGCCATGTACCTCGACGTCCAGAACGTCCTGAACGCCCCGAATCGCGAGGGGTTCGCCTACAACTACGACTACACCGCGCGCGACGGCGTGCGCGGCCTCCCCGTCTTCCCGAGCCTCGGGCTCCGAGGCGAGCTGTGAGGCGCGGCCCCGTCATCGTCGCGTCCGGCGCGTTCGTCGTCACGTCCGCGTGCGGCGAGCCCCCGTTCGACGGCTGGAGGCTCGACCGGACGCGCGTGCTCGCGGCGCGCGTCGAGGCGATCGCGGAGCCGTCGCGTGCGTCGCTGCGTCCGAGCGAGCCGGCGCGCATCACCTGGCTCGTGACCGGCCGCGCTCCTCCGCCCCGCCTCGCGTGGGCGTTCGCGGCGTGCGTACCGCCCGCGGGGCTCCGTGCATCCCCGCGCTGCGAGGGGCCCGCGCTCGTCTCCGGCTCGGGCGCGTCGCCGGGCGAGCGCGCCGTGATGGATCTGGTCGTCCCGCCCGCGGAGGCCGCGCCCGGGGCCTCCGAGTTGCTCGTCCTCGCGGCGTTCTGCACCGCCGGTGACGTCGCGCTCGATCCGCGCGCCTTCGAAGCGACATGCGCTTCGGGGGAGAGGCCGCTCCTCGCGACGACGCGGCTTCCGATCGCCACGGGCGCCGCGCCCGTCAACGCCAACCCCGCCATCGAGGCCGGCGCGATCCGACTCGGCGACGCGGTCTGGCCGGAGGCGGCGGGGAGCACGTGCGACGGGCTGCCGTCGGTTCGCGTAGGGACCGAGGTCTCGGTCGCCGTCACGCCGCGGCCGATCGACCGCGAGGTCTCGCCGGCCGGGCGAGAGGCGCTGCTCCTCGCCACCTTCGCGGACGCGGGGGAGCTCGAGCGCCAGTTCACCGCCCTCGAGCCCGAGGACGAGGGAGATCTGGTCTTCCCGTTCGTGGCGCCGTCCGCGGTCGGCGAGCGGGTTCGCCTCGTCTTCGTCCTCCGCGACGGTCGCGGCGGGACGAGCTTCACCACGCGCGCGCTCTGCGCCGCTCCCTGAAAGGACTCACTCATGCTCATCGAATCGAAGCTCCGCGCCCTCGCCACCTTCGGCGCGGGGTGGGTCATGTGGCTCCTGGTGGCGCTCAGCGTCTTCGTCCTCGCGATCGCGATCGAGCGCGCGATAGCCCTCCTCCGCGCGAGCGGCGACGTCGGCGAGCTCCGGCGGAACCTCGCGAGCGCGCTCGGGCGCGGTGACGTCGAAGCCGCCCGGAGCCACGTCGTCGCGTCGCGCTCGATCGAGGCGCAGGTGCTCGCCGCCGGGCTCGGCGCGCTCCCCCGCGGCGCCGCCTCCGTCGAGGAGCGGCTCGCGAGCGAGGCCCAGCTCGTGAAGCTCTCGCTCGAGAGGCGTCTCGCCGTCCTCGGCACGATCGGAGCGAACGCGCCGTTCATCGGCCTCCTCGGCACCGTCATCGGCATCGTCCGTGCGTTCCACGCGCTGGATGCGAGCGGCGGTCAGGTGTCCACCGCGCTCATGTCGGAGATCGGCGAAGCGCTCACCGCCACGGCCGTCGGACTCTTCGTCGCGCTCCCGGCCGTCGTCCTCTACAACTTCTTCCAGAAGCAGATCGCCTCGCGCATCGCTCGCGCCGAGGCGCTCGGCCGCGAGATGATGTCCTACGTGAAGGACGTGCGTCGCGCACCCTACGAGGCGGCGTGATGGGCGCGCGTACACGCGAAGGCGAGGCCTCGCTCGTGACCGACATCAACGTCACGCCGCTCGTGGACGTCGTGCTCGTCCTGCTCGTCCTCATGATGGTCACGGCGACCGCGATCGCGAACAAGACGATCGCGCTCGAAGCCCCGAAGGCGCGGTCGGGGGCGGCGGACGGCAAGAAGAAGCCGCTCGTCGTCGCCGTCGACGAGCAGGGAAGGCTCTACCTCGGCGACGTGCCCGCCGGCGACGACGAGGTCCGCGCGCGCGCGAAGGAGGTCGCGGGGGGCGGGGAGACGGAGGCGGTGCTCGCCGCCGACGGACGCGCGCGGCACGCCGCGGTGGTGCACGCGATGGATCTCCTCCGCTCGGAGCGCGTCGCCAGGATCGCGGTCGTCGTCCGGAGCGAGGAGGCACGATGATCGTTCTCCACGCCGACGCGTGGGGCGACGACGACGACCTCGCGCTGCCCGCGATCCTGATCGTCAGCCTCGCGATCCACGCGGGCGCGGTGTTCCTCGCGCCCGGGCTCACGAAGGCTCCGCCTCTCTCCGCGCCGATCACGGTCGTCACGGTCGAGGCGCACGAGGTCGAAGCGCCCCCTCCTCCCGCGACGCCCGAACCTGCGCAGCCCGACCTCGCGCCGACTCCGCGTCCCTTCGCAGCGGTCGCACGCCCTTCCGCCGCGCCTCGGCCAGCGAGCGCCGATCCCTCTCCGGCCCCCGCGGACGACGCCCCCGTCGATCTCACGAGCACGGTGCTCTCGAACGCCGGCCCGGGGATCGCGATCGCCGTGGGCGCTCCTGGAGGGCGAGGCCATGGCGGCGGAGGGGCGCTCTTCGCGCCGCCGTCGGCTCCTCCTACCGTCGCGCCGGACGGCCCGCGGCTCGTGGCGGTCTCCGATCTGTCGCGGCGTCCGCGGGCCCCGTCGTTCGACAGCGCGCTCGAGCGGAACTATCCCGTACCGGCGCGCCGCGCGGGGGTCTCGGGTCAGGCGGTGCTCCGGCTCCGCATCCTCCCGGACGGACGCGTCGGTCGCGTCGAGCCGGTGTCGGAGAGCTTCGAAGGCTTCGCGCGCGCGTGCGAGGCCACGGTCCGGAGCGCTCCCTGGGCGCCTCCGATCGACCGCGAGGGCGCCGCCGTCGCGACCGAGATCACGTATACCTGCGTCTTCGAAGTGCGGAGCTGAGGCCTTGGCGATGGGATTCTACGTTCGCACCTTCGTCGCGCTCGCGACCCTCGCCATGCATCTCGCATGGATCTCGGTCGCCTCCGCCGACGCGGCTCCCGCATGGAGCCTCGATGTGGACAGCGACGCGCCCGAGATCGTCTCGTACGGCGCGATCGCGACGCGCCTCGAAGGCGAGCTCGGCGTGCCGCTCGGCGCGGCCCCGCTCTCGGCGCCGCCGTCCCGCGGAACGATCCAGGTCGTCTACCGGCACGCCGAGCGCCGCCTCTCCGTGCGCGCCGTCGAAGTCGACGGACGCGTCCTCGAGCGCACCGTCGAGGTGAGCGGCGAGGTGGAGCCCACCGTCCGTGAGGCCGTCCTCCTCGCGTCGAACCTCGCGCGGGACGAGGCGTCGGAGCTCCTCGACGCGCTCGCCGCGCGTGCTCGCCGGGAGCCTCCGCCGCCGCCGGTCGTCG
>JALHPN010000173.1 GCA_022842465.1 Polyangiaceae bacterium | reverse complement strand
GCGCCGCGCTCGGCGGCGCGACGTCGCCTGCGTCCGGAGCGGGTTCCTGCGCGGCAGCCGCGGCGCTGGAGAGGAGGATCGTGAGGACGATCGAGGTGCGTCTCATGGTCCCTCGGGGAGCGGCGGCGGAGCTGGCGGGGTCCCGTAGAGCAGCGCGAGATCGGGGCGGGGGGCATCCTCGGGCGAAGGCGGCAGGCCGAGGCGCAGTCCGAGGACGCGCAGGGCGCGCACGAACGCGGCGTGGTCGCCGAGGGTGGTCTCGGCGTAGGCGACGCCTGCGTCCGCTTGCTCGTCCGCGAAGCCCTCGCGGTCGGCCGCGATCCGGGTCGCGATGGCGCGCGCACGCGCGAGGCCACGAGCGGGGTCGCGGCGGTCTCCGACGTGGATCCGCGCGACGACGACGCCGAGAGTGCGCGCCAGCTCGGAGAGCGCCTCCGGCGTCCCGAGCTCCTCGCGCATGCGTGCGATGCGCACTCCCTTCTGGCCCTCCGACTCCACGCGCACCTGACACGGGAGCCCGAGCCACCGGGTCGTCCCCCAACGCGGCTCGGCGTCGACCCGCGCCCACGCGTCACGCGCGGCGCCGAGCACGCGGCGCTGGACGTCGTCGGCGTGCACGAAGGGTGGGACGGAGACCGAGATCGCGCTGTCCGTGAGCTCCTTCAGCTCGAGGATGACGTCGTCGTCCGGAGCGTCCGACGGACCGCGGACGAGGACGAGGGCGCGGACGCGCGGCCAGCTCGCAACCCCTGACCCCAGCTCGCGGACGGCGTCGAGGACGACGAGCTCCTCGGCCGGGACGGGGACGACGAGCGATGATCGGTAGCCCGCGAGCGCCGTCGGGATCGCCTCGCGCGCGAAGGCGGGCAGCTCCGCGAGGACATGCTGGGGATCCTCCGGGTCGGGCACGCCGCGGAGGAACGTGCGCGCGGAGCCCTCCAGCCGCGTGAGGACCGCGAGCTCCTCGCGGCTCGCGTGGTCGCGGACCGAGCGCCGGCGGAGCTCGGCGACGATCGCGCCGTCCGCCATCCCGACGAGCGAGGGAGGTGTCCCGGTCGCAGCCCGCTCGACCGCATCGCGATACGCCTCTGCTGCGGCACGCGCGATGGCCCGCCGCTCGGCGGACGTACGCGCGCGAGCCGTCGCGTCGTCGTCGTTCGCGAGGATCGCGGCGAGGGCCATGCCTGTCGTGAGGCGGCGGACGTCCCAGAGGTACGGCGCGTGGTCGGCCGTGTCGAAGTCGTTCGGCTCGAGCGCGAGCGTCCCGTCGGCGGCGCGCAGCATCCCGAAGTTCTCGGGGTGCGGGTCGCCGTGGCTGGGCACGAGGGGTAGCGTGAGACCGAAGCGCGAGACGGAGACCGGCTGTGTCCCCGTCCGCGCGTCGGCGCGATAGACCGGGACGCTCCCGCGGAAGTAGTCGTAGGGCGAGGCTGCCATCCGCACGTACTTGCCGGCGGCGAGCGCGGGGCGTCCGCGCAGGAAGGGCTCGTCCGCCTGCGCGAGGAGGCTCGTGATCTGTGCGCCGCGGGGGCCGACGGTCTCCAGGCTCCGTTCGAGGTCCGTGCCCTCGCAGGCCGCCAGGGCGACGCCCGCGAGCGCGAGGAGGACCCGGGCCTTCGGCATGGCCGTCTCCTACGGGGTCCCGCCGCTCCGCGCAATCCGGGGGCGTCGGGGGGGCGCGATCCTTCACGAGCCGGCGGCGCGGTCGTCACGTGGTCGTCACGCGCCTGGTTGCGTACAGCACGCGACCGAAATGCGGAATGCCGTAGCAGGTACGGAGCGAATGCACCTTTCGCGGTGGGCGCTCGTGGATCACCATGGTCGATGGACCTCCCCTCGTTCGCGCGCGAACGGCGGTGGAAGGTGACGGAGGGCTCGATGAACCACTGCTCTCGATTCTGGATCTGCTTTGCCGCGTCGATGCTCGCCGCGTGCGCTTCGGCAGAGGACTCGCGCCCGCAGACGCTGGAGGACGACGTCGCGACGGCTGTCGTCTCCGACCGCGGACCTGCGGGGCATCCCAAGGTGTGCGTCGCCAGCGCGCTCCGGGAGTGCAAGCTCACGCGGGTGGACGAGTATGGGCGCGTGAGCTGCCCGACGAGCTACCAGTTCTGCAACGAGGATGGCACCGACTGGTTCGACTGCGGGGAGTACGACACGGGGGAGGACGGCGAGCCGGTGCCTCCGACGAAGCCCTCGAAGCCGAAGCGCGCCGACGAAGGCAACGGCACTGGCAACGGCAACGGCAAGGGCAACGGCAACGGCAACGGCAACGGCAAACCCTGAGCGTCAGAGCGTCCGGGTCTCGCCCAGGTCCGGCACCCAGAGGCCGCCCGTGGGGTGGCCCTTCTCCGACCACCACGCGCGGAGCCGCTCCGGAGGCTCGCCGAGCGGCTCGTCGGTGAGCTTGAAGGTGCCCCAGTGCATCGCGACGAACGTCTTCGCTCCGAGGAGCTCGAAGGCCCGGCCGGCCTCCTCCGGTCCCATGTGCTGCGGCTGCATGAACCACACGGGGTCGTACGCGCCGATCGGCAGCATCGCGTAGTCGATCGCCGGGAACCGCTCGCCGATCTCGCGGAAGACGCGCTCGCTGAAGGCCGTGTCTCCGGCGTGGTAGCTCGTCGTCACGACCTCGCCGCCCTGGAGGGCCTCGTAGACGAAGCCGCCCCAGAGCCGCTTGTTCCGATCCCAAGGAGCGCGCATCGACCAGTGCTGCGCCGGAACGAGCGTGATCCGGAGATCGCCGAGCGTGACGGACTCCCACCAGGCGAGCTCGACGACGGTCGGGAGGCCCGCGCCCGTGAGGATGTCGGCGTTGTCCTTCGGCACGACGAAGGTCGTGCCCGCGCCGATGCGCTTCAACGTGGGGAGATCGAGATGGTCGTAGTGCGCGTGCGAGACCGTGGCGACGTCCAGCTTCGGGCACGCTTCGAGGGGCACGCCGGGCTCCGCGAGGCGCTTCACCGTGTGGATGCGCGACGACCAGATCGGATCGGTCGCGAGGAGCTTGCCCCCGAGGCGCTGCACGAACGTCGCGTGCCCTACCCAGGTGAGGTGCGGCCCGGCCTCGCGCAGGGCGCTCCCGTCGTTCTGCCGCCGCGGCGTCGTGAACGGACGATCGTCCCGGCGACGCCTGCCCGCGAGGCGATCGCCGATCTGCCACTTGAGGATGTCGACGAGCCCCTTGTCGGGCGTCGTCCCGTCGAGGTTCGTGTACGTCGGCACGACGCCGAGCCCCTCGTCGCCGCCGTCAGGACTGCGAGGCAGGCGCGGAAGGCGGCACGGGCGGCGCGCCCTTCACCGGGATGATCTGGACCCGGCGATCCGGTCCCTCACCCTGGCTCTCGGTGCGGACGCTCGTGATGTCCTTCAGCGCCATGTGGACGACGCGGCGATCGCGCGCGCTCATCGGATCGAAGGTGATGACCTTGCCCTCCTTGGCGACGCGACGCGCGAGCTTCTTCGCCATGTCGGCGAGCTGGTCCTCGTGGCGGGCGCGGTAGCCCTCCGCGTCGACCGCGATGTGCTTGCGGGGCTCGCCCGGACGGTGCGCCACGCGCGTCGTCAGGTACTGGATCGCCTCGAGGACGGAGCCGCGCTTGCCGATCACGCGGCCCGCATCGGGGCCCTCGATCTCGAGCCGGATCTCGTCGGCCGTGCCCTCGCCGTCGTCGGGCGCGAGCGTGCACTCCGCGTCCATGTCCATCTTCTCGAGCAGCATCTGCACGAAGCCGAGGGCACGGACCGTCTGCGGATCCAGGTTGTCGTCGCCGGCGTTCGCGCCGTCGTTGTTCTTCGAGACCTCGAGATCGTTGTCAGACACGTGCCTTGCCCTTTCCGAAGTTCTTGTCGCCGTTGCCGTTGCCGGCTTGCTTCACGACGATCTCCCGCTTGTCGTTCCGCGGGGCGACCTGCTCGACGATGAGCTGCTGCGCGATGCCGAGCATGCTGTTCGTCAGCATGTAGACGCCGAGCGCCGCCGGGAGAAACAGCATCATGAACGTGAAGACGGCCGGCAGCATGTACATCATCATCTTCTGCTGCACGGGGTCCATGCCCTGCTGCGGGACGATGCGCTGCTGGACGATCATGAAGACGCCGAGGAGCAGCGGGAGGACGAAGTACTTGTCCGGCGCGGAGAGGTCGGAAAACCACAGGAACTTCGTGTGGTACATCTCCACCGCCGTCTGGAGCGTCGTGTACATCGCGAACCAGACCGGCATCTGGACGAGCTGAGGCAGACACCCGCCGAACGGGTTCACGCCGTGCTTCTTCCAGAGCTCCATCATCGCGAGGTTCTTCGCCTGCGGGTCGTCGGCGAACTTCGCGTTCAGCGCGTCGACCTCCGGCTTCAGCTTCCGCATGTTGATGGTCGTCTTGATCGACTTCCACGTGAGCGGGAAGAGCAGGGTGCGGAGACCGACGGTCATGAGGATGACCGCGAGGCCCCAGTTGCCGGTCACCTGGTCGTGCAGGAAGCGGAGGACGCCGACGAGGAAGCGCGCCACGGGCGAGAAGAACCCGAGGTTGATGACGTCACGGAGCTTGTCGCCGCCAGCCGCCTTCGCGAGCACGTCGCGCTCCTTCGGGCCGTCGAAGGCGATCTGCCGGTAGGTCGCGACCTGCATCGGCGCGAGCTCCTTGACCGGGTAGACGAGCTTCGCCTGGTAGACGGCGCCGTGGTCGTCCGAGTCCGTCGCGCCGGGCGTGAGGACGTTCTGCGCGAGGACCTCGCACGACGGGGTAGGCCCCTCCATCGGGACGAGCGCCTGGGCGAAGAAGTGGCTGTTCACGGCCGCGTAGCGGTCCGCCGCCGGGACACCGAACCAGCCCGACTTGAAGTCGTCCTTCGCCTTCCGCTCGACGTCCTTGCCGCTCGCGCAGGCGAGCTCCGTCTGGAAGGGCGAGACGCGCCCCATGCTGCCCTTCACGTCGCCGTTCTTGCGGTACGAGTACTCGCCGATCTGGAACTGGTGCTTCTTCGCGACGGACGCGAGGTTCGTGATCGTCGTCTCGACCTCGAGCTCGAAGGCGCGCGCGTTCGCGCTGATCGTCTTCACGATCTTCACGTCCGCGTCCTCGAAGGAGAAGACGCACGCCGTCCCGTCCTGCTTGTCGAGCTTCCAGGGAAACCGGTCGTACGCGACCTGGTCGCCCGCCTCGGGCGAGCGGAAGAGCGTGCGGAGGGGGCGCCAACGCTCGTGGTCCGGCGTCGTCACCATCTCCATGCCGCCGCGGTCGCCGTATTGCTTGTCCTTGAGGACGAAGCTCGTCAGCGCCGCGCCGCGCGTCGACACCGTCGCGTCGAAGCGGTTGCCGACGATCGTGCAGAGCTCGCCCTCGGGCGGCGCGTTCGGCTTGTCGGGCGACACGGGGGGATCGACGGCGTCCGGCACGAAGGCGGGCGCGTTCTTGTAGACCTCCTCGGGGAGCGCCTGGGGCTTGTCGCTGCTGCCCGTCAGCATCGGCATGCCGAACTGGAAGAACGCCAGGACGAGCCCGACGATCAGCAGCATCCGCAGGAGCGCGCTTCGATCCATTCCCTACTTCTTTCGTGTGATCGGAAGGTCGTCGTCCTGGTCGCCGCCGCTCGGGGGAGGGTCGTACCCGCCCGGGTGGAGGGGGTGGCACTTACACAGGCGCTTGACCGAAAGCAAGCTGCCGCGTGCGGCGCCATGCGCTTGGAGGCAGGCCACGGCGTAGCGCGAGCACGAGGGCTCGAACCGACACACCCGCCCGAGCCAGGGCGAGATCATCAGCTGGTAGAGCCGCACGACGGCGATGAGGATCCGGGCCACCAAGGACGGCGCCAACATGAGGCCTGGCGCGCCGGCGTGCCACCTCGAATCCAACGCACGACTCACGAGCCTGCCGCCGCCGCCGCGGCTTCCAGGACCCCCGTGGCGTGGCGGAGCAGCGACGGGCGCGCCCGCTCCCACTCCCGCTTCACCTGGTCCAGAGAGAGCTCGTAGGCCGCGCCCCGCGCGATGACCACGAGGTCGACCCCGTCCGGCACGTAGCCCGGCCACTGGCGGAAGACCTCGCGGCACACGCGCTTGATACGGTTCCGCTGCACCGCGTTCCCGACCTTGCGGGTCACGACGATCCCCAGACGCGACGACGCCGCGCGAGGCCACGGGCAGTCCCGGTCGGCCCGTCGCGCGGCGACGAGAAGGATGAAGTGAGCGCTGGTGGCGCGCTTTCCGTCCGCCTGGACGCGGAGGAAGTCGGCGCGCCTCCGGATGCGGCGATCGCGTCCGTACGGCAGGGCGCGTGCGCTCGGGCCGCTCACCTCATGGTCACTTCTTGAAGATCGAGACCGTGAGGCGCTTCCGGCCCTTGCGGCGACGGTTCGCGAGCACCTTCGCGCCACCGCGGGTCGCCATGCGCGCGAGGAAGCCGTGCGTGCGGAGACGACGGGTGTTGTGCGGCTGATACGTTCGCTTCGGCTTGGCCATGGCTCGTGTCTTTCGATGAGGAAGGGCTCACGACGAGCGCCTCCCGAAATCAGGGCGGCGAAAAAAAGCACTGAACCCGCGGGGTGTCAAGCCGACCTTTCGCGACAGGGGAACGGGGCGCGGGGTCGGAGGGCGAGGGCGAGCATGGCCAAGCGCTCGGAATCACGACGTCATCCCGAAGGTCGCGCGGGCGGCCGCGTGCTCGGCCGTCGGCCTCCCGTCGGCGCCGCGCACGAGGTACGGCGCCTCCCGCTCGTGGACGAGCGAGGCCGGCGCGTCCTCCCGCCGGAGGCAGCAGAAGAGCGAGAAGAGCGGGGCGATCCCCTCGCGCGGGATGACGTCGCGCGAGCGTTCGAGGACCAAGCCTGCCGCGTGGACGGCGGCCTCCGCGCGCGCCCGCTGGACGGTCGGGAAGCAGAAGACGAAGCGGCCGGCGGGCGCGAGCGCCTCCCGCGCGGCGAGGGCGTAGTCCCGCACGTCGCCGCGGAGCTCGAAGCGGGCGTGCGCGCGCTGGGAGTCGGCGGAGACGATGCCGTCCTTCACGTCGAAGTAGGGCGGGCTGCCCGTCACGCAGTCGAAGCGCTCCTCGAAGCGCACGTGGCGGAGGTCGCCGTGGACGGCGCGCACACGCTCCGCGAGGCCGTTCCGCGCGATGTTCCGCTCGAGGAGGGCGAAGCTCACCTCCTGGGCCTCGATCGCGATGAGGGTCGCGCCCGGCGAGCGCCAGAGGACGAGGAGGCCGACCGAGCCGATGCCGCTGCCGAGATCGAGCAGCCGCGTCCGCGGGGCGACCCTCGTCGCCGCGTACCAGCCGGTGAGGAGATCGTCGGTCGAGTGCCGGTGGCCGCGACGCCGCTGGAGGATCGTCCAGTCGCGCGTGAGTCCGTCCGTGGTGAGCTCGTCCTCTTCCGGCATCAGCCGAGGCGCGCCTTCTCGAAGCCCGACCAGCACGCGTCGTAGTCCTTCTGGAGCGCCGTCGTCTCCATCGCGTGGCGCGTGGGTCGGAGCACCCAGCGGCTCTCGAACATGAAGGCCATCGTCTGGTCGATCTTCTGCGGGCCGAGCTCGGCGGCGACGGCGGCGTCGTAGCTCGCCTTGTCCGGGCCGTGACCGCTCATGCAGTTGTGGAGCGACGCGCCGCCGGGCACGAACCCGCCGGCCTTCGCGTCGTAGTGGCCGAACACGAGCCCCATGAGCTCGCTCATCACGTTGCGGTGGAACCAGGGCGGGCGGAACGTGTGCTCGGCCACCATCCACCGCGGCGGGAAGATGACGAAGTCGCAGTTCGCCGTCCCGCGCACCTCGCTCGGCGAGGTGAGGACGGTGAAGATCGAGGGGTCCGGGTGATCGAAGCTCACCGTGCCGATCGTGTTGAACCGAGCGAGGTCGTACTTGTAGGGGGCGAGGTTGCCGTGCCACGCGACGACGTCGAGCGGCGAGTGGTCGAGGCTCGTCGACCATAGGCGGCCGCAGAACTTCTGCACGACCTCGGTCGGGCGCGTGACGTCCTCGAACCAGGCGTTCGGGGTGAGGAAATCGCGGACGTTCGCGAGGCCGTTCGACCCGATCGGTCCGAGCTCCGGGAGCCGGAAGAAGGCGCCGTAGTTCTCACACACGTACCCGAGCGCGGTCCCGTCAGGGAGCTCGACACGGAAGCGGACACCGCGCGGTACGCAGCCGATCTCACCGGGCGCGAGCCCGAGGACGCCCATCTCCGTCACCACCTCGAGCCTGCCCTGCTGCGGGACGAAGAGGAGCTCGCCGTCGGCGTCGAAGAAGACGCGGTCCTTCATCGAGCGGTTCGCCGCGTACATGTGGACGGCGATGCCGTTCCCCTGGGAGGCGTCCCCGTTGCCGGCGTACGTGACGAGGCCGTCGACGAAGTCGGTCGGCGCAGGCGGCATGGAGGGGGCGTCCCAGCGGAGCCGGTTCGGCGTCGGCGGGACCTCGTCGAAGGGGCCGCTCCGGACGAGGCCCTGGGCGTGGGGCGCGAAGGGAGGATGCGCGGCCGTGGGCCGTAGACGGTAGAGCCACGATCGACGGTTCTCCGCGCGCGGCGCCGTGAAGGCGGTGCCCGAGAGCTGCTCGGCGTAGAGCCCGAATGGAACGCGCTGCGGCGAGTTCCGACCCTGCGGGAGCGCGCCGGCACGCGCTTCCGTCGCGACCTCGTTGCCGAACCCCGACACGTACGTCTTCTCGGTCATGGCGGGCGAAGGCTACCACGCCGCGACGACCGGATTGACGGCCTCCGAGGCCGTGTCATGGTGCCCGCATGCCTTGCCGGCCGACGCCACGCCGCGCGCACTTGCTGCGCCTCGCCGTGCCGTCCTCGATGGTGCTCGCGGCCTTCGCCTGTGGTGACCTCCGCGCGTCGTCCGACGAACCGGCGGACGGCGGCCCCTCGTCGTCCGACGGGGCGGCCGCGATCGATCCGTGGCCCTCGTCGCCGGATGCAGCGAAGCCCGTGGCGGCTCCCGACGCGGCCGTCGACGCCGCGCCGGTCGCCGACAGGTGCGCTTCGATCCCGTTGCCCGACGCGGCCGCGCCCGATCGCGAGTGGGCGCAGTGGCGGCTTCCGGAGTCGTCACCCGCCGCCTCTTCGTACCGTGTCGAGACCGCCGCCGTCTGTGATCGCACGACGGGCCTCCTCTGGGAGCGAGCGCCGACGACGCCGAAGACGTGGGACGACGCCGCGGTCTATTGCGAGACCCTGAGCCTCCACGGCTTCACCGATTGGCGCATGCCGACGCGCATCGAGCTCCTCTCGCTCGTCGACTTCGGCACCTCGAAGCCCGCCATCAACGCGACGGCGTTCCCCGGCACCGTCATCGACGCGGGCTCGCCGGAGTCGATGTACTGGACCAGGACGTCGTACCCGACGCTCGCGCTGCGCCGCTACGTCGTGAGCTTCGACTTCGGCCAGGCGCTCACGGTGCCGAAGGACGAGGTGCACGCGGTCCGCTGCGTGCGGGGAGGGGTGTGATGCGACCGACTCGGCTCCTCCCCTGGTTGCCCGTCGTCGCGATGCTCCTCGTGGCCGATCGCGCGGGAGGCGACGCTCCGCCAGGGCACTACCAGCTCACGGCGCAGACCGCGCTCGACACGAAGACCGGGCTCCGCTGGCAGCGGGTCTCGAGCGCTGCCGTGACGTGGTCCGTCGCTCTCCAGGGCTGCTCGCAGGCGGCGCTCGACGGCGCCACGGGGTACCGCCTCCCCACGGTCCGCGAGCTCGAGACCATCTACGACCCACGCGCGGCGACGGGACCGCTCTGGGACAAGACGACCTTCTCCGCCGCGAACGCGACGATCGGAGCAGCCCAGCTGTGGGCCTCGAACGCGGACGGAGACAACGCGTACGTGCTCTCCTTCATCCCGTCGACGGGCGCCTACATGGGCACGATCGCGAAGACGGACTACGCCGGCACTCGCTGCGTGAAGGGACCGTGAGCCTTCGAGGCGCCGCGCTGCTCGTCGGCGTCTCCCTCGTCACGGTCGCGTGCTCCGACCTCCGCGTCGCCGACGGGGACACGTCGGCGTCACCCATCCCGGAGGGTGACGCGCCTACTCCCCAGATGCCCGACGGCGGCGATCGGGACGACGCCGATGCCACGGTGGAGCCGCACGCGATGCGCGACCTCGAGCTCGCGATGTGGCCGCTGCCACGTCCTTACCCGAAGGGCGCCGACTACGCGCTGACGACGGGGACCGTGCTCGACGAGCGGACACGCCTCGTCTGGGAGCGCGCCGCGCGACCGGGCGCGACGACCCTCGCGGAGGCGCGCGCCTACTGCGAGGGGCTGACGACCGAGGGCGACGACTGGCGCGTGCCGACGCGGATCGAGCTCCTCTCGATCGTGGACTACGCGACCCGCGACCCCGCGCTGAGCCGCGACGCCTTCGACGGCGCGAGCGAAGCAGGGGCGTACTGGACGACGAGCCCCGACGCGCAGGCGCCGAGCACGCGAGCGTGGACCGTCGCGTTCGGCCTCGGCGTCGCGAAGGCGGAGCCGATCAACGCTGCCTTCCGTGTGCGCTGCGTCCGAGGGTTGCCCGCGCCCTCGGTCCGCTGGGTGGACGTGACGCCGGAGACGGCGACGGACCGGCGCACCGGTCTGACGTGGCAGCGGCGCGGCCTGCCGACGACGATGGCGTTCCTCGAGGCGGTCGCCGCGTGCCAGGCGTCGAAGGTCGCAGGGGGCGCTTGGCGTCTCCCGAACGCGCGGGAGCTCGAGTCGCTCACGGACGTGCGGGCCGCCTCTGCCCCGGCCTGGGACGCGTCGATCTTCGGCGTCGACGACGGTTACGGTCCGACGTGGTCGAGCACCGCCGAGAACGGCGATACGAGCCGCGCGGTGGTGGTCGACTTCACGCCCGAGCGCGCGGTGAGGTCCCTCTCCGAGGCCGCCCTCGCTCGCGTGCGATGTGTCGCGGGCCCTTAGTGGTCCGCCGCCGACCGCCGCGCGCTCGCCGCGTCGGGCACGTCGCCCGGACGCCGCGTGAAGCGGCGTTCACGGGTGCAACGTGAAGGCGGGGACCTCGCGGCTGTTCCGGGGCCGCGCATCACGCGACGCGGGCGTGGCGCGACGCGTGCTGAGCCGCGAGCATGAATACCGTCCCCGTCATCGTCGCGTTCACGATGCTCGTCCTCGGCACGCTGACGGCATGCTTTACCCGCGCCCCGCTGCAGCTGAGCGCTCTGGAGAAGCGCGCGGCGCTCGACATCCGTTGCGACAAGGTCACGACCTATCCGGTCGTGGACGACCGCACGCGCCTCGTCCGCGGGTGCGGGAAGGAAGCGATCTACGTCCGGACGTGCCAGACGTGGTCGCACGACTTCGGCGCGGACGAGGTCAACTGCACATGGCAGCTCGATCGCGGGCCGACCCCGCTCGCCCCTGCCCCCACGGCCGCGGCGGCTCGGTAGAGAGCGCACGGGCGCACTCTCCGCCACGGGTGCGTCTGGGCCGATATCGAGCTGGTCGCGTGGAGCGGCGCGCCCGGCGGCAAGGCGCCCGAGCTCAGGGTCGACGGCGCCCTCGTCGCGGCCACCAGCCAGCCGCAGCTCGCTCACGGTGCGGCGGCGGCCGTCTCCTTCGCCGTGACCTACGCCCAAGGCTCGCAGTCTGCCTCATTCGCCCTCGACGACATCCGTGTCCGGTGACGAGCGCGACGTCCGACTTCGCGCTGCGAGGGGGGAGTGGTCGCTCGCTACGGCGAGTAGCCGTGCGCCTCGAGGCGATCGCCCTCGACGCCGTGCCGACGGAGCTCGACGGCCCCTCACGGATCGGCGATCGCGAGGACGCCGTCGTGCGTCGCTCACCCGATCGGGACGACGGGGCCGTCTCCTCGGGGCTCGCTCGAGCAGACGGCCTGCCAGTAGGCCACGGGAAAGATCCGGTCGAACGCGCCGCGCGCGAGACGGCGGAGCACCGACCGCGGCTCGCCGTGGTGATGATCACCGTGCGGTAGCTCGCGCTCGCTCGCGATGAGGAAGCCGGCCGCCTCGAGCATCCCCACGGCGTCCTGCCTGCGGAACGCGAACGGATGTGGCGCGAGCATGTCGAGCGGTCGTCGCACGCGCGTCACGACGCGCTCGTGCGCGGCCGTCAGCGCCCAGCCCGTGATCCGGTGGACGTTGACCGCGAAGAAGAGCACGCCGCGCGGGCGGAGCACGCGATGGATCTCGCGGAGCACGCGCGCGGGCTCGCGCGTGTGGTCGAGGACGTTGTCCGTGATGACGACGTCGAAGGCGCCGTCCTCGAACGGCAGGTCCTCGCCGCGCGCCTCGAGCGTCGTCACACCGCGCGCGCCCTCGCGAACCCACGCGAACGCGTCGTCGTAGAAGGCGGCGAGGGGATCGACCGCCGTGACGTCACCCACGTCGAGGAAGAACGACACTCCATGAGGGCCGCACCCGACCTCGAGGATCTTCGTCTCGGGCCCGAGCGCGACGTGCTCCTCGAGCGACGCGCGCACCTCGCGCGCATGCATCGCGCACGCGGCGAGCGCGTGCACTTCGCCTACTCGCAAGAATTGGCCGAGGTGGTGGTCATCCAGATCAGGGGGAGCATCATGCGCACCTGGATGCCTGCACGCTCCGTCGATCACGTGCTTTCGAGCGCATGGGAGGACGACGGTGGAGCCTGCGCGAGAGGGCCGGCCGGGCACGAGCTCTGCAGGCTGGGTTCACGGAACCGCACTCGACGTAAGCCGCCTGCGAAACGGAACCTTCGATGCCCGGACTCCATCACCGCTGGATCGGCGCCGCCGCCCTCCCTCTGCTCGTGGTGGCCTGCGCCCCGAGCTCCGCCGAGGAAGAGGTCGACGACTCCACCTCCGGGATGAGCGCGCCCGCGACCTGCGACAGGTCCTACGGCGCGAACGGCTGCCCCGCGGGCCAGATCCTCGAGTACATCGGCGCGCTGCCCGACAAGACCGAGGCCTGCGGCCTCTTCGTCGGTCCCCAGTCCTACAACCCCGACCCGACGAACCGACGCATCGTCTGCACCAACTACACGGGGAGATGTCTCGTGGACAAGGCGCGGCGCGACCGCTGCCTGAGGCTCAACGACGAAGAGAGCGTGATGAGAGCGAGGGCGGGGGCGGAGGACGCGCCGCCTCGGGACTGCGGTTCCAGCTTCGGCGGCGCCTATCGACGCCAGTGCGACGCGTTCATGGTCAAGCTCGACGCCGAGAAGAAGGAGAAGCTCCAGGCGAAGGACCCTGACGTCGCGAACCAGGATCGCGACGGGGACGACGCTGACGCCGGCGTCGACGCGGAGACGGATGACTGACCCTTCCTGATCTGAAGGATCCCTGTCGCATCGGCGTCCGCCTACTTCTTGACCTTGTTCGGGTCTTCCTGGTCGACGATCTTGAACTCGACGCGGCGGTTGGCGGCGCGGCCGCCGTCCGTCGAGTTGTCCTCGATCGGGCGCTCGAGACCGTAGCCGTGCGCCTCGAGGCGATCGCCCTCGACCCCGTGGCCGACGAGCCACGCGCGCACCGAGTCGGAGCGCGACTGCGAGAGCTTCTTGTTGATCTCGGCCGAGCCACGGTTGTCCGTGTGGCCCTCGATGCTCATGCGCTTGATGCTCTTGTTCGCCTTCAGGAGGTTCGCGATCTCCTGGAGCATCGGGAAGCTCTCCGGGAGGATCGTGGCCGAGCCGAACGCGAAGTGCACCTGCTGCATGATGCGGACGATGTCGCCTTCGACGCGGATCATCGTCGGACAGCCGTTCTTCTTCGGATCCGAGCTCTTGCTGCCCGGCTCCTTCGGGCACGCGTCGACCGCGTCGGGGATGCCGTCGTTGTCGGCGTCGTCCTCGGGGCAGCCGTCGCCGTCGTCGATGCCGTCCTTGTCCTCGGCCTGATCCGGGCACTTGTCGAACTGATCCGGGATGCCGTCGCCGTCTCGATCGGGAGGCATCGGGCAGCCGTCGCTCGGGTCGCCGCCCTTGTGATCCTCGGCCTCGTCCGGGCACGCGTCGATGTCGTCCGGGATGCCGTCGTTGTCGCGATCGCTCAGGCGCTCGGCGCGACGCGCAGCGCGGCGCTCGGCGCGGACCGCCTCCGGCGATTTCGCCTCCGACTCGAGGAGCGGGATGTACGTCCCGAGGAGCGCGACGACGCGCAGATCCGGGGCGCCGTAGCCGCGGAGGATCGCCGTGCCGAGGCCGCCGCCGAGCCAGAAGTGATCGGCCGGGCCGAAGCGCATGCGCCCCTCGGCGAGCACCTCGATCGGCGAGTTCTGCTTCGTGAAGGCGGTGTCGCCGGTGAGCCGACTGCTCTCGATGCCGGTCTGCCCCATGATCGTCGCGCCGACGCGGTACTTGCCGTCCTTCAGCGGGAGGAAGGCGCCGACGGCCCAGCGCCACTCGTTGCCGACGCCGAGGCCGGAGCCGGCGCTCGGATCATTGATCCCGTGGCGCGGCCGGAAGTGGAGGCCCGTGTTGGCGACGAGGGTGACGTTCTTCACCGTGTGCTCGCCGTTGATCATCCAGTAGGACGACGGGTCGTCGTCGCCGCCGAGCCGAACCGCGTTGCCGGAGGGCGCGAAGAAGGAGAGCTGCGCGCCGAAGGCCGTCTTGCGGTCCGGCGAGCGCCAGATCACGCCGCGGAGATCGAGGCGCGTGTCGCCGGCGGCCGCGCCGTCGGTGGCGAGGAACGTCGTGTTCGACTGCCCCGCGCGGATGATGTCGCCGCCGCCGTAGGTCGGGTTCGTGCCCTCGTGGACGTAGACCGGGAACGTGACGCCGAGGATCACGCGGTCGAGGAGCTCGAAGCCCGCGCTCCCGTAGAACGCGAGCTGGTGCGCGATGACGGCGTGCGGCGAGTCGCGGAGCGTCGCCGGATCCCGCGAGAGGCTGCTCGTCCGGAGCGGGTTCAGCGAGTAGCCGACCCCGAGCTGGCCGTAGAGCGTCGTCCGCTGCGACGTCGTCGGTCGGAAGAGCGAGACGCCGTCAGCCGGGGCGCCCGGCACCATGAGCCGATCCAGCGTGAACTGGCGTTGCTGCGCGGCGGCCGGCGAGGCCGCAGCGAGGCCCGAGACCGACGTGGCGGCCGCCACGAGGAGGCGCCTCGAGAAGGTACGGCGAAAGGCCCGGGGAGACCGTGGACGTTGTGCGCTCATGTTCCGAAGCTCGGCTCGGACTAAGGGCCGACGACGCAGAGCAGCCTACCTGGCTACTCCGCGTAGGTAGAAGAAAAAGCGTCCGATATCCGGATGCGGCGACGAATGCCGCGGTCCCGGCCTCGCGTCAGGTCGCGTCGGGGCTGCTCGCGTCGGGCGGTTTCGGCGTGGCCGCGTCGGTCGGCAACGGCCCGCCGCTGTCTCGCGGCTCCGGCGTGTCCACGCCCGGCGTGCCCGGCGTGATGCCCGGAGCGACCGGGTTCTGCGCCGCGGCCTCGGCCGGGACGTAGACGCCGCTCGTGGAGAGCGGGTCGACGTCGGAGCTCTCCGACCCCTCGCTGTAGCAGGCGATCAGCGTCGACGTGCCGACGAGCGAAGCGATGCCGAAGAGCGCGAGCCCGCGGCGAAGACGTTCCGTTCGGTGAAGCGATGCGCCCATCGCCGTCGACGGTACCACGGCTCGCGCGCGACCCCGAGATCTCCGCGGCGCCGTACGTGCTCCGGCGTGTGCTCCGCTCTGCGCCTCGCGGCGGAGGCTTGGGCGCTCCTCGTACTCATTTGTATCCTACACAGGGCTGGATCCTTGACCGACCACTCTCCATGCCGTTGGCTGGAGGGGCAACGCGCGAGGAGGACTCATGCGGAACGGGACGTTGTCGAGCGCGAGGGCGCTGACGCTGGGCATGCTCGCCGTCGGCAGCACGCTCGCAGGATCGAGCGCAGGCTGCTCGAGCAGCGAGACGAGCGCTGGCGGCGACGCGTCGTGCGTGAGCACGCGCGAGTACTTCACGACGCGCGTGTACGGCAAGGCGATGCAGACCTGCGTCGGCTGCCACACACCTGGCGGGTTGGCCGACAACGTCGGCGCGAAGTTCAAGATGTATCGCGAGACGACGCCGGACTTCGTCACCGCCAACCTGAACGCGATCAAGCAGTACGCGGAGATCGAGGTCCGCGACACGCCGCTCATCCTCGTCAAGCCGCTCGGTCAGCGCGAGCACGGCGGCGGCGCGGTCCTCGCGAAGGACTCGGAGGACTACAAGATCCTCGAGAAGTTCGTGACGGAGCTCCGCGCAGGCGTCGAGAAGACGTGCGACGCGGACGACCAGCTCGCCGTCGACTACCTCGACAACCAGGCCGTCGCGCGCAAGGCCGCCGTCAGCGTCGGCGGCTTCTACCCGACCGACGCGCAGTTCGAGCAGGTGCAGTCGGAGGAGGGGCTCGACGCGTTCCTCCTCGAGGTCACGCGGACGGAGCTCTTCTACGACCGCCTGCGCGAGATCTGGAACGACGCGCTCCTCACCGAGCGGGGCGTCGACGCCGGCGTCGCCGACGAGTTCGCGATGGCGCCTGAGCTCTACGACGATCGCGCGCCGGGCTACTCGTCGGAGAAGCGGACGTGGACGGGGATCTCGCTCACCGAGGAGCCGATGCGGCTCATCGAGTACATCGTCCGGAACGATCTTCCGTTCTCGGACGTCGTCGCCGGCAACTACGTCGTCGCGAACCCCTACGTCGCGAAGGCGTACGGCCTCCCGCACGACGCCCCCCTCGATCCGTCCGCGTACAACGAGTGGAGGAAGGTCTCCTTCTCGCCGGTCCAGAACCGGACGCGCCAGTCGACGACCCGCACGGTGCCCGTCCCGACCGCGGGCGTCCTCACGACGCCGGCGTTCCTGAACCGCTGGGAGACGACGCCGACGAACAAGGGACGCAAGCGTGCGCGCATCGTCCTCAAGAACTTCCTGGCGACCGACATCTTCAGGTTCGCCTCGCGGCCGGTCGACTCCACCGCGCTCACGTCGGTCCAGAACCCGACCGCGAACTCCGCGCAGTGCTCGGTCTGCCACAAGGTCCTCGACCCGCTCGCGGGCGGCTTCCGCGGCTTCAGCGACCAGGACATGACGCGCTTCGAGCCGGACGACAAGTGGCACGACGACATGTTGCCGCCGGGCTTCGGCACGGTGCAGATGCCGCCGCAGAACTACGGCAACGCGATCATGTGGCTCGCCGCGCAGATCCCGCAGGACCCGCGCTTCGGCGTGGCGGTCGCGCACATCATGTACAAGGGCATCGTCGGCGACGAGCCGCTCTCCTTCCCGCAGGACAAGGCGGCGAAAGACTACGACGACAAGGTCCGCGCGTTCAGCCTCCAGAACGACTGGTTCGTCCGCGCGGGCGCCCGCTTCGTGAACGCCAAGTTCGACCTCCGGAAGCTCGTCGTCGAGATCCTGAAGAGCCCGTACTACCGCGCTCGGTCGGGCGACACGACGAAGGACGGCCTCCACGACGGCCTCGGGCCGGGGCGCCTCCTCACCCCCGAGATGCTCGGTCGCAAGTTCCGCGCGACGACCGGCCTCTACTTCTTCCAGAACGAGGCGGCCTCGCAGGACTTCCGCCGCGCGAAGGACGGCTTCCTCCGCTCCGACTTCGTGAGCGATCGCGACTGGCGCCTGGTCTACGGCGGCATCGACTCCGGCGACACGACGAAGCGCACGGAGACGATGAGCCCGATCATGATCGCGACGAGCCAGTACTCGGGCGCGCTCGTCGCCTGCCGCGCGACCTCGTACGACTTCACGAAGCCGGCCGCCGAGCGCCGCCTCTTCCGCGACGTGGAGCTCACGACGACGCCGTTCTCGCCGCGCACGAACGCGAGCCTCCCGCTCGTCGCCGTGCCCGATGCCGAGGCGAAGATCCGGGCGAACATCAAGTCGCTCTTCTGGCGGCTCCTCGGCGAGCGCGTCGAGACCGACTCCCAGGAGGTCACCGACGTCTACGGGCTCTTCGTCGACGTGTGGAAGGATCTCGAGCAGACCGATCTCACGAAGGACGGCGGCGCGAAGGGGATCGGCAACGGTCGCTGCCGCGCGGAGACGGACTGGGACAAGGGCGTCACCTTCGCGCCCGACCAGAACGGCAACCTGCGTCCGAGCTTCCCCGCGCTCCGCGATCGGCCCGACAAGGCGCCGTACGAGCCGGGCATGAAGCTCACGGTCGACGAGAACTTCACCGTCCGCTCCTGGCAGGCCGTCGTGACGTACCTGCTGACGGACTACCGCTTCACCCACGAGTGAGAGACGAGGAGAACACCATGCAACGCCGCAACTTCCTCCAGCTCGCCGGCCTCACCGGTCTCTCGCTCATGCTCCCGTGGACGCGCTCCTCGCAGGCCCAGGCCGCGGGCGAGAGCACGTGGGGCGGACCCTACTTCCTCCATCTGCACGCGGGGGGCGGCTGGGACCCGACCATGTTCTGCGACGGCAAGCTCACCGCCGGCGGGAGCACGCCCGTCTACGAGAACCGTCTCGCGACCGAGATCACGCGCGTCGGAAACATCCCCGTGCCGTCCGCCGCGGGCGCCGCGAAGTACCTCCTCCGCGAGCAGGGCGGGCCGGTCGAGGATCCGGTCCACTTCTTCCAGACCGTCGGCCAGGATTTTCTCGTCTTCAACGGCGTCGATACGCAGACGAACAACCACGACACGGGCGTCCAGGGGCTCGCGTGCGGGCACAACGACGTCGAGCTCCCCGCGCTCGCCGCCCTCTTCGCGGGCGCCGTCGCGCGCGAGCGTCAGGTCCCGATGGCCTTCCTCGCGTCGGGTCAGTACAACCGCACGGGCGACGTCGTCGGCACGTCGCGCTTCCCCGGCGACAAGGTCCCGCTCCTCGCCGAGCCCTTCCGGGGCGGCGCGAACGCGAACGAGGCCGGGCTCCTCACCGACGTGGCGGCGCGGCGGATCCTCGAGATGCGCGGCAGCCGCTTCGCCCGCCTCGAGGCGCAGGCGACGCTCCCCCGGAACAAGCGGACGCTCAACGCCGTCCGCGACGCGATCAGGGGCGGCGATGCGATCAACCTGCTGAAGAGCGTGACGACGGGCCCGGCGCCGACGATCGACACCTTCGCGAACGATCTCCCGCCGGACGTGCGCGCGTACATGACGACCCCGAACGCGCAGGGCAACACGCGCTTCGTCGATCTCGGGCGTCCACTCGAGACGATCCTGCGCTGCTTCCAGGCGGGGATCTCGGTGTCGGCGACCTTCGCGCAGGGCGGCTTCGACACGCACGGCCAGCATGACGTCAGCCAGGCGTCCGCGATGGGCTCGTTCGTCTCCAGGCTCCGCTACGTGATGCTCCGCGCCGCGCAGCTCGGGATCAAGGACAAGCTCTACGTCCTCGTCACGTCCGACTTCGGGCGGACCCCCCGCTACAACACGGGCAACGGCAAGGACCACTGGAACGTCACCTCGGTGCTCCTCGCGGGCCCTGGGGTCCGCGGCGGGCGCGCGATCGGCGAGACCGACGAGGGCCACAAGGCGCTCCGCGTCAACAAGAACAACGTGAACGAGGTCCTGCCGGACGATCCGAACGGCAACGGCCTCCGCATCCACCCCGCGCAGATCCACAGCGAGCTCCGGCGCGTGCTCCTCGTCGACAAGGCGCCGTTCATCAACCAGTTCCCGCTCCCCCCGAGCGAAGGGCCGCTCGCGCTGCTGGCCTGAAGGTCGGGATCAGAACCGACCCTCGAGCGTCACGCTCCCCGCGCCCGCCGAGACGGCGACCGTCGCCTTGTCGCTCGGCGCGGTGAGCACGAGCACGACGCCCAGCGTGGCGAGCCCCGCGCCTGCGACGAACGCGACGGTGGAGACGAGCGCCGCCGATCGTCCGTCGCGGTCCGCGGCGACGCCGGCGGCGGTGCACCCTCGGGCGCAGTCGGCGTCGCGCTCGCGCTTGAAGGAGGCGGCGCGGAGCCCGAACACGACGCCCGCGCCGAGCCCGAGGAGACCGGCGCCGCCCGTGGCGAACCCGGCCACGCGGCTGAGCGAGGAGGGACGCGGCTCCGGAGCGTCCGCGCGAGCCTTCACAGGGGAGCGAGACGCCGCCGCGTCCTCTGCGAAGTCGATCGTGAGGTGCGCCTCCTCCTCCGGGACGAGGAGGACCGCCCGGACCTGCGACGCGCCGCTCGCCCGGCGGAGCTCGACGGTCACCTGGCCCGCGACGGCGCGCACGCGCGAGCGCTCCGCGACGGGGCCCAGCGGGCGCCCGCCGACGTAGAGCGTCGCGTCGTCGACGTTCGAGCGCACCGAGAGCCACGCGAGCTTGCCCGCGATGAGCCGCGCCGCGCTCTCGAGCGCAGGCCGGTTCTGCCTGATCCACGGGTCTTGCTCCTCGGAGAGGGCCTCGCGGAGGTGCTCCTCGGCGTCGACCCACGAGCTCAGCGCTTGCTCCGCGAGGGCGACCTGCGCGATCGCGCGAGGTGTCCTCCGCAACGCGAGCGCCTCGCGGAACGCGGCGAGCGCGTCGGCGTCGCGTCCCGCGCGGCGATGCTCGACGCCGGCGCGGAGCAGCGCCTCGTCTCCGGGGGACTGCGCGGCGGCGGGGCGCGCGCCGCTGAGGACGACGGCGACCGCGAGCAGCGACGCGCCTCTACTCCAGGATCGGGACGCCATTGCGATCGATCTGGGGCGACGT
>JALHPN010000172.1 GCA_022842465.1 Polyangiaceae bacterium | reverse complement strand
GGTGGGCGCCTTCGCGCGAACCGTGGCGACCGCCGCGGGTCGCGGAGCGCGCGACACGGAGGGCGCCGCCGCCGCGCTCGGCCCCGAGGCCCCCGCGTCGGTGGCGACGCCCAGGAGCAAGCCGAGTGCGGCGACGAGGGTTCGTGACGTCTTCGGCATGCTCATCCCTCGAGGACCGCAGCGCCTCGGGGCGAGATGTGTGCCACTGTCGGCAGGCGCCGGATCGTCGCGCTGCCGTCGACGATCTCCCCCGCCCGAGGCCCGTCGCGCTGGATCGAGCGGAGACCACCTGGATCGTCCTCGCGACGCGTCACCTCCCCGCGACGACGAACGCCGTGAGCTCCTCGACGAGCGCGGCGACGATAGGGAGCTTCGGGTTCACGTAGGCGTCCTCTTGATCGACGGCGCGGTCGCCCGCCGCCGCCTTGAGCACGTGGTTCATGCCTTCGACGACGACGAGCTTCGCGTCGGGGCGCGCGGCGGCGAGGCGCTCGGCGTCGACCACCCCGATCTGGACGTCCGTCGTCCCCTGGACGACGAGGACCCGCGCCGCGGGAGCCGTCGCGATCTCCCTCGCCGGGTCGATCTTCATCCAGGAGACGAGATACGGCTGCATGCTCGGGTCGAAGAGCCCGCGGAGCGCCTTCGGGACGTCGTCCACCGTCTCGCCGCGCTCGAGGGCCGCGATGATGTCGTTCGCGCGCGCGAGGAGCGCGGCGTCGGCGATGTTCTTCGCGAGCTGCTCGCGGAGCACGATGCCGATCGGCCGGCCCGCGCCCGCGAGCGACACGAAGCCGTCGAGCGGGCGCTTCGCGCGATCGGCGACGAGCATCCCGAGGAGGGATCCTTCGCTGTGGCCGAGGACGACGACGCGATCGAAGCGCGCGTCGGCGCGAAGGGCCTCGACGAGCCGTACGGCGTCGTCGGCGCCTCGCTCGAAGAGGAAGTCCTTCATCGACGGCCCTGCCGCGGCGCTCGCGCCGATCAAGGCCTTGTCGTAGCGGAGCGAGGCGATGCCCTTCGCCGCGAGCGCCTCCGCGAGGAGCCGATACGTGGCAGGCGGCCCGCCGTTCCTGTCCGTCGCGCCCGAGCCGGGGATGACGAGGACGACCGTCACGGGACCGCACGCCTCGGGGACGAGCAGCGTCCCTTCCAGCGTGCCGATGTCGTTCGCCACGCGCATCGTCTCCTCCGCGGCGGGCGTCGGCTCGCAGGTCGGCGTCGCGGCGGGCGCCGGTTCGGAGGCGCTCTCGGCGGGCGCGCGTGGCTCGGACGCGCACGCGCCGAGGCCGGACGCGAAGACGGAGAAGGCCATCACCGCGGCGACGCCGCGGCACGAGAGATCGAAGAGCATGTCGAGACTCCTTCAGCGATGCAGGGCGGCGAGGGCGACCTTCGACGCGATCTCGGCGCAGACGAGCGCGGCGACGAAGGCGAGAGCGAGACGACGACCCCGCGCCGCCGTCACGGTCGCGAAGCCTTGGACGAGGAGGGTCACCTGCGCGCCGAGCGCCACGAGCGCGAGGACCACGAGCCCCGCGAGCGCGAGACCAGGGCCGGCGAGCGGATCGGCGGGGAGGAGGCGCCCCAGGAAGGCGATCGGGATCGCGAGGAGCGTCGGCGCGATCCGAGCGACCGCCACGACGCCCAGCACGTCGACGAAGCGCGCCGTCTTCGACGTGGCGCGCGCGGCGAGGAAGAAGACGAGCGCCGTGAGCGGGACGGCGACGAGCTGATCGCCGAGCGCGGTCGCCGTCGACACCGCGTTCGTAGCGCTGTGATGGAGATCGAGCGCCCCGTCGAAGCGCACGCCGAAGCGCGACGCGAGGAGACCGAGCGCGGCGATCGGGATGGCGACGAGCGAGGTCGTCTCCCCGCTCCAGCGTCGGAACGGATTCGTCTCGCGCGCCTCGGGCTTGCCGACGGACGCGAGCAGGCGCGACGCATCGGCGTCCTCGAGCCCGCGCCTGCGCACGATCTCCTTGATGCGGTCCTCCGGCGAGGTCACAGGCCCACCTTCTTCAGCTCGTCGGCGGCGCTCTTCGCGTCGAGCTCGCCGCTCTCGAGGCGGTCGAGGATCGCGTGGCGCTTCCGGTCGATGCCGCTCTCGATCTGGTCCAGGCGCGCGAGGATGTCGTCGAGACGGTTCCGCACGGTGGGGTAGCTCACGCCGAGCTGCGCGGCGTGAGCCTTCAGGCTCCCGCTCGCGCGAACGAAGGCCGTGACGAACGCGAGGTCGTCGGGCGAGAGCTGGAGGAGCGGCGGGATGTCGAAGTGGCCCTCCAGCTGCGTGGAGCACGCGCGGCACGAGAGCCGTGTCGCGACGAGCTCCCCTTCGCAGCTCGGGCACCGGACGACGAGGCGAGGCATGCGCGCAAAATGGCTCCGAAGACGCGCTTCGTCAAGTGTAGGATGAACAAAACTAATTCGCGAATCAATTTTATTGATGTGAGCTTCACGGCAGCTTCTCCGGTAGCGGGAGCGCGATGCCCGTCCGCACCTCGGCGACGACGGCCTCCGAGAGCGCCGCGTCCGCGGTCTCGCAGGCGCGGCTCACGTCTCCGCTCACGGCGCCCTTGCACTCCTTGCCTCGTCGCTGGAACGCCGCGAGCACCTTCGGCCGCGCGAGGAGCGCGTTCCGGGTCTTCTCCTCGAGGAAGCGCCACGGGATCGGCGCCTGCTTCGGCGCACGCGGGCGCCTCGTCGCGAGCTCGCCGTCCTCGAGCGTGTAGCAGTTTCCGTCCCAGCGCATCACGAGGTAGCCGCCCCCCGCGCCCACGACGATGCCGTTCGCCGGCGCCGTCCGCTTGCGGAGGACGAGCACCTCCTCGTCCGTCCGCAGCCTCGCCCGCGCGCTCGCGCCGCTGTCCGCGTTCCACCCGTCGACGTCGCCGCGGAGCCAGATGCGCGTGAAGGGCGTGTCCTTGCCGTGGAGCGCGAGGGCGACGTCCGGGTAGGAGCCGTCGCAGAGCCGCTTCACGAACGCGGCGTCCGGGACGCACGGATCGGAGACGCCCTTCGCGCACGTCGCGGGGATCTCGCGCGTGCCGGCGGGCGCGGCGCTCTCGAAGCCGGCGTCGGCCTCGCCCGCCGTGGCGGGCGTCTCCGGCGTCGGTGCCGACGCCCCCCCACCCTTCGGCGACCCTCCGCACGCGACGGCGACGGCGAGGACGGCGATCGGGAGGCATCTCGGCTTGTTCTGCACGCGGAGCAGGCTATCGGACGATTTTCGCCCGGAGCTCCAGAAACGCGCGGCCCTACCCCCACGGACGCCGGCGTATGCGCTCGCGCCTCGTCCGCTTCGCCCTCGCCTCGGCCCTCGCGTCGGGCGTCGCTGGCTGCACCACGGTCGCGACGCTCCAGACGGCCCACACGGCCGGCAAGGGCAGCACGCAGGTGGCGCTCGAGCTCGGCGAGCAGGCGCTCGTGACGCGCGACACGCTCCGCGCGTACCCCGTCGCGGGGGTCGCCGTCCGTCACGGGGTCTCGGATCGTGTGGACGTCGGGGCGCGCGTCGGCCCCTCGGGGCTCGAGGCCCTCGCGAAGATCCAGCTGACGCCGCCTCCGCCGAGCGTCGTCGTGTCGCTCGCGCCGACCCTCGCGGCCTACGCGTGGGACCCGGAGGGCGTGAAGATCCGCTCGTTCAACGTCGGCGTGCCCGTCCTCGTCGGCCTGCCCTTCGGCGAGGGACACCAGGTCGTCCTCGGGCCGCGCGTGAACATGCACTTCTTCTCGCTCTCGGCAGGATCCGCGCGTGGCTCCGTCGACACCGTCACCGCGGGCGGGACCGTCGGGATCGCCTGGCGCATGCCCGGCTCGCGCGCGGTCCGGACCGTCACCGAGCTCGGGGCCCTCCGGCCCGTCCTCACCTACGTCGATCGCTCCGACGGCATCGGCGGCGCCTCGCTCTTCACAGACAGATGGACCCTCCAGGCGAACCTCGCCTTCCTCCTCGGAGGCCGATGACATGCTCGCGCTCACGAAGAAGCTGCTCGCGGTCCTCTCCCTCGCCATCGCCCTCGAGGCCTGCATCGCCGTCGATCCCGAGGCGCGCTACTGCGTCGCGACCGCGGGCGCCCTCGCGACGGAGGCGCCTCGCCCCGCGGGCGCGCCGACCTACCACGCCGACGTCGCCCCGATCCTCGCGGCCAAGTGCGCCCGCTGCCATGGCGAGGAGGGGCCCGGACCGATGCGGCTCCTCACGTTCGAGCAGGTGAGCCTCGTCCGCGAGCAGGTCGCCGCCGCGGTCGCGTCGCGGCGCATGCCGCCGTGGCCACCGGCCTCGTGCTGTGCACACTACAAGGATTCTCTCGCCCTCGGGGACGAAGAGCGCGACGCGATCGTCCGCTGGGTCGCCGAGGGCGCCGTGGAGGGGGCGGAGCCGAGCGCGCCGCCACCCGCCTCGCGAGGGACGCTCGATCGCGTCGACAGCGTCCTCGAGATGCCCGACGACTACCTCCCCGCCCCCGAGGACGGCGCGACGGACGAGACGCGCTGCTTCTTGCTCGACTGGCCCCATGACGGCACGCGCTGGGTGACCGGGATCGACGTGAAGCCCGGCGACGGTCCGCAGGTGCATCACGCGCTCGTCCTCACCGCCTCGGCGGAGGACGCCGAGCACCTCCGCGAGAAAGACGAGGAGAGCGCGGCGCCCGGCTTCCCCTGCCCCGGCGGCCTCGTCGGTCACTTCAAGGGCTTCCTCGGCGGCGGCTTCTTCCAGGCGCAGAGCTTCGAGCCCGGCACGGGGCACGAGGTCCTCTCCACCGACAGAGTCGTCCTCCAGATGCACTACAGCGTGCCTCCGCGCGGCACGTTCGTGCGGGACCGGACGAAGGTGCTCCTCCGCCACCAGGCGGAGCCGGTGAAGCGGCTCGTGGCGTTGACGCTCCTCGACCCGGCATGGCTCCTCGGCGGCTTCCGGATCGGCGAGAACGAGCGCGACGTCACGTACGCGTACGTCGACGCGCCCACGTCGTGGAACGGCGATCGCCCCCTCCGGCTCCACAGCGTGAACCTCCACATGCACGAGCGCGGCGCGCGCGGGCAGATCGCGATCTTGCGGAAGAACGGCGACCGCGAGTGCCTCCTCCAGATCGACGCCTGGCAACACCACTGGCAGGGCGACTACGTGCTCGACGAAGCGAAGCTCCTCGAGCCCGGTGACCGCCTCTTCGTCAGCTGTACGTTCGACAACGTCCCCCAGACGCAGCGCGTCTTCGGCGGGAGGCGCGAGAGCCCGAGGGATCTCGGCTGGGCGGAGGACGAGGAGATGTGCGTCGGCTTCGTCACAGCGTCGCAGGCCGAGTGAGCTTCGAACGCTCGCGTGGGCCGCATTCCGTGGTAGACGCGCTCCCGTGGCGAGCAAGGGACGACCGTACCGCACCGTCGTCGTCGAGGGCTTCGAGGTCCTCGTCGGCCGTGGCAGCGAGGAGAACGACGACCTCACCTTCAACGTCGCGCAGCCGGACGACGTCTGGATGCACGTCGGCGGGGGCACGCCGGGCAGTCACGTCGTCGTGAGGAACCCGACGGGCAAGGATCTCCCGAAGTCCGTCCTCGAGACCGCCGCCGCGATCACGGCCTGGTACTCGAAGTCCCGCGCGGCCTCGAAGGTCGAGGTGGACTACTGCCGCGCCCGTGACGTGTCGAAGCCGCGCGGCGCGCCCGCCGGCCTCGTCGAGATCGCGCGCGAGAAGACGATCCGCGTGAAGCCCGCCGCGCCGCCCGGCGCCGAGGGCTGAGCTCCCTCAGCGGTCGACGACGAGCTCCCCGTTGCAGGGGATCTCGACGTCCTTGCCGTCGTTGCGGCCGAGGGTCGAGACGGCGTGCGTCCCGCACAGGACGGTGAACGAGCGCGTGCCGGTACCGAGGAGACGCTTGCCGTCGAGGTAGACGTTCTTGCTCCGGGCCGCCCCGCGGATCGTGAGGCGACCGAACTTCGGCCCGTCCTTCACGGGCTCCTTCACGGCGTCCTTCGCTGGCTCGCTCGTGCCGCGGCCGAGCGACGTGGAGCCGAGCCCCGCCGCGAGGTCCGGGAGCGCGACGTCGACGTCGGAGAGCGCGCTCCGCGACGCCGCCGCCTTTTTCGTCTTCTCCTCGGCCGCCTTGCTCTCCGCCGCGGCGCGCGCGCTCGGCGACTGGTACATCGTCGTCGAGAGCACGAGGCCCGCGCTCAGCGTGAGGCCCGCGCACACGACCGCGATGTTCAGCGGTGACCAGCCCGTCGTGCGCTTCTTCCGCTCCGCCGCGGGCATCGAGGCATCGGTGACCACGGGCGTCGTCGTCACGACCGACGGGGGCTCGGCGGCGACGTCGTGCGACACGGAGAGCCCGCTCGGCTCGACGGCGGGGACCGCGGCGTCGCGCGCAGGCGCCGCGCCGAGGGCGCCGGCGTCGACGATCGACGCCCGCCGCGGGAGGAGATCGCCGACCGCGAGGTTCGACGCGCGGCTCGCCCGGTTGAACGTGATCCAGGGGGTCGAAGGCTGACGGAGGAGCTCGCGTACATCGCTGTCGATGCGACGGCGATCCAGGGAGGGGGCACCGTGCAGCCCACTCGGACGCTGCCCTGCCGCGGGATTCCTGTCGTGCTCGGACGCCATGACCTCGAGCAGTGCACGGCACGTGCCGATCGAAGCCCGCTCGTCGCCCACGCGGCAGCATGGGACCCCACATGATTCCCGAGGGTTGACGGACGCACGACGGGCACCCGGAAGAGTCGACGCCGCGGCGCCAGTCGATCGTCTTGGCGCGCTAGCGCGCGAGGAGAGCGGCGATCCTGCGTGGCGACGACTCTGCCGGGTGCCCCCTCTCGAGGAGCAACGCGCGGGCCACGAGCTCGGCCTGTCGCTCGTGCGGGAAATCCAGCGCAATCCGCACGAACGGCGCGCGCGCCGGGTGGAGAGCTCCGCCCCGGCGCGCCCGTCTCGCCCCGCCGTCACGTCACATCGGCACCTTCGCGTGCTGGTCCGGGCCGGTCGGCTGCGCGCGGTCGCCCTGGACGATCGCGCGCGCCGCCTCGAAGAGGAAGCGGACGCCGTTCGCGCCGCGCTGGTCCCAGTACTCGCCGATCTCCGGACGGAAGCGGAGGAGGACGAGCTCGGGGTCGTCCTTTCCTTCCGGGAACCACGCCTTCCAGCTCTCCTTCCAGAGCGACTCGATGCGCGCACGATCGTGGATCACGTCGACGTGCCCGCTCACCGCGACGTAGGCGCCCTTCGACTGCCCCGTCACGAGCGCGCGCGCGTCGACCTCCACCTCGTCGGTCTTCTCGCTCGCGTCCATCGTCGCGAACCACACGCTGCCGTCGGCGTCGATCTCCGCCACCGCCATCGGTCTCGCGTGCATGCTTCCGTTCACTCCGAGCGTCGCGACCATCAGGTCGTCGAACGTACGGAGGACCTCGACGAGCTTCGCCTTCGTATCGACTTCGTTCATGACGTCACGTGTTCTCCTCCCGCGCTCCGCCGATGTGCGTTCACCGGAAGACGCGCGGATCGATGGGGTTGGCATCCGGAGCCCGCGGGTCGCCGAGGCCCGGAGACGGCGGGACGATGGGCTTCGCGGGGACGTCCGGCTCCTCCCGGTCGGGGGGAGGTGTCCCGCGCTCCTTCGGGTCGGCGGACTCGTCGTCCCCTCTGCCGCCTCCGATGCCGCCGAGGAGCATGAACGCATAGCCGAGATCCATCGATCACCTCCTGCCCGCGCTGCTGTCGGGCGCCACGTCGCGGAGCTTCACGCGGTGCACGGCGGGCCGCGTCACGACCCGCGGCGCCGCCTTGCCGGAGCCGCGGACGAGGCGGAGCTCGGGCCGCCGGCCATGCTCCCGCCAGAACGTGCGCATGGCGGCGGCCGCCTCGAACGGACGCTCCACGTGCGGGAGCGCCTTCGCGTCGTCGATGACGACGACGAGGCGCCCGGGCACGGCGAGCGGCGAGCGAAGGACGCCTCCCGGCACCTCGCCGGCGCCGACGAGGACGAGCGTCGGCACCTTCGTCACGGGGAGCTCGCGCGAGCCGACGAGGTCCGTCGCGAGGGCCGCCGTCGTCGCGACGTGCGCGCGTGCCTGCCGTGCCGACGACCACGCGTGGTGGACGAGCGCCCGCGGGAGGTTCTTCGTCCGACGGGCGAGCGAGAGCTCGAGCACGGGACGGCTCGTCGCGACGCGATGGACCCCGGCGCCGACGAGAGGCAGGCGGAGCGCCGCGACGCACGCCCGACGGAGCCATGCTCGTGGGCGCGCTCGCGTCGACGGCGGAGAGACGAGGACGAGGGAGCGCACGTTCGTGGCCGACCGCTCCACGGCGCGCGCGGCGGCGACCGCCGTGTTGCCGACCGCGACGACGTCCACCTTCTCTCCGAAGCGGAGGGCGACCTCGGCGACGAGCTCCTCGACGAGCGACGCGAGGGCGCTCTCCGAGCCCCTCACGCGCGCGTGGCGGGACGATCCGTAGCCGGGGAGCTCGACCGCGAGGATCGGCCTCGCCCCGCGGAGCGCCTCGAAGAGGCCATGGAGCTCGTACGCGCATCCGCTCGGACCGAGCGAGTGGAGGAGGAGCACGGGCACCCCCCGCCCGCTGTCGTCCTCGTACGTCGCGAGCAGGCCCGCGCGCGTCTCGATCCTGCGACGCGGGGCCTCGATGGGATGCGGCAGCGAGGGGCGCCAGACGAGCCAGGATGCGGCTTGCGTCAACGGCGCGACGACCGCGCCCGCCAGGGCGAGAGCCCATCGCGCCCGGCTCTTCTTCCGCTTCCGACGCATCGCGGACAGAGGTGGAGCAAGGGGCGTTCCGACGCGCCGGACGCTCCCTTCTCGCCGTAGGACGCGCGCCGCGGCGCCGGAGAGCGAGGCACTCCGCCTCGCTGATGCGAAGGGGGCCGCTAGGCGCTCGTGCTCGCGGGCGTCGCCTTCGGAGCGCGCGCCTTGTGGATCGCGAACGCCACGACGACGAGCCCGACGCCGATCAGCTGCGACGTCGAGAGCCCGAGCAGACCTCCGCGCGCGTCCCGCCGCAGCACCTCGACGAGGCACCGCGCGATCGCATAGAGCGCGAGGAAGGCCACGAACACCTGCCCGTCGTACCGCTTCCGCGGGTGGACGAGGAAGAGGCAGGCGGCCGCGACGGCGAGGGACGCCGCCGACTCGTAGACCTGGGTCGGGTGCACGGGGTGACTCCACATGCGCATGCTCTCGAGGATGTGCTCCTTCGCCTGCGCCTCGCTCGCGGGGCTCCGCGGAGGGAACGACATCGCCCACGGCACGTCCGACGGCGCGCCGAAGCAGCATCCTGCGAGGAGGCAGCCCATGCGGCCGAAGGCGAGGCCCATCGGGACGGCGAAGCCGGCCATGTCCGCGGCCTTCCAGAACGGGAAGCGGTCGCGACGGAGGAGATACACCGCCGCCCCCGTCGCGCCGAGGAAGCCGCCGTAGTACGTGAGCCCGCCGGCCCAGAACTTCGCCCACGCGAAGCAGTCGCGCGTCTTCGGGTGACAGACGCCGCGCGCGGCGTCCCACACACCGTCGTACGTGCTCGACACGCACTCCGCGCGATCGAACGGCCAGTCGACGAGCGACGGATCGGTGCAGAGGTGGACGTAGTCCCAGAAGTAGCCGTCCACGAGCACGTGGAGGATGCGCGAGCCCGCGACGCCGGCGAGCAGCATCGCGAGGCCGAGATCGACGACGACGTCGGGATCGAGCCCGATCCGCTTGGCCCAGAGCACGCCGAGCGCAGTGGCGAAGAAGAAGCCGGAGAGGAGGAGGACGAAGTACGAGGGGAAGCCGACGTCGAAGTAGCGGAAAAGCTCCGGGCGCATGGGGGGTTCCATACTAGTCGACGGCCCCGACCTGCGCCGTTATCCTTCCTCCGAAGCGATGAATGCGACCGCGCCCATCCCGGCGCCCGGGACCGTCGTCCCGGGCCAGCTCCTCGCGGGGAAATACCGCGTCGAGCGCGTCCTCGGCGAGGGCGGGATGGGCATCGTGCTCGCGGCGATGAACGAGATGCTCCACCAGCGCGTCGCGGTGAAGCTGCTCCGACCAGGGGCGCTCGAGAACACCGAGGCGCTCGGCCGCTTCCTCCGCGAGGCGCGCGCCGCCGCGAAGCTCCGGAGCGAGCACGTCGCTCGCGTCGTCGACACCGGCTCGCTCGAGGACGGCCGACCGTACATGGTGATGGAGTACCTGGAGGGCCAGGACCTCGGGGACGTCATCGAGAAGGCGAGCCCGCCGCCCACCATCGCGCAGTCGGTCGACTACGTCCTCCAAGTCTGCGAGGCGATCGCCGAGGCCCACGGCGCCGGCATCGTCCACCGCGATCTCAAGCCGCGGAATCTCTTCCTCACCCGGACCGTCGACGGACGCCCGCTCGTGAAGGTGCTCGACTTCGGCATCTCCAAGCTCGACGACGGGCAGGAGAACATGCAGCTCACGCGGACGACCGAGGTCATCGGGTCGCCGAGCTACATGTCGCCCGAGCAGCTCCGCTCGGCGCGTTACGTCGACCACCGGACGGACATCTGGGCGCTCGGCGTGATCCTCTACGAGCTCCTGTCGGGACGGCTCCCCTTCTACGCGAGCACCGTCACCGAGCTCGTCGCCGTCGTCCTCATGGAGCGAGAGCCGCCGCTCGCGCAGCTCCGGGCCGACGTGCCCGCCCAGCTCTCGAACGTGATCGGGCGCTGCCTCGCGAAGCGCCCCGAGGATCGCTACCAGTCCGTGCTCGAGCTGGTGCACGATCTCGAGCCCTTCGGGATCGCGGGCACCACGTCGGCGGCCGATCGCGTCCGCGGCGTCGCGCTCGCCGCCTCGGGATCGAACCGTGCGCTCCCGCCGTCCGCGAGCTCCTCGGGGCAGCTCCCCTACGTGCCGCCCGCGCTCGGATCGGCGCGCACGGGCCCGAGCTCCCTCGGCCCGAGCGCCTCGTCCTCGGGAGGCACGTCGACGGCCTGGGCCGACACGCGGCTCGAGGCGAGCCCGCCGAAGCCGATGTCGACGACGACGTCGAACGCGCGCGGTCCGCTCTTCGGCGTCGCCGTGACCCTCGCCGTGCTCCTCGGGCTCGGCGCAGGAGGCGGCGCGCTCTGGTACGCGAAGTACGCCCATGCGAAGCCGTTCGTCGGGGACGCACCTCCTCCTCCGATGCCACTGCCTTCGGGACGGAAGGATCTCCCGCCCATCGCGCCGCCCGCCACGGCGAGCCCGCAGGGCGCCTCGACGATCACGATCTCGTCCGACCCCGCGCCTCCTCCGGCCGACACGGCGTCGTCGGCCTCCGTCGCTTCGGGGCGTCCGCGCCCCCCCGCACGGCCGACCGGCGCGCCACCACGTCCGGCGTCCGGGACCACGGACAACCCGCTCGAGAACATCGGACGCCGCTGACCGGCGCGCGAATCGCGGCGCGGCCGCGGTTTCGGGTACCATCTCGACCGTGAGCTCCACACGGCACCTCCGCGTCGTGGCCCCGGCCGCGGTCCTCTTCCTCGCCTTCGCGACCGCCCGACCCGCGCATGCCGGAGGCGAGGCGGCCGCCGAGGCGCTGTTCGCGGAGGCGAAGAAGCTCGTCGCGCAGAAGAAGTACGCCGAGGCGTGCCCGAAGTTCGCGGAGTCGAATCGCCTCGACCGCGGCGCGGGGACCCTCATCCACCTCGCGGACTGCTACGAGAAGAACAAGCAGTCGGCGAGCGCGTGGGCGGCCTACAAGGAGGCCGCCTCGGCCGCGCAGGCCCTCAACCGGAAGGACTGGGAGACGCTCGCGAACAAGCGCGCGGCGGCGCTCGAGCCCAAGCTCGCGCACATCACCGTGAAGGTCGCCGAGCCGGTCGACAAGCTCGAGGTCTCGCGCGACGGCGAAAAGCTCACCCAGGCGAGCTTCGGGGTCGCCCTGCCCGTCGACGCGGGCACGCACGCGTTCGAGGCGACCGCCCCCGGCTTCAAGCCGTTCGCGAGCTCCGTCACCGTCGCGAAGGACGGAGAGTCGAAGGAGATCGTCATCCCGAAGCTCGAGGCGCTCCCGCCGGCGACACCGGATCCGGCAGCGGCGACTCCTGCCACGCGCGACCCTGCCCCGGTCGCTCGTGACGATGCGGGCGCGGGTGACGGGCAGCGGCTCGTCGGCCTCGTCGTCGCGGGCGTCGGCGTCGCCGGCCTCGTCGCCGGAGGTGTCACCGGTCTCATGGCGATGGGCAAGAACAACGACGGCAAGGCCGTGTGTCCCGAGGCGGGCGCGTGCGGGAGCCGAGAGGCCGTCGACGACATCGAGAGCGCGAAGAGCTTCGGGACGATCTCGACCATCGCGTTCGGCGCCGGCGGTGCGCTCCTCGTCGGCGGCGCGGTGCTCTACCTCACGGCCCCGAGCGGGCCGGAGGAGAAGAAGAAGGCCGGCGGCCTCCGCGTCCAGCCGAGCTTCGGCGCGCGCGGGGGATCGCTCGTCGTCGGGGGCACGTTCTGATGAGGGGGGCCGTTCGCCTCGTGGGCGGCACCGTCGCCGTCCTCACGGGCTGCACGGCGGTCCTCGGCGTGAACGACGTCTTCTACGACCCGGGCACGCGCGAGGACGCGGGCGTCGTCGACGGCTCGGTCGTCCGCCCCGACGGCTCGACCGGCGGCGGCAGCGACGCCGCGTGCGCGGCGGACCTCGAGAAGGACGCGCAGAACTGCGGGCGATGCGGCCGCGACTGCGCCGGCGGAACATGCGCCGGCGGAAAGTGCGAGCCGCTCACGCTGGTCGAGATCTCGCGCGCGGCGGGGGTCGCCGTGGACGAGACCAACCTCTACGCGACGAGCTACGCCGACGGAGCCATCACCCGCGTCGACAAGCTCACGGGCGCCGGCGCGAAGCCCCTCACGACCGTGCCGAAGGCGCACGGGATCCTCCTCACGCAGAGCCCGAAGAGGCTGTGGTTCACGAGCGACGTCAGCCAGGCGAACGGCGGCGGACTCTTCGTCTGCACCCCGCCCGAGTGCGCGGACAGGGCGCCGGTCGGGACGCTCGGCGACGCGCGCCACCTCGCAGCCGAAGGCGACACGGTGTTCGTCGCGACCGGCGACGGCGTCTTCAAGACGACGGCGGGTGCCGCCCCCGTGCTCGTGAACGACCAGGTTGGGCAGCCGTTCGCCGTCGCGGCCGACGCGCAGCACGTCTACTACACGAGCCTCGCCGTCGACCTGCGGCGGACGCAGGGGGACGGCGGCGGCGCAGAGGCCGTCGGCCCCTTCTCCTCGCAGACGAACTTCGCGTTCGTGACGCTCGACGCGAAGCGCGTCTACTGGGCGTACACGGACAGCGTGTCGAAGAAGGGGCAGGTCCTCGGCGCCGACAAGGCGGCGCCGGTGAACCGCACGACCTTCACGAACCGGGGCGAGGGCTCCGCCGGGATCGCCGTGGACGCGACCTACCTCTACTGGGTCGACGACGGCACCTCCACGGGTAGCGTCGCCAACGGGGACGGGACGGTCAACGCGTGCCCGCTCGCGGGGTGTCCCGCGAGCGGACCGCTCGTCCTCGCGACGGGCCTCCGCGGTGGCGGCCCGATCGTCGTGGATGACAAGGCGCTCTACTGGGCCGAGTACGGGACGACCGCCGGTGACGGCCGCGTCCGGAAGGTGGCGAAGCCATGATGTCTGCGCGTCGGCAGGTGCTCGTCGTCCTCGGCCTCGGCGCCGCGGTCGTCACCGGGTGCACGAGCCTCCTGGGCGTCAACGACGTGTTCTTCGACGGCGACGCTGGTCAGGGCGCGAGCTCGTCGAGCTCGTCGAGCTCGTCGAGCGGCTCGACGAGCGGCGGCGCGAGCTCGTCGAGCGGCGGCAGCGACGCCTCGGTCGACGGCAGCGCCGACTGCAACGCCGATCTCCAGACGAGCGCGATGCACTGCGGCCGGTGCAACCACGACTGCGGGGGCGGCGCGTGCACGGCCGGACGATGCGAGGCCGTGACCGTCGCCGAGGTCGCGCGCGTCACCGGCCTCGCGACCGACGGGACGCTCCTCTACGCGTCGAGCTACACCGGCGGCAACGTCCTGCGGCTCCAGAAGATGCCGATGCAGCCGGTCGAGCAGGTGATGGGCGCCGTCCCCTCCGCCATGGGCATCGCCGTCAGCGGGACGACGCTCTACGCGACGAACGAGGCATTCGCCTCCGGCACCGGCGGCGTCCACCGCTGCACCCTGCCGGGCTGCGCGGACAAGACGCGCATCACGCCGCTCGACTACGCCCGGCAGGTGGCCGTGACCTCGACCGCGCTCTTCGCGACGTCACAGGACGGCCTCCACCGCATGAACCTCGACGGCTCGAACCCCGTCACCATCGCGACCTACACGCAGTGCTTCGGCCTCGCCGCGGACGCCACGCACGTCTACGTCGGGAGCTTCAACCCGTTTCTCCAGCGCTTGCAGCACGACGGCGGCGCGCCCACGCCGATGGGCCCGCGCAACGCCTCGACCAACTACGGCTGGGTCGCGCTCGACGGCGACCGGGCCTTCTGGGCCTACGAGGACGACGCGACGAAGAAGGGCTTCGTCATGGGGTCCGTTCGCACGTCTCCGGCGACGCGCACGACGTACACGTCGGAAGGCGCCGACTCGGCCGGCGTCGCCGCCGACGCGGACTACGTCTACTGGTCGGACGTCGGCACGCGGACGATGGGCGCCGCGAACGGCGACGGCACCCTGAACGCCTGCCCGCGCGCGGGCTGCCCCGCGGGAGGGCCCACCGTGCTCGCGACCCAGCTCCGCGGCGCGGGCCCCATCGTCCTCGACGCGGCGTTCGTCTACTGGGCCGAGAACGGGACCTCGGCCTCCGACGGGCGCGTACGCAAGGTCGCCAAGCCCTGACGCCTTGACGCGTGCCTGACGCGCCCGTAAGCGCCGGGACATGAGCTACACCCTGGCGGTCCTCGGCGGCAGCGGCCTCTACGAGATGGAGGGGCTCACCGGCGTGACCGAGCTCGCGATCGACACGCCCTACGGCAAGCCGAGCGACGTGATCGTGAAGGGCACGCTCGCGAACGGCACGACGATGCTGTTCCTCCCTCGGCACGGCCGCGGGCACCGCGTGCCGCCGCACCAGATCAACTACCGCGCGAACGTCGCCGCGATGAAGATCGCCGGCGCGACGCACCTCGTCAGCGTGAGCGCGGTCGGCTCGATGAAGGAGGCGATCGTCCCGGGGCACCTCGTCGTGCCCGATCAGTTCATCGACCTCACGAAGAAGCGCGTCTCGACGTTCTTCGACGACGGCGTCGCGGGGCACGTCCCCTTCGCGGACCCCGTCTGCAAGCTCCTCGGCGCGGCGCTCGGCAGCGCGGCGGAGGGCGCGGGCGCCACCGTCCATCGCGGCGGCACGTACATCTGCATGGAGGGCCCCCAGTTCTCGACGCGCGCGGAGAGCCTCCTCTACCGGACGTGGGGCGTCTCGGTCATCGGCATGACGGCGATGCCGGAGGCCAAGCTCGCGCGCGAGGCGGAGCTACCCTACGCGACCCTCGCGCTCGCGACCGACTACGACTGCTGGCACGACAGCCACGACGACGTGACCGTCGAGGCCGTCGTCGCCATCATCAAGAAGAACGTGGGGCTCGCGAAGAAGACCCTCGCCGTCCTCGCCGGTGACCTCCCCGATCCGACCAAGAGCGCCGCCCATCGCGCCGCGCGAGGCGCGATCATGACCGCGAAGGACGCCATGCCGGGCGACGCGAAGTCCCGGCTCGGCTGGCTGCTCGGAGGCGACCTCGGCTGAGCGTTCTGCTAGGGTGCCGGACCTCGTCATGAAGAACAGCCCCGTCCTCATCGTCGGCTCGCTCGCGTTCGACGACCTCGAGATGCCGTCCGGCACCTTCGAGGACGTCGTCGGCGGCGCCGCGACCTACTCCTCGATCGCGGCCTCGCTCCTCAGCCCCGTGCGCCTCGTCGGCGTCGTCGGCAAGGACTTCCCCGAGTCCGTGCTGTCCGACCTCCGCGCGCGCGGATGCGACACCGCGGGCGTCGAGCACGCCGACGGCAAGACGTTCCGCTGGCGCGGCCGCTACGCGCCCGACCTCGGTAGCCGCGAGACGCTCGACACGCAGCTCAACGTGTTCGCCGATTTCCGCCCGAAGATCCCGGCGAGCTTCAAGAGCTCCCCGTTCGTCCTCCTCGGCAACATCCACCCGGCCCTCCAGCTCGAGGTCCTCGCCCAGGTCGAGAAGCCGAAGCTCGTCTTCGCGGACACGATGAACCTCTGGATCAGCACCGAGCCGAAGCTGCTCGCGGAGCTGATGACGAAGATCGATCTCCTCGTCATCAACGACGAGGAGGCGCGCGACCTCTCGGGCATCCACAACATCCTGAAGGCCGCCGCCGACATCCGGAAGCGCGGCCCCTCACGCCTCATCATCAAGCGCGGCGAGCACGGCGCGCTCTACTTCGACGACGCCGGCGCCTTCTTCGCGCCCGCGTACCCGCTGGAAGAGTTCCTCGATCCGACGGGCGCGGGCGACTCGTTCGCGGGCGGCCTCGTCGGCTACATCGCGAAGATGGGCGACACGGGGCACCAGACCATGCGTCGAGCGATGTACTTCGGCTCCGCGCTCGGCTCCTTCTGCGTCGAGGGGATCGGTCCGCGCCGCCTCCTCGAGGTCACGCGGGGCGAGCTCGACAAGCGCATGAAGGCGTTCACGGCGCTCGTCGAGACGGGCGGCCCCGTCGTGCTCCCGGAGTGATCGGACGATGAGGCCCCGGGGGCGCATCCTCCTCGTCGGCCTCGCGCTGTTCGCGGGCCTCGGCTGCGTCGCGGCTGCCTGCGAGGAGGATCCGCACCTCCGCACGACGCCCGAACAGGCGCGCGCGGGGAGCGGCGGCGCGTGCGAGGCCGAGGCCGGCACGCTCCCTTCGCCCGACTGTGACAACTCCGACAAGCGCTGCGAGCAGGGCGCGTGCGCGATCGACGAGGCGCGCTGCGGGAGCGCGTCGACGTGCCTCCCCACGGCGGACAACCGCGGGAAGGACGTCCTCGACTTTCGTCTCCGCCGGCTGAACATCGCCGCGCCGCCCGCGCTCGCGTCGGACTTCATCCAGAACACGATCGTGAACCTCAACATCGACCTCGCCGAGAAGAGCTGCGGCGAGCTCGGCAAGGGGCTGTTCACCTGGCTGCTCCGCTGGGACCGTCGGGCGGGGACGATCGTGACCGGCGGCGCGCCCCCGCCGCGGGACGCCTTCGGCGAGGGGTTCTGCTTCGCGGTCTTCGACACGAACGGAACGCGCGTGGAGCCCGTCACGATGGCGGTGGAGGTGACGGGCGACACGTGGCGGACGACCGAGAAGCGGCCCGTGAACATCCCGATCTTCCTCGACGAAAACATCGCGAGCGCCATCCTCCTGCCGATCCGCGACGCGCGGATCGAGGGCGTGAAGGTCACCGAGGACGGCAACTGCATCGGCCGGTTCAACAAGGCCGCCCTCGACGAGGGCTGCTACGACGATCGCGCGCTGTGCTCGAAGTGGACGACGGCGGGCGCCATCGGCGGGTACATCACGCTCGCCGAGGCCGACGAGGTCCGGATCCGTGACCTCAACGACAAGTCGCTCTGCGCCTTCCTGGCCGGCGAGCCAGGTACGACGTGTGCTCGCGACGCGGCCGGCAAGATCGCGTTCCAGGGGGACTACTGCAGCACCGATGGGCGCGGGGGATCCTGCGCCGACAGCGTGTGGATGGCCGCGACGTTCTCCGGCGCGGCCGTGAAGATCTTCGACGGCCGGGGCGTGGTCCCGGCGTGCTCGGGGGTGGTGTCTGGCGTCCGCGACGCGGGCGTGGAGGCCGGCCCCGACGCGGACGTGGACGCGAGCGACGGCGGGAGCTGATCCACGGGCGTCGTGACGCGCCGCGTCGGCGCTGGCGCGGAGCCCGTCGTGTCGTCACGCTCCAGGTGGGCGCCCTCGTGAGAAGCCCTCGACGCCGCCTCGGCACCATGCGAGGTCGCGACCGGGGCTTCGCTACGATCGCGTCCGTCGGCACGCGAGGTCGCGCCCCGCGCGAGAGGGTTCATGCTTACACGCTTCCGCCAGTTTTCCGGCGTGATCTTCCTGATGCTCCTCGTGGCCGCGTGCAGCGGCGGAGGGTGCTCGGGGTGCAGCGGCTGCGGAGGGACGACCCCGCTCGCCGGCGGGTTCCCGAAGGAGAAGGCGATCGACAACGCGGGCGGCATGCGCCTCTCGCGGTCGGGGCTCGACTTCCTCGAGCAGAACCTCCCGAGCGTCGCGGCGAAGGTCGCCGGCGCGCCCGGCGGAAAGTTCACGATCGCCATCCCCGAGAGCCAGTCAGGCAGCAACGTGCTCTGCCCGGGAGGGCCGGACCCGAACGCGAACCCGCCGAAGTGCATCGCCGAGGTCGACCTCGCGGCCTCGTCGTTCCGCATCGACGCCGTCACGCCGAACGCGATCGACGTGCGCGCCGTGCTCCCGCTCCAGGTCGACAACACACCGGTCCGCGCGACGTTCGCGGGCATCACGTTCACGGTGAACGTCGGCTACGGCCAGGGGACGACGTGCAACGACGGCAAGGCGCGCGCGGACGCGTATCCCCTCCCCGTCGACATCCGCATCCCGATCGTCGAGGAGACGACGGCGCCCCGCACCGGCTACGCGAAGATCGACGTCGACAACGCCGTCATCAACCTCGACAACATCAACGACAACCAGGTCGCCATCTGCTCTAGCTGCGGGTTCGCGACCTTCATCTGTGACGGGATCCTCGGCCTCGCCAAGGGGCTCATCGTCGACCAGCTGAAGGGGCAGCTCGACGGGCAGGTGAAGAGCCTCCTCAAGAGCCAGCTCTGCACGAAGCCGACGCCGAACGTCGACCCTCCCTGCCCGACCGGCTCGAAGCCCACGGGGACGGGCGAGGACGCGACCTGCAACTACGACGCGCAGCCCGGACAGTGCGTCTCGACGCTCCTCGGGACGGACGCGCACGTCGAGCTCGGCGGCTTCCTCGCGAGCTTCTCGCCCGGGTCGCAGGGCGCGCTCGACTTCGGCTTCGCCGCCGGAGGCTCGATGAACCCCGCCCCCGGCGCCGCCGCCGACGGGACCGGCCGCACCCCGAACGGCGTCTCGCTCGCCTTCGTGGGCGGCGTCATCCCGAAGCCGCCGTCGAAGTGCGTGCCCGACTCCGCGACGGAGATCCCGCTCCCGACGGGCATCCCTGTGCCGGACGCGATCGTGCCGACCGGGGCCGACACAGCGGGCGCGCCGCACGTGCAGGTCGCCCTCGCGGGTCGCTTCCTCCAGTACTCGCTCGGAAGCCTCTACCGGAGCGGCCTCCTCTGCCTCGGCACGTCGACCGAGCAGATCGATCTCTTGAAGACGAGCCTCCTCAGCGTCCTCATCCCGTCCTTGAAGACGCTCACGTTCGAGCAGGGTGAAGCCGCCGCGGCCATCGCGACGCGTCCGCAGGCGCCGCCCACGCTCGTGATGGGCGGCGGGACGGACGCGAACGCCGACCCGCTCCTCCTCCTCACGCTTCCTCGCTTCGCGGTCGACTTCTACATCTGGAGCCACGACCGCTACGTGCGCGCGTTCACCTACCAGGCGGATCTGACGATCCCCGTGAACCTGACGGCCGGCAAGGACCCCGTCAAGAACCCGAACGGCGGCATCGTCCCGGTCCTCGGGGACATCAAGGTCGCGAAGGGCGAGGTCACGAACAACGAGCTGCTCTTCGAGGAGCCGGCCCTCGTCGCGGGCACCCTCTCGGGCCTCCTCGGCGGCCTCTCGAAGCAGCTCCTCGGGAGCGGCATCGCGCCGGTCGATCTCTCGGCCGCGCTCGCCTCCGTCGGGCTCGGGCTCGAGGTGAGCTCGATCGGGAAGATCACGAAGGGCACGGACGACTTCCTCTCCCTCACCGCGACGTTCTCGAAGGCGAGCGCGGCGCTCGTGCAGGCCGACACGACGGCGAGGCTCGCGAAGAAGACGGTCCACCCCGAGCACATGCAGCTCGGCACGTACACGAAGGACGCGCTCCCGGCCCTCGAGCTCGACGTGAGCTCGTCGCTCGACGACGGGCGCCACGAGGTCGAGTACGCGTGGTGGATCGACGGCGGGACGCGCTCGGCGTGGACGCGCGCGCGGGACGGCAAGCTCGTCGTGAAGGACGACCAGCTCTTCCTCCAGGGCCGTCACGTCCTCCACGTCTCGTCCCGCCTCGCCGCTCAGCCGTCCTCGGAGGACGCGACGCCGGCCGACGTCCCGTTCGTGATCGACGCGCTCGCCCCCTTCGTGAAGACCACGAAGGACGGCGCGCGCGTGAAGGTCACGGCGTGGGATCTCGTCACCGACGCGAAGGACCTCGTCGCTCGCCACCGCCTCACGGGCGCGTGGACGGAGTGGGCGCCCCTCGCTGCGATGGAGTCGATCGACGCCGGCTCCGGCGAGACCGTGGAGATCGAGGTCCGGGACGAGGAGGGCAACGTGGGGCGTACGTCCCAGGCGCTCGTGCGCGGACGCGCGGACGCGTCGCTCGCGAGCGGCTCCGGCTGCGGGTGCCAGACGCCCGGCACGCGGGAGTCTCCGCCGCTCGTCCTCGTCGTGGTCGCGGTCCTCGGGCTCGGCGTCGTCGTGCTCCGCCGTCGCGGCGGTCGCCGCGGCGCCGGCGGCCGCGCGCTGGGCTCGCACGGCGGCGG
>JALHPN010000171.1 GCA_022842465.1 Polyangiaceae bacterium | reverse complement strand
CGACGGCCGCTGCGAGCGTCTCGCGCAGGTTCCGCGACCGCACGGTCCGCGCGAGCGCCGAGGCGCGGGCACGCACTGCGGCCGCGTCCACGTCCACGAACGCGTCGCGCTCGCCGGCGGCCGCCTCGCGGAACGCGGCTCCGAGCTCATCCCATCCGTCGGGCGTGGTCATGATGCTTCCACCTCGTTCGCCAGGCTCTCGTCGCGGGCGCCTGCGAGCGCCTTGCGAAGCCGCGACAGCTTCGTCGTCACGTTCGTCGGGGTCAGCCCCGTCACCTCGGCGATCTCCGCCGTCGAGCACCCCTCGAGCGCGAGGAGGACGAGCTGCCGGCTCGGGAGATCGAGCGCGCGCAAGCGCTCCTCGACGCGCCGGACGGCTTCGCGCGCGTCGACGACTTCGTCCGGCGGCGCCGCGCCCTCCGGGAACGACGTACCGACATCGACGGCCGCAGGCACACGCTCGCCCACGCGCTTCGTGCGAATCGCGCGCGCCACGTGCGTGGCCGCGACGTTGTGCGCGATGCGGAGCACCCAGGTCCGCTCCGAGCTCTCGCCGCGGAAGCTCTCCTGTGCCCGCCAGAGCGCGACGAGCACGTCCTGCTCGAGATCGCGTCGCGCCTCCGGCGCGGCCTCGTAGTGACGGACCACGCGCGCGAGCGCCCCGCGATGTCGCCCGATCAGCGCGCGGAACGCGTCCTCCGTCATCGCGGCGCCGGGCTTGTCGTGTTCGCCTGGCTCGCGCCGAGGGCCTCGGCCGACGGCGCTCGGCGTGCGATGTGGCGCACGATCGTCCGCTCGCCTCCGAGCGGCATCGGCGCGCCGTCGTGGTCGCGGAAGAAGAGCGGGAGGCCTTCGGCGAAGCCGACCGGACGCCCCTTCGGGTCCTGGCGCTGCGCGTGGATGTGGACGTGCGGCTCGCTCGAGTGCCCGCTGTTCCCGCACGCGCCGAGCACCGCGCCCTCCTCGACGCGTTCGCCTTCGCGGGCGCGCACGCTCCCGTTCTGGAGGTGCGCGACGACGAGGTACCCGCCGCCGTCGAGGGCGATGGCGACGTGGTTGCCTGCGGGCGACTTCAGCTCGCGCGACATGACGCCGGGGATCTGGTCGACCTCGCCGTCGTGCGCCACGCGCACGGTGCCCGCGATCGGCGCGACGACGGGCACGCCCCAGCACCCGTAGTCCTCGAGCCGCGCGCTGCCGCTCTGCGCGGGCTCGACGAGCAGATCGTACGCCCAGCGCTGGTCGGGCGTCGACGCGTGTGCGTTGTGCTCGAGGTCGTCGCCGCCCCACAGGACGAGCATCGAGGCGTCGGTGGGGAGCCGTGTCGTGACGGCCGGCGTCGTGGATGCCAGGTCGTAGGGATACGGAATCGGCGCGACACCGAACATCCAGCCGACCGGCCACACGCAGAACGCCGTCAGCGCCGTCGTCGCCAGGAGGCGGCGTCCGCCCCGACGCCGCCACGCGGCGTAGGCCGCGGTGCCGAGCAGGAGGAGCACGGCGAGCGCGGGCACGAGGAGAAGGAGCGCGAGCCAACCGAAGAGGCTGAGCGTGCCGCCCGACTGGAACACGCCCCACGCGGCCGCGGTCACAAGGCCGACGACGCCGAGAGGCAAGAGTCCGAGGCACGAACGAAGGCGAGGCGGCCAGGAGCTCATGCCTGGGTAGTCACGGCCGCCGGGCTCTCGTCACACGCCCTAGGGCGATTTCTTCTTGGGGCGCAAAAAAGGCCACGATCTCGAGCCTTCAGCCCATGAAGAGCCTTCAGCCCATGAGGAGCTGCTTCGCGATGACCATCCGCTGGACCTCGCTCGTCCCCTCGCCGATCTCGCAGATCTTCGCGTCGCGGAGGTGGCGCTCGACGCTGAACTCGCGCGTGTAGCCGTAGCCCCCGTGGATCTGGAGCGCCTTGTTGCAGGCGCGGCTCGAGGCCTCGCTCGCGAAGAGCTTCGCCATCGAGGCCTCCTTCGTGAACGGCCGCCCCTGGTCCGCGAGCCACGCAGCCCGATAGGTGAGGAGCGACGCGGCGTCGAGCTCCGTCTTGCAGTCGGCGAGCATCCACTGGACGGCCTGGAACTCGCCGATCGCCTTGCCGAACTGCTTGCGATCCTTCGCGTAGGCGAGCGCCATCTCGAGCGCGCCGTAGCCGAGGCCGAGCGCCATCGCGGCGATCGAGATCCGACCGCGATCGAGGATCTTCATCGTGTCGGTGAAGCCGTGGTCGACCTCGCCGACGCGCTGCTCGTCGCCGACGCGTACGTCCTCGAACGTCAGCTCCACCGTGTCGCTCGAGCGGCAGCCGAGCTTCTCGAGGTGCTTGGACGCCGTGAAGCCCTTCGTCCCGTGCTCGACCACGAAGGCGGTGATGCCCTTCTGCTTCGGGACGTCCGCGTTCGTCCGCGCGAGCACGACGCAGAAGCCGCCGACGCTGCCCTGGGTGATGAACATCTTCGTGCCGTCGATGACCCACCCCGAGCCCTCGCGCCGCGCCGTCGTGCGGAGGCCGGCCGAGTCGCTCCCGCTCCCCGGCTCCGTGAGCGCCCACGCCGCGAGCCACTCGCCCGTGGCGGCCTTCGGCAGATACTTCTGCTTCAGCGCCTCGCTCCCGAAGGAGAGGATGTGCCCGGTGCCGAGCCCGTTGTGCGACGCCACGGTGAGCGCGAGCGACCCGTCGACCTTCGCGATCTCCTCGACGCAGATCGCGTAGCTCGTCGTGTCCATGCCCGAGCCGCCGTACTCCTCGGGGATCCGGATCCCGAGCAGACCGAGCTCGGCGAGGCGCGGCACGATCTCCTTCGGGAACCGCTCCTCCTCGTCCCACTTCCGCGCGTGGGGCAGGACCTCGGCGCGCGCGAACTCGCGCACGGATTTACGGAGGAGCTCGTGGTGCTCGGAGGGCTGGAAATCCATCGGGACGAGGGGCTTCTAGGGGTGCCCGCGCCAGCGCGTCAAGGACGAGGGCGCGACGCAGCGCGCCCTCGTCCGTAGCGCGCCGCGTCGTAAACGGGCTCACCGCACCTCGATGCACGTCTGCCCCGTGCTCGCCTCCCCGCTCCCCGGCGTCGGCTTGCAGTGGAAGCGCGTCGGGCACCGGTCGCCGCTGCCGCACGGACGGGAGCAGTACGAGCGCTCTCCGTGGGTGACGCAGACGCCGGCCGCGCAGTCTGCGGCCGTTTCGCACGCCCCGCCGACGTCGCTCGCGGGTTTCTGCTTCGTCCCACGCTTGGGCGCGGCGGGGTCCTTGGCGCCCGCGTCTGCGGCCTCGTCGCGCCCGATCTCGACGACGCGGGCGAACGCCTCCTCGACGAGCCAGGCGAACGCGTCGACCCGCGTGTAGATGTTGTGGGCGTCGGGCCCTTCGCACGACGGGCCGCCTCGCGACACGACGCCGACGATCTCGCCGGTGTCCTCGTCGAGCGCCGGCCCACCCGAATCCCCCTGACAGGTAGCCTCGCCGACCGTCAGCTCGGAGGGCGTGACGGTCAGGACGCGGACGTGCTCGCGGACGAGCTTCGTGCCGGCGGAGCGCTCGTCGCCGCGCTTCCCGTAGCCGACCGCGCGCACACGCTCGCCTCGTGCGACCCCGCGGGTCGCCGTGGGGAGCGGCTTGACGGCGGAGATCGCCGTGTCGAGGACGACGAGCGCGATGTCCGCCTCGCACAAGGTGACGCCTCCGGGCGCGACGATCGCGACGCCGCTGGCGACGCGCCGCGCGGAGTCGACATCGTCCCCGACGAGCACGCCGAGCGTGGACGGATCGCGCTCGCCGAGGACCTGGACCGACGACGCGGGGCACGCGATGCGCGCCGGCGTACGGCTCACGCAGTGACGTGCCGTGAGGACGAGGCGCGGCGAGACGAGCGTGCCCGTGCACAGCCCCTCGCCGCCGACGTCGATCGCGACGACCGACGGATCGCGACCGCGCGACGGCACGCCTTTCACGATCTCGAGCTGATCGATGCGCACGCCGTTCCCGTCGGCCTCTCCCGCGTCGCGGACGGGCGCGTCCGCAAAGGCTTGCGTCGGCACCTCCGGCGTCCCGGCGCACGCGACCGGCGCCACGGTCGTGATCCCCACCGCGAACGCCAGCGTCCGCCTCCATGTCCGCGGAGCACGTAGTCCGAGCTTCATGCGTGTCACCCCTTTCGTCGCGCGCCGTCCAGCGAACCTCGTGCCGCGATCGCTCTCGTGCGATTCCATGAGGTTGTCGGCCTCGGCTCCTGGCCTGGGCCGGCATCGGGGTGGCGGAGGCCAGGGCCCTTCCGCTCTCTCCCTCACGTCTCGGCGCGCGTGCGTTCCGCACCGCGAAACACACACCAAAATGGTTCGAGGGCTCACGAGCGTGTGTACGGACGCGACCTCGCCGCGCATGCTCGGAGACGCTGACACGCACACCCCCGACGGGAGGAAACCGATGACGAAGAGCATGACGACGGGAGCAGCCTTGTTCCTCGCAGGAGCGTTCGCGCTGACGGGATGCGCCGCAGAGACGGGCACCCCCGCGCCGGAGGAAGCGACGACGTCCGCGTCCGCTCCGGAGGAGAGGGAGGCGACGCCGGACGAGCCACTGCCCGAGATCGTCGCGCCCACGCGGCCCCTCTCGGGCGTCAACCCCCTCCACCGGGGACACTGAGCTCGAAGCGGGGCTGACCGACGCCACCTGTCTGCTGCCCGAGCCCGGGAAGCGCGGGCCGAGCCCCCTCTCGCGGATCACGCTCGTCGCGGCCGCCCTCGTCCTGCCGCTCCGGAGGCGCCTCGAGGCGCGGGGCCGCGCTGACTTCCGCGCGTGAGCGAGGGTGTGACCGGCCGTTCTCGCGTGCGTCGTCGCCGTCCACACGACGCGGCCGCGTGACGAGGACGATCGCCGCGTATTTCCGGGACGCCACAACCGGTACGAGCCTTGCGACGGGCCTCCTTCGTGGTGCCACCTCCCGCGTCTTCGCCGTCGTCGCTTCGTCGCATCCTGCAACGTGGCGCCACCGTCGCGTCCGTCGTCACCGGCGTCGCCACCTTCGCCGGCGCGCACGATGCCCACGCGAACGGCGCGATCCTCCCGCGCGAGAGCGCCGGCTCGAGCCACCCGATCGAGGTCGGCGTCGAGATGGCGGTCGCCGTGACGCCGTCGGGCACCACGCGCTGGGCGCGAGTCACCGCGATGTCGACGCAGCCCTTGCTCTGGCTCGTTCCCGTCCGCCCGGGCGCCCGGCTCGATCTGACGGGCGACCACTTCCTCGACGGCCTGCATGTCGCGACGATGCCTCGCATCCTCCCCCCGGAGGGCGCGATGCCGGCGGGATGCTCCATCACGAACGACCTCGGCGAGGCGCACCCGTTCGGTCTCGCGCGCGCTATCACGGGCGCATCGCCCCGCGGCGCCGTCGTCCTCCAAGACGAGCCGACGGCGCGGGCGCACATCGCGTCGCTCGGCTACGCGCTCCCGTCGCGCCTCTCGGCTCGCGTCATCGACCTCTACACCCGCGGGTGGAAGCTCGTCTCCTTCGAGATCCCGGCGGGGTCCGGGCGAACGAGCTCGAAGACCGTTCGCGTCGCCGACGACGGCGCCCCCGAGCTCCCGCTCACGCTGACCGGCGCCGGCACCGGCCCGACGTACGTGACGGCGGTCGTCGTCGGTCCCGGCACCGCGAGCACCCCGCGTCTCGTCGCCGGTGAGCTCCCGCTGACGTGGGGCGCCGGGAGCGACTACGCCTCGCAGCGATCGGGCAGGCTCCACTCCGGACGCCTCCTTCGCGAGGTGTCCGGTCACGAGCTCCTCTTCGGAGGGCAGGCCGAGAAGGACACACGGATCCGCTCCGTCGCCGAGGCGTTCCTCGACCCCGCGTGCGCGGCGCAGGTGGAGAGCGCGGCGCACGAGTCCGGCGTGGTCGCGACGTCGTGCGCAGCCGGGGCCCTCGGCGCGATCCCGGGCGGGAGCGCTTGTGCTCCGAAGGAGGGCATCATCCCCGCCAGCACCTTCACCTGCGGAGGGGACGACAACCTCGCCCTCGCGCTCTCCGGCGCGGTGCCGCGCCTCACGGCGGTCACGCGCTTCGTCGGGATCATCGACGCCGGCTCCGTGGTCTCCGAGACGCCGCTCTCGTTCGGGAACGACGCGCCGTCGGCCCCGATCAAGCGTGCGAGCGCGTGGGCGTGTACCACGGCCGTCACGCCCCCCAACGCCCCGGGCTGGGGTCCCACCGACTACGCTTCGACGGAGCCGCCGCAGACGAGCGACGATGGGTGGGGCAGCACGAGCGGCGGCTGCTCCGGCTCGGCCACGACGGTCAGCTACGAGAGCTACGAGACCTACGAGACCTACGAGGAGGAGCCCCCGCCCGCCACGGACGACGGTTGCAGCGGCTCGGCGGTCGGCTCGTCGAGCTCCTCCAGCTCCTCCGGCAGCTGGTACGACTCAGACGACGACTCCGACGACTCCGACGACTCCGACGACTCCGACGGCAGCTGGGACACGGACGACGGCGACGACGGCTGGGACACGGCGGACTCGGATGACGGCTGGGACACGGACGACAGCGACGACGACTCCTGGAACGCAGACCGCATGAACGCGCGGACCGCGAAGGCCAAGGCGGGCAAGCCCCAGAAGCTGAAGCCGGCCGCGGCGAAGAAGCCGGCGAAGCACTCCTCGAGCCCGCTCTCCCGCATCGCCCTCGTCGCCGCAGCGCTCGTGCTGCCGCTCCGGAGGAGGCTCAAGGCGCGCGGACGCACCGACTTCCGCGCGTGAGAGCGAGAGCGCGTATCCTCCTCGCATGCATGTCGTCGTCACGGGCGCGTCCAGCGGGATCGGCGAGGCGCTGGTACGCGCGTTCCTCGCGGACGGCGCGAACGTCACCCTCGTCGCGCGGCGGCGCGATCTCCTCGAGTCGATCGCCGCGTCGGTGGACCCGTCGCGGACGCACCTCGTCCCGGCCGACCTCGCCGATCCGGGCGCGGCCTGCGCGTGGATCGCGGACGCCGAGAAGGCGCTCGGTCCGATCGACGTGCTCGTGAACAACGCCGGCATCCAGATCGTGCGCGCCGTGACGGACACGAGCTGGGAGGAGGCCGAGCGGCTCCTCCTTCTCGATCTCCACACGCCCCTCCGCCTCGTGCAGACGCTCCTCCCCGGCATGATCGCGCGACGGAGCGGCTGCATCGTCGACGTCGCGTCGATGGCGGCGATCGCGCCGACACCGGGCATGTTCTTCTACAACGCCGCCAAGGCAGGCCTCGCCGCCGCGTCCGAGGGCCTCCGCTCCGAGGTGAAGCCCTACGGCGTCCACGTCGTCACCGTGTACCCGGGCCCCGTGCGCAGCGCGATGGAAGCGGCGGGGCGCGCGGCTTACGAAGAGACCGGCGTGTCGAAGGCGACGCCGACCGGCGAGCCCGACGTCCTGGCGCGCATGATCGTCTCTGCCGTCGCCGCGAAGCGCGATCGAATCATCTACCCCCGCTCGTTCGGGCTCGCGCGCCACTTCCCGAACGTGACGCGCTGGGTGCTCGACCGCTTCACGCCGCGCCTCAAGGCGACGCCGGCCGGCTGATCGTCACGCGCGGGCGAGGACGTTGTCCTTGACCCACTCGATGATCGACTCGAGGGTCGTGCCCGGCGTGAAGATGCCCTTCACGCCGGCGCCGCGGAGGCGCTCGAGATCGCTCTCGGGGATGATGCCGCCGCCAAAGACCACGATCTCGTCGGCGCCCTTCGCGCGGAGCGCCTCGATCACGGCAGGGAAGAGCGTGTTGTGCGCGCCGCTCATGATGGAGAGGCCGACGCCGTCGACGTCCTCCTGGACCGCCGCGTTCGCGATCATCTCGGGCGTCTGGTGGAGCCCCGTGTAGATCACCTCGAAGCCGGCGTCGCGGAGCGCGCGGGCGACGACCTTCGCGCCGCGGTCGTGGCCGTCGAGGCCAGGCTTGGCGACGAGGATACGGACCTTGCGAGCTCCGGTCTGTGCAGCGGCTGGAGACATTCCGGCGTTATCGTCCGCCCCGGGCGTCCTGTCAAACCGCCCGCGGATCCCCGGTGCTCACCTACGCCGGTGCGCCTTCACCCGGGCCGGCGTGCGCGCCTTCGCGCCCTTCGGAGCCGAGGGCGCGAGCCCTGCCACGGGCGCCGCCAGGCGGCAGCGGTGCGCCCGGGCGTCCTCCGAGCCGGGGCTCTCGACCCAGCACGGATCCTCGAAGAGCGGAACGGGCCCCTTCCGATCCGTGGAGAGCTTCGCGACGAGCGCCTTGTCCCCGTCCGGGTCGAGGAGGCGCGCCGTGATCCGCGGGACGGCGACCTGCCTGTCTCGCGCGTGCTCGTTGTCCGTCCAGACGAGGTGGTACCCCCAGTCGAGCTCCTTCTGCCCGTCGAAGCGGAACGCGAGGTCGGCGACCATCCCGAGGCGCGTCCACGCGTTGACGCAGACGAGGCGGCGGTTCTCGGCAAGGACGGGGAACATGTCGGGGGTCCACGACTCGCCCTGGTTCGAGACGAGATTCCCGACGGAGGCGAAGAGCGGGACCCGGCGCTCGTCCCGGGTGACGTAGAGCTCGACGGGCGAGGCGACGTGGGGGTGGTGGACGACGACCGCGTCGGCGCCGCGCTCGGCGGTGTGGCGAGCGAGGTCCATCACCATCTCGGTCTGATCGGCGTACTCGACGCCCCCGTGGACGATGGCGACGGTCGCGTCGCAGGTGGAGGTCGCGCGCGCGAGGGCGGCGTCGAGGCGCGCGCGGTGCATCGGGCTCGCGATGGCGAGGCGCTTGCTCTTTCCGCAGGCGCCCTCCGCGTTCATCTGCGTCGTCCAGCCGACGGCGCACACGCGCTTGCCGTTCCCCTCCGCGACGACACGGGGAGCCCACGGGTCCTCCGCGTCGCCGCCGATCGCGAGGAGGCCGGCGGAGCGAGCGCCTTCGAGGGTCGCGTCGACGCCGGGCAGGTCGAGATCACACGCGTGGTTGTTCGCGACGGTGACGGCGGTGAGGCCGGCGCGGCGGAGCTCGGGGAGCCAGCCGCTCGGGGCGGCGTAGGCCATCTTTCCCTTCGGCAGCTCGGCGGCGACGGCCGTCGCGGCCTCGTAGTTCGCGACGACGGCGTCAGCGCCTCCGAAGAGGGGACCGAGCGGCGCGAGGGCCGAGCCGATCGCCTGCGCCGACGCGAGGCTCGGCCGATGGGGGATGAGGTCGCCCGCGACGAGCACGCGGAGCACGGTCGGCGGTAGCGCCGGGGTCTCGGCGGACCGGGTCGCCTTGTGGGCGAGCACGAGGGCGCCCAGGGGATCGGGCTCCGAGGTCTCCCCCCGACGGTCGCTCGCGCACGCCGTGATCAGACCGCACGCGACGAGCAGCGCGCCGAGGACTCTCCGGGACATGTGTGCAAATGTCCCACCCCCGCAGTCGAACGGCCTAGTTCTCTACTTTCCAGCCTTTTTCACGGACCACTTCGCGGCCTTGACCCAGGCGCCCTTGCTCGCGAGAAGGCCGACGTCGCCCTTCGCGAGCGAGGCGGGGAGCGTCCCCTGGAGCTTCGTCGTCCCGACCACGGCTTCCATCTTCGTGCCACGGATCGTGATCTTCACGTGGACCGGCGTGGCGATCGCCGGCTCGACCGGCGCGGCGAGGAGGGCCTCGAACCCGGAGTCGTCGGCCGTGAAGATGGAGGTGCGGGTCCCCGGAGCGACGACGAGCATCGCGCCGCGCACGGCATCGCGACCCGCTCCGAGGCGAAGGCCGATCCCGGCCGGGCCGCCGCGGACGGTGAGATCCGTCTCGAGGACGAGATCGTCGCCCGGGGCCGTCATGGCGATCGCGTCCCACCCCTTCGTCGCCGCCGCGCCGCCGTTCATCTCGAGGGTCGGGCCGGCGGGCGGGGCGCTCGGGACGATCCCGACCCGCGGCGAGCCGCGGAGGCGGACGAACGCGAGGTCTCCCTCCGCCCACCGTTCGCCGTCCTTGAGCGGCGTCCTCGCGGTCGAGAGGTGGAGCAACGAGACCGGCTGCGTCCCGCGGCGCACGGCGACGACGGCGTTCGAGCCTTCGGCGCGATCGATGGTCCACGTGTTGCCGTCGAGGACGAAGGAGAGCGCGATCCCGCTCGGCCCGACGCGGAGCGCCGACAGCGTGGACGTGCCCGGGCCGCTCTTTTCCCCCGCGCCTGCGCTCTTCCCGAGCTCGTAGGGCTCCGGCCCCTGTCCTGCGAGGACGCCGAGCGCGTCCGACAGGAGCGCGACGCTCTCGGACTTGCCCGAGACGTGGCGCACCATCGCGAGATCGAGCGCGCGCGGCGCGTCGACGAGGAGCGCCTGCACCGCCGCCCCGATGACATCTTCGACGCTCCCGCCGCGCGCGACCCCGAGCACACGGCCCTCCGCCTGCGCGGCCGTCGCGTCGCGGGCGGCCACCTCGCGAAGCTTCGGCCTCTGCTCGAGGACCTTCCGCGTCGCGATCGTCGCCAGGTCGAGGAGGATCGCGCCCGTGTTCGCGTCGTACGGCGCGCTCGTGAGCTCCTCGCCGAACGGCGAGGCCCCCGCCGCCGGGGCCTGGCCCCCGACCATGTGCACCGCGGCGCGCGCGCGGACGGGGCCCTTCTCCTCTCCCGCGAAGATCACGCTCGTGTCCGTGCGGACCGCAGGGAGCCGCGTGAGCGCCCGCTTCACCTTCTCGAGCGCCGGCTCGTCGAGCTTCCCCGCGTCGGCGACCAGGACGCCCCACTCGAGCAGCATCTGACGGCGCGTCCCCTTCAGACCGAGGCGATCGGCGGCGTCGGCCCGCCGCGCCGCCCCGTCGGGGAGCAGATCGATGAGCGCGATCTGGAGCTGCGCGCGCACGCGGGCGACCGACTCCGCCAGCGCAGCGTCGCCCTTCAGCCACCGCGCGTTCCGCTCGACGTGGTCGCGGAGGACCTTCGACGCGTCGTCGTAGGTGGCGGCGGAGATCCCGGCGTTCGGATCATGTCCCGAGAGCCCCGTCCGCCCCGCGTTCGCGATCTCGCCGTCGAGGAAGGCGTAGATCGTGGCGAGCTCGGCGAGCGCCTTCGGCTCGTGGTCGAGCCCGCCGACGTACTTCGAATGGATCGCGTCCGCGCGCGCGAGGAGGCCGCGGACCGTCGACGACACGAGGACGGCACGCGACGGCGCCGACGCCGGCCCGAAGACCACTTCGCGCACGAAGCGAGCGCGCGTCGTGTCGAACGGCACGCTCTCCAGCGCTTCGCTCATGACGGCGAAGGACTCCGCCTCCGTGAGGTCGGTCCGCGCGACGAGCGAGCGCACGCGGCTCGCGTTCTCGAGGCCACCATTCGCGACGAAGTCCCGGACCTGCGCCTTCTCGCTGCTGGTGAGGGCTGCTCGTGCAGGCGCCACGACGAGCAGGATCGCGGCCAGCGCCGCGCCCGCCACCCGAGAGTCGACCTTCATCCGGCGGATGCTAGCGCGACCCTGCGCCGCCCCAAACCCGACAAACGAGAGAAGGCTCTCGGGGCGGGACGGGGCGCGAGGTTGCGCCGAGCCGTCCTGCCCGAGAGCCTTCCGAAGCGGCTCGCGGACTCAGGTCTTCGCGTCGCCCTCGCCAGCCTCGCCGGCCTCGTCGTCGTCGTCGTCGTCGTCGTCGTCGTCCTCGACGTCGGGCAGCGACTCCGGCTCCGGCGGGAGCTCGCGGCCTTCCTTCTCGGCCTGCTGGCGCTCCTTCTCGCGCTGCGCCTTCATCGCGGCGACCTTCTGGAGGATCGCCGGCTTCGGCGCGACGAGGATGCTCATGGCGCGCGCTTCCATCATGGCGCGCGTCTCGACGTTCGCGACGTCTTCGAGCGCGGGGATGATGAGCTGGAGCTGCTCCTGCGCCTTCTCGGGGTGTGTGATCTCACGGCCGCGGAAGCGGACGGTGAACTTCACCTTGTGGCCGGCTTCGAGGAAGCGACGGGCCGCCTTGGTCTTGAAGGCGATGTCGTGATCGTCCGTCTTCGGACGGAGCTTGATCTCCTTCACCTCGACGACGGTCTGCTTGCGCTTCGCCTCGCCGGCCTTCTTCTTCTCCTCGTACTTGTACTTGCCGAAATCGAGGATCTTGCAGACGGGAGGCTCGGCCTTCGGGTTCACCTCGACGAGGTCGAGCCCGAGCTCCTGCGCGCGCCTGAGCGCCTCGTGCGTAGTCATCACGCCCAGCATCTCTCCCTCGGCTCCGATGACACGGACCTCGGGGACGCGGATGCGGTGATTGACGCGAATCTGGAACTGGCGCTGCGGCTGGCGCGGATCAAAGCGGGGACGACCCATCGACATGAGTAGAACTTGACCTCCGGAAAACTCGGCGGAACGCCGAAGATGCTGCAGTCTCCGCTCGGATCGCGGGCTGGTCAACCCTGGCCGGCACGATTTTCGCGGGTTAGGCTCCCGACCGTGCTGCTCGTCATGAACCCCGGGGAGGCGGAGGAACGCGCATTTCCGCTGTCGATCGGCAGGTCGACCATCGGCCGCACCCGCGACAACGCGATCTGCTGCGTCCACAAGAGCCTCTCGCGCGTCCACGCCGCCGTGGAATTCGACGGGAAACGCGTACGCGTCGTGGATCTCGAGAGCAAGAACGGGGTGTTCGTCCGGGGCAAGCGGGTCCAGGCGCTCGACCTCGTCGACGGCGACATCTTCCGGTGCGGAGACGTGAGCTTCCTGCTCGACCGAGGCGACGACGTCGCGTCCGAGCCGAAGATGTCGGCCGTCGCCCAGACGATGCCCTCGCCCCTCGCCCTGGAGCAGGCGCTCAGCCGGCGCCCGACGCGGATCCCGGCCCCGGCGGTCGTCGGAGACGAGGACGACGGCCGGTACCGCGAGAAGCTCTTCGTCCTCGTCCGGGCGAGCGAGCTCCTCGCGTCCGACCTGCCCATCGAGCGGCTCCTCGAAGAGCTCGTCGTGCTCGCCGCGCAGGTGCTCGAGGTCGACAGGCTCGCCCTCCTCACCCTCGACGAGGAGTCGCTCGAGATGGTCCCGCGGGTGCTGAAGTCGTTCGTCGGCGCGAAGACGGCGCCCTACAGCCAGCGTGTGGTGGACTGGGTCGTCGACCACGGGAGCGCGGCGACGTTCGCGGACGTCACGAAGGACCGGTCGCTTCCGGGAGATCCGCGAACGGACGCCGACGTCCGCGCGGCGATGGGCGTCCCGATCGATCCCGGCGCGGGCACCGTGGGCGTCCTCTACGGAGACAGCGTCACCCGCGCCGACGTGTTCCGCCCCGACGACGTGGCGCTCTTCCGGGCGATCGCGAACCTCGCGGCGGTCGGCATCGAGAACGCCGCGTTTCGCCAGAGCGAGCGCGCCCGCGTGCTCTGACGGTCACTCCGCGTCGTGCTCGTAGTCTGCCGGGATCGTCTGGCGGGCGACCGACGCGATCCGACAGAGCGTCGAGAACGCGACCTCGGGCGCATCGAACGCCGTGTTGCACTCGCGCTGCACGCAAGCGAGCGCCGCCTCGAGGATCGAGATCCGCGTGCGGAGGGCCCCCTCGTCGAGCCTCGGGAACGGCTCGACCATCATCGTCATTGCCATGGTTTACGACCCCCTTCCGCGTCCGTCCTCTCCGATTGTCCACAGGGGAGAACGTCGCGCTGTGACCGCTCGTACTGCACGCGATGCGCCAACCATCGCGGAAAGCGCGAGCACACGCTTCGCCGCGATGCCGGGCGAGGCGACCGTGCGGTGTCGCCACGGTCGAGGCGACCTGCCTCAACAGGTTCGCCCCACGCGGAACCTGGACAACCTGTGGACAACTGAATTGTCCACAGGTTACGCGCTGGCATGCGAGCTCAGCGCGGAGGCTGGCTCTCGGCGAGGAGCTGCTGCGCGAACTGCTCGAGCGGCATCGCGCCGAGCTCGCCCTTGTCACGCGACCGGACGGACACGCTCCCCGCTTCCGCGTCCTTCGGCCCCACCACCAGCATGTACGGATGGCGCATGAGCCGCGCGTTCCGGATCTTCGCCCCGAGCTTGTCCGCCGAGTAGTCGGCGTCGACGCGGAGCCCGCGGGCGCGGAGGGCCTCCTGAACCTTCCGACCGTACTCCTCGCTCTTGTCGCTGACCGTGAGGAGGATCGCCTGGGTCGGCGCGAGCCACGTCGGGAAGTTCCCAGCGCAGTGCTCGAGGTAGACGGAGAGGAAGCGCTCGAACGTGCCGAAGATGGCGCGGTGGAGCATCACCGGCCTGTGGTCCTTCCCGTCCTCGCCCGTGTACGCGAGGTCGAAGCGCTCGGGGAGGTTCGGGTCGTACTGCATCGTGCCGAGCTGCCACGAGCGCTTGAGCGCGTCCTGCACGTGGAACTCGAGCTTCGGTCCGTAGAACGCGCCTTCGCCGGGCGAGATCTCGAACGGGAGGCCGGCGCGCTCGAGGCCCTCTTTCAGGGCGCGCTCGCTCATGTCCCAGTCCTCGTCGGCGCCGATGCGCTTCTCGGGCCGGGTCGCGAGGCGGATGTCGATCTTGTCGAGCGAGAAGGCCTTGTAGACGTTGTAGAAGAACTTCAGAAACTTCTCGATCTCGGCCGGAACCTGCTCGCGGGTGCAGAAGATGTGCGCGTCGTCCTGGCAGAACGTGCGCACGCGCGAGAGCCCGTGGACGACGCCGCCGCGCTCGTAGCGATGGAGGCGGCCGAAGTCGGCCACGCGCCACGGGAGCTCGCGGTAGCTGCGCTTCCTGACGCCGAAGATCACGCAGTGGCTCGGGCAGTTCATCGGCTTCAGCCCGAAGCCTGCGTCTTGGAGGTGCGGAACGACGCCCGCCGCGCCCTTCTCGGTCGCGCCCCCCTCCTCGAGGAGATCCTCGGTGAAGAGGCGGTACATGTTCTCGTTGTAGTTGCCGAGGTGACCGCTCGTTCGGAAGAGCTTCGGATCGAACGCCTGCGGCGTGATGACCTCTTCGTAGCCTTCGGTCGTGTAGAGGTTCCGGACGTAATCGACGAGGCGGTTGTAGACGAAGGCGCCGCGCGGCAGAAAGAACGGCATCGCGGGCGCGACCTGGTCGAAGAAGAAGAGATCGAGCTCCTTGCCGAGCTTCCGGTGATCGCGCTGCTTCGCCTCCTCGATGAGCCGGAGGTGCTCGTCGAGCTGCTCCTTCGTCGGGAAGGCGGTCCCGTAGATGCGCTGGAGCATCGGGTTCCGCTCGTCGCCGCGCCAGTAGGCGCCCGCGACGCTCGTGAGCTTCACCGCGCCGAGAAAGCCGGTGCTCGGCACGTGCGGTCCAGAGCAGACGTCGAGCCAGGTGTCTCTGGGCCCTAGCCCGTGCTCGTAGACGCTGATCTCCTCCCCCTCGGGGAAGCCCTGGATGAGCTCGACCTTGAAGGTCTCGCCCATCTTCGCGAAGCGATCGAGCGCCTCCTGGCGCGTCACGATCGTGCGGCGGAACGGCGTGTCCTTCGACACGATGTCGGCCATCACCTTCTCGATCTTCGCGAGATCCTCGTCCGTGAAGCCGCTCCCCGGCTTGTCGAAGTCGTAGTAGAAGCCGTCCTCGATCGCAGGGCCGATCGTGACCTTCGTGCCCGGGAAGAGGCGCTGGACGGCGTCGGCCATCACGTGGGCGGTCGAGTGGCGGATGACCTGGATCCCGTCCTTGTCGTTCGCGCGGATGACCTCGAACGTCGTCGTCGGATCGACCGACGTGTGGAGATCGACGATCTTGCCCTCGCCCGTCTTCACGGCGACGACGTCCTTGTCGAGGAGGCCCTTCTGCTGGACGAGCTCGCGAACGGGAATGCGGTCGGTCATGGGGGAGACCGCTTCGTTACCACGTTCGCGGCGGCCCTGGCGAGCGTCGGTCCTTGGCCCTATCGTGTGCGCGAGACATGGCCAACGCCGCTCCGCGTACGTGCCGCTGCGGGCACACCAAGAATCACCCCATGATCATCCCGGAGCGCGAGTACTCGCTCTGGGGCTGGGTCCAGCTCTCGATCCTCGGCCTCACGCCGCGGCCCACGGCCGTGGTGTTCCGGTGCGGGCTGTGCCGGCAGAGCCTCGGCGTCACACGGGACCCGAAGGTGCTCTCGGGGGAGGTCCGCGTCGATCCGGTGAGGAAGGGCTCGCCGCCTCAGCCGCCGTCCGGCGAGGACGAAGCGGCCGGCGCCGTGAAGAACGTGGAGCACTGAGCGCCGCACTCCGAGCCCGCGCCGCACGCGAGCGCGCGCGCCGCCGTGCACCGGGCCGCGCGGTCGTCGGCCGTCGCCGACGGCGACGAGGGCGCGAAGAGGTCGAGGCAGCGCGCAATGCACGGCGACGGGCCTACTCCGTCGGGCGCGACAGCCGCTTCGCAGGCCTCACGCTCGATCGCACGGGCAGCCGCGGACGCGGCCCCGGAGAGCACGCCCGCGATCTCGGCAGGGCAGCGCGTCGTGATGCACGCGAGCGCGGCCTTGCAGCGTCTGTCCTCCGCGCAGGCCACGACGGGCTCGCAGCACGTCGACTCGACGCACCGGTCGCACGCGGCGTTCTGGAAGAGCGGCACCTCTTCCCGGAAGCCGCACGTGGGGAGGCCGCACTCCGCCCTGCAGTCCGTGCGGAGGCACGCGTAGGTGTCGACGGCGGCGTCGGCGGCAGGGACGCCGAGGAGGAGGGGGAGGCAGAGCGGCTCGTCGGCGCGCGGCCTCCCGCCGTCGAGGACGCACGCGTGGGTCGCGCCCATCGCCTGCGCGCACCCCTCGGCGCGCTGACACTCGCCGACGCGATCGCAGCAGCGCGTCTGGAGGCAAGCCTGACAGGCGTCCTCGCCCTCGACCGGCGAGCTCGCCGTCATCCCCGCCGCGAGGCACTCGCGCGAGGGGAGCTCGAACGCGTTGCAGGCAGGCTGCATCGTGAAGAGAACGAGCCCGCCGAGGAGGGAGAGCGCGACGCACGTGAACGCCAGGGTCCGCATCTCAGAACGTTCCGACCATGCCGGCGCCCGAGGGACCGATCGCCGGGCTCACGGCGACGCCGCCGATCTTCTGCTGCGCGGGGAACGACGACGCGACGATGCCGACGGAGAGGAAGACGGCGGTGCTCACGACGCTGACGACCGCCATCGCGCCCCAGAAGCGGGCCACGTTGGCGTCGTCACGGAGGACGTCGGGCGGGCAGTAGCTCGTCCCGCACGCGCCTTCGGCGCGGTTCGTGTTCTCGATCGCGAGGAGCGTGCTGACGCCCGCGAGGACGAGAGAGGCGGACGCGCCAGCGAACCCGACGAAGACGAGCGAGTTGGTCGTCTTCACCACGATCGGCCCGGTCTGGGGCTTCGGCGGCGCCTTCGGGACGACCCACGTCGGCGCGATCTCGACGTCCTTCGTCTCGCCCTCCGCGACGGTGACCGGCACGCGGAGCTCCGGTCCGTCTCCGGCCTTGGCGAGCACCACGTGGGCGCCCGGATCGACCCGTCGCGGCGCGGGCTCGCCCGGCGCGAGGGTCACGTCCTCGTCGTCGACGAGCACCTTCGCGGACGCGCCCGGAGGGAGGACGAGCGACAGGCGCAAGGTGGGGATGCGCGGCTCGAGGTCCGCCGCGAGCCGCGCCGCCTCGGTGCGCGCGCTCGCGGACCGCTCCGACTCCTCCACCGCGAGCGGCATGCGGGCGACCTTCAGGAACGACTCGCGCGCCTGCAGGATCTTGCCCTTGAGCATGTAGGCCTTGCCGACCTCGAAGCCGGTCACCGGCGTCTGCACGAGCTCCCACGCGGTGACGAGGCGGGAGAGCGAGCCGTCGAGATCGCCCGTCTCGCGGAGCGCCTGTCCCTCGCGGAGCGCCGTCCGGGCCGTCGCGAGATCGCCCGCGCTCGGCGCCGTCGCGGTCTCGGGCGTGGACTGCGCGGCGGCACGCGACGACGACGCCGCGAGGGCGATCACGAGTGCCAGCAGGGGGAGGCGTTTCGAGAGGCCCAACGTCAATAGAGGGGATCGTTGTGGCTGGGCGGACGCGAGGGCGGAGGCGTCTGGCTCTCGGCCGGCGCGGACGACACCGTCGCGGACGGGGCCGGCTTCGCCGAGGCGCTCGCGGACGGCGTGGCCGAGGGACGTGTCGCCACGACCGCGACGGGCCTCGCCCCGGTGGCGACCGCGCTCACGATCTCGATCGCGCCGGAGTCCGGCGCGACGGGGGCGGGCGGCTCCGCCTCGATCCTCGCGACGGAGGGGACCTGCGCGCGCGGCGAGCTCGACGCGGCGGCTGCGGCGGTCGCCGCGGGCTTCAGGGGGCGAGGAGGTGCCTTGCTCGTGCTGCGCGGCTCGCTGCCTCCTCCGAACGCGACCGCGACGGCGACCGCGCCGGCGAGCGCGAAGGCCGTCCCGAGGATCACGTGGGAGCGCCGTCGCGACGACGTGGTCTCGTCACGCGCGTCGACGACGCCGGAGCCGGTCGCGTTGAGGATCGCACCCGGGTCGGCGCGACCACCGCCGCTCTTCATCGTCGACGCGTTGACGAAGGACGGCGTGCCGGACGTCGGAGGCGTGTCGTGGGCGCCGCTCCCCGTCCCGCTCGAGGACGCCGTGCGCGCGCGGACGCCGGCCGTGCGTTGCCCCGAGTCGCTCATCGGCGGAACGAGCGCGCCGAAGGCGGCGCGGAGGGCGTCCGCGAGCTCGCGCGCCGTGCCGAAGCGCTTCGCCGGGTCGCGCGCGCACGCCTTCTCGAACCAGGTGTCGACCTCCTTCGGGAGCTCGGGGCTCAGGTCGGACGGCTTCGGAGGCGAGCCCGTGGCGATGAGGACCGCGAGCGCGCCGAACGACGGGCCGTCGAAGGGGCGCTTGCCGGTGAGCGCCTCGAAGGCGACGACGCCGAGCGCCCAGAGGTCGGAGCGTGCGTCGAGCGCCTTCTGCGCCGTCACTTGCTCGGGGCTCATGTAGTAGGGCGTGCCGACGACCTGGCCGGTGTTCGTGCTCCCGTCCATCGAGCCGTCGCTCTCGCCGAGCTCCTTCTTCACGATCCCGAAGTCGAGGAGCTTCACGAAGATCTCCTCCTCCGAGTCGCACACGAAGATGTTGTCCGGCTTGATGTCGCGGTGGAGGAGCCCGGCGCCGTGGACCTTCGAGAGGGCCTTCGCGATCTGCGTCACGACGACGACCACGTCGGCGGGCTCGAGCGCGCCCTCCTCCTTCAGCACCTTTCCGAGGTCCTTGCCTTCGAGGTGCTCCATGACGATGAAGGGGACCCCCTCCTCCGTCACGCCGTGATCGAGCATGTGGACGACGTGCGGGCTCTTCACCTGCGCGGCGGCGGCAGCCTCCCGCGCGAAGCGCGCCCGCGCCGACGGCGTCGAGTCGACCCCTGCGTGCATGAACTTCACGACGACGCGCGTCTTGAGGCCCGTGTGATCGGCGAGCCACACGGCGCCCATGCCCCCTGCGCTGAGCGGGCTCACGAGCCGCACGTTCGGCGTCACGGCCATGCCGGCCGTCAGGCTCGAGGGGCCATCGGTCACGAGGGCGGAGTCTACCTCATCCTCCCGCGCACGCCCCCTCCCCTCCGCGCCCTCCCCCGTCTAGACTCGGGACCACGCCTGATGCGTCCCGTCCGCGTCATCACCTACAACGTTCGGTACTTCGGCCACGGTACGCGGGGGCTCGCCAGCACGTCGAAGGCGATGGATCGCATCGCAGGCGCGCTCGCCTCGCTCGACCCGCTCGCCGACATCATCTGCCTCCAGGAGGTGGAGACGACGTCGCTCCGATCGAACTTCGCGCATCCGTCCCCGGACGGCGAGACGCAGCTCGAGCGCCTCATGAGCCGCCTCCACACCGCGCTCCATGCCGCGGGAAAGCGCGATCTCTACGAGGCCTACTACTTCCCGGCCCATACCTACCGGCTGAGCGTGACGCCGATCTACACGACGGGCCTCGCCGTCATCGCGCGTCGCGACTTCAAGGTCTCGCACCACAACGCGGGCTCGCCGCACGACATCACCTTCCGCAAGATCCACCCGGTCAAGAAGCTGAAGCAGACCCGCATCTGCGCGCACCTCCGCGTGGAGCACGACTCCGGGTTCGACCTCGACATCTTCAACACGCACCTCTCGCTCCCCACCACCTTCTCCCGGGAGTTCTGGCTCGAGCCCCGGCGCATGGGCTGGGGACCCAACCAGCTCGAGGAGGCGAAGAACCTGCTCGGGTTCGTGAAGAAGGAGAAGAGGAGCGACCGCTTTCTCCTCGTCGGAGACTTCAACGCACTCCCCGGCTCGCCCGTCTACCGCATGCTCCTGGAGAGCGGCCTCCTCTGCGATCCCTTCGCGCTGCACTTCCGCTTCGGGGAGGAGGACCTCGTCGGCTGGCCGACCGCCGGGTTCATGAACCTGCGGATGCACCTCGATCACGTCTTCAGCGGCAACGCGCTCGAGTGGCGCGACTTCGACGGCTGCCACAAGTTCGGCCAGAAGAACGGGCTCTTCGGGGGTCTCTCGGACCACGTCCCGATCCTCGGCTCGTTCATCGTGCGCTGAAGGGGGCGCCCGGGCTCTCGTTTCGTCCGCGCGCGAGGCGGGATAGAAGAGACGCATGAGCCAAGAGCGCATCGTCGCGATCACGGGGGCCGCGGGTGCGCTCGGAGGCGCGGTCGCCGAGCACCTCGCGGCGCAGGGCTACCGGACGGCGCTCCTCGATCGGATGCGGTCGAGCGAGCGCCTCGACGCGCTGGCGGCGAAGCTCGGCAAGCGCGCGTGCGTCCATGCGGGCGATCTCGGCACGAGCGAGGGCTGGCGCACGGCCGTCCGTGAGACG
>JALHPN010000170.1 GCA_022842465.1 Polyangiaceae bacterium | reverse complement strand
GCGGCGTGCCGCGCTCGGGCCGGACGAGGATCCCGCGCTCGTGCTCCGCGGGGAGGCGCGGGAGCTCGGCGCCGCGGTCGTGGCCCTCGAGGCCCTCGTCGCGAGGTGGGCCGGCGGCGGCCCGGCACGCTAAGCTCGTCTCGTGCTGGGCTGGGTGCGCTGGATCGGACCGTCGCTCGTGCCGGCGCTCGCGCTGCTCGCGGTCGTCTACTTCTCCGACCGCAGGCGCGAGCCGCTGCCGCTGGTGCTCCTCGTGTTCGGCCTCGGCGCCCTCGCGAAGGTGGCGACGTGGGCGCTCGAGACCCGCGCGTCCGCGTGGACGGGCCTCGACGTCGACGCGCAGGTCGCCGGCAACGCGGGCGCCGTCCTGTTCCTCTTCGGGTTCGCGGCGCCGATCCGGGAGGCGTCGAAGGTCGCGGCGATGTGGATCGCCTTCCGCTCCCGCTGGTTCGACGAGCCGATCGACGGCCTCGTCTACGCCTCCTCCTCTGCCCTCGGCTTCGCGATGCTGGAGAACGCGCTGACCCTCCGCGGGCATCCGGTCGGCTGGGTCTGGGTCGCGCGGACGGCGGCCTCGCTGCCCGCGCACGTCTTCTTCGCGTGCGCGTGGGGGTATGCGCTCGGTCGGGCGAAGGTCATCAAGCGCCCAGGGGCGATCTTCCCGGCGGCCTGGACCGTCGCGACCGCCGCGCACGGCCTCTACTCCCATCTCGTCTACGGGCGCGGGCCCGGCGCGCTCGTCGGGACGCTGCCTCTCTTGCTCGCGATGGGCATCGTGACCGTCTTCGCGGCGCGCGATCTGCGGGCGCGGGCCGAGCGCTCGTCGCGCACGTCGATGCTCCTCGAGCGCGTGTCGAGCCTCTACGTCCCAGGACCCCCGAGCATCCGCAGCGTGCGCGAGGCGATGCGGCGCGAGGGGCAGCCCATCACGATGCGATGGGTGCTCTTCGGCGCGCTCGTGACGCTCGGGGCGATGACGGCCGGCCTCGCCCTCTCGATCGCGTTCGGGCACTGGGCGCACGTCGACTTCTCGATCGTCGACGAGCACGACGTGTCGACGACCGTCCCCGTCGCCCTCCTCGGCTCGGGGCTCCTCGCCGCGTTCCCGGTGAGCGGGTATGCGATCGCCAAGGCCTCGGCCCTCCCGGGCCTGCTCGAGCCCGCCCTCGCGACCGGCCTCGCGATCGCGGTCACGCTGGCGCTCCTCGGCCTGGCGGCCCCCGTGGCCCTCGTCTTCGCGCTCGCCTTTTCCCCGATCGCCTGGGGCCTGGCTTGCGCGGGGGCCTGGGTCGGGAGGCCCGCGAGGTAGGCCCTGCTTGACTTTCCGGGGGTGGTCCGTAAAGTGCGCTCCCCCTGACCCTCCCCCCTCGGGAGGGCGTTTTCTTCGAGGAATCAGCCGTGGCCAATCACCCGTCCGCAGAGAAGCGTAACCGCCAGCGTATCAAGCGCACCGACCGCAACCGCGCCGTTTCGAGCACGGTCCGCACGCTCGTGAAGCGCGTTCGCACGGCGCTCCACGCGAAGGACAAGGCCGCGGCGACGACGGCGCTGGCGGCCGCGACCGTGGCGCTCGACAAGGCGGCGACCAAGGGTGTCGTCCACCCGAAGGCGGCGTCGCGCACGATCGGCCGTCTCGCGGCGCAGATCCACCGCCTCGCCTGAGGCGGACGGAGCCTCGAGGCATTAGGATGAGCCGGCTGGCCTTCGCGCCAGGCGGCTCATGATGCTTCACGAGGGGGACGCCCGATGAACGGCGACGACGAGCAGACCGTCCGCGCGAAGGCGCGGGAGGCGCTCATCGGTCAGACCGTGGCCGGGCGATACGCCGTCCGCGCGCTCCTCGGCGTGGGCGGCATGGGCGCCGTGTACGAGGCCGAGCATCTCGACCTCGGCAAGCCGGTCGCCATCAAGTTCGTGGACTCGGAGTTCGCGACCGACGAGCAGGTCGTCGCGCGCTTCGCCCGCGAGGCGCGCGTGATGAGCCGCCTCGACAGCGCCCACGTCGTCACGATCTTCGACGCGGGCAGCGAGGGCGGGCGTCCGTACCTCGTGATGGAGCTCCTCCGCGGGGAGGATCTCGGCAACCGCCTCCGTCGCAAGCGCACCGTGCCGCGCGAGGAGGCGCTCCACATCGTCGCGCAGGTGCTGAAGGGGCTCTCCCGCGCGCACGCGGCGGGGATCGTCCATCGCGATCTGAAGCCCGACAACGTGTTCCTCCTCGAGAAGGACGGCGACGCGTCGTTCGCGAAGATCGTCGACTTCGGCGTCTCGAAGATCGATCGGCCCCGCGCCGGCACGACGCCGCTCGCGCTGACGGGGCGCGGGACGGTGATCGGCACGCCCTTCTACATGTCGCCGGAGCAGGCGCAGGCCGCGTCCGACGTGGACGGGCGGGCCGACCTCTACTCCGTCGGCGCGATCCTCTTCGAGTGCCTCACGGGCCGTCCGCCGCACACCGGCGAGAGCTACGAGCAGGTCATCTTGTCGATCTGCATGCGCGACGCGCCCGACGTGCGGGCGGTCGACCCTGGGATCCCGGACGACGTCGCCGCGTTCGTGGCGCGTGCGCTCGCGCGGCAACGGGACGCGCGATTCCCGAACGCGGAGCGCATGCTCGCCGCGCTCCACGAGATCGCCCCCGACGAGCGCGCGCGCGTGCCGCTCGACCCCGTGACGGCCGGGACGGTGCTCGCGGCAGGAGGCGTCGCGAGCGGCGCCGTCGGCGCTCTGCCCGACGCGCCGAGCGTCGCGACTCGCCTCGGCGTCGCGAGCCTCGAGACGCCGCCGTCGCGACGATCGTCGCCTTCGAGCTCGCGCGCGGCTCCCGTCGGCGCGCGACAGTCCGGCGACGCGAAGGGGCCGGTCTCGCGCGCCAGCGGGGCGTCTCCGACGCGCGGGTTCGATCGAAGCTTGATCCTCACGGCGGGTCTCGCCACGATCGCGGGTGTGTCCGTGACCCTCGGCGCCATCTACGTCCTCGGTCGTCGCGTCGAAGGCACCGAGACGACGTCGGCGAGCAACACGGTGCCTCCGCCGAGCGTGACGAGCAGCGCGGCGGAGGCGAGCGCGTCGCTTCCCGCCCCGGACGCCGCCCCGACGGTCGAGGAGCCCGCCCCCGTGGTCGATGCCGGCCCTCCGCCGCGTGTCCCGACGAGCGCCCCCCGTCTTCCCGGGACGAGCGCGCCACAGGCGAAGCCCTCCGGCAAGAAGCTCGACATCCAGCGAGATCTGCCGCCGTGAGATCGAAGCCTCTCTTCCTCGCGCTCGTCCTATCCGTGGTCGCCTGCGCCGCGGCGGCGCCCGCGCGCGCGGACGACGCGGCGGCGCGGGCCGCGTTCCGGCAGGGCGTCGAGCTCTACGACAAGAGGCGCTGGGCCGAGGCGCTCGCGTCGTTCTCGGCAGCGTACCGCGAGAAGCCCTCCGCGGTGATCAAGCAGAACATCGGCCTGTGTCACGCGAAGCTCGGACACGCCGTCCTCGCTGCGACCGCCTTCGACGAGGCGCTCGACGAGGGGGCGACGAGCCTGAACGCCGAGACCAAGGCGGCGATCGAGGGTGAGCTCCGCGAGCTGGAGAAGACGGTCGCGACGCTCCGCGTGCGCGCCATCGACGACAAGGGCGCGAACGTCGACGGCGTCGTCCTCGCGCTCGACGGCGCCGAGCTCGCGGCGAGCGCGATCCGCCGACCGCTCCGCCTCGAGCCGGGCACGCACGTGCTCTCGGCGCGGGCCGCCGGGTATCCGAGCCCCCCCGACAAGACCCTGTCGCTCCTCGCTGGCGCCCCGGTCGACGCGACGTTCGAGCTCGTGCGCACGCCACCGCCGCCGCCCGTCATCGAGCACCTGCCTCCGACGAGCGGGGCGACGGAGGAGACGCCGAAGGAGACCCCGTCCGCGTACGACGCCCCCGATCGGAAGCCGCCTCCTCCGCCGAAGCGGTGGATGATCGCCGTCACGCTCGGGCTCGGCGGTCAGTCGCTTCGCCTCGGCGAAGGCGCGGGTGAGCTCCCTGGCGGCGCGCGGCGTCCGTTCTTCGGCGGCGCCCTCGGCGTGCGCCTCGGCTACAAGGTCTCGAAGGTCTTCACGACCGAGGTCCGCGCGGAGCTCGGCGCGATGGGCTCGAGCTACGCGGCGAACGATCCGCGCGTGCCGCGGGAGACGACGACGTCCGTCTCGTTCTTCACCCTCACGCCGATGCTCCGCTTCGCGACGCCGGGGACGAAGCGCTTCATGGTCGGCACCGGCGTCGGGCTCCACACGATCAACGTCGAGGTCGAGCTCGCGCAGCAGGCCCGTCAGGAGCGGCGAGAAGGCCGCGGCCTCGCGTTCTCGTGGCTCGTCGACACCGGCTTCCAGCTGGACGTCGGCGCGCTCGCCCTCGAGGCCGCTCTCTTCGCGGAGCTCCACGGCGTGTCGAACGCGCGCGACGACGTGGTGCGAGACCGCATGCTCCTCGCCTCGCCGACCGTCCGCTACGGCGCGCGCCTCGGGCTCCTCGTCCCGTTCTGAGTTCCCTTCGGGCGTCGGCCTGCGATACGACGGCCCCCATGGCCGACAAGAAGACCGCCCTCGTGACCGGTGCCTCCGCAGGGATCGGCAAGGAGCTGTGCACCCTCTTCGCGAAGGACGGGCACGACGTCGTGCTCGTGGCGCGCAGCGAGGCGAAGCTGCGCGAGATCGCGGCGGAGCTCGAGAAAGCGCACGGGGTGAGGGCGCACGTCGTGGCGGCCGACCTCGGAGACCGCGCCGCCCCGCAGGCGATCGAGGGCGCCGTCGCCGCCCTCGGCCTCCACGTCGATTTCCTCGTGAACAACGCCGGCTTCGGATCGAGCGGCGCGTTCCTCGATCTGGACCTCGAGCGGGAAGAGGAGATGATCGAGGTCAACGTGTCGGCCCTCGTGAAGCTCACGCATCGGTTCGCGCGGGGCATGCGGGAACGTCGCCGCGGGCACGTGTTGAACATTGCCTCGACGGCGGGCTTCCAGCCCGGGCCGTACATGGCGACGTACTACGCGACGAAGGCGTTCGTCGTGTCGTTCAGCGAGGCGCTCGCGCACGAGCTCCGCGACTCGGGCGTTCGCGTCACGTGTCATTGCCCAGGCGCCACGGCGACCAACTTCGCCGGTACGGCCGGCAACGACAGGTCGAAGCTCTTCCAGAGGGGCGGCGTGGCTGGCGCCGCCGAGGTGGCCGAGCACGCGTACCGCGCGATGCACTCGGGCGACGTCCTCGCCATCCACGGCGTCGTGAACTGGCTCATGATGGAGTCGCTGCGGATCGCGCCGCGCGCCCTCGTGCGGACGCTGGCCGCGGATCTCAACCGCACCTGACCGCGTGGCCCGCCGCTTGCGTCGACGAGAGGGCGGAGCGAATGCCATGAACGTCGACGAGCTGTTCAACCATGCCCTCGTGACGCTGCCGGAAGCCGTGACGGACGTGCTCCGCGACGGGCGCGACCCGTCCGAGCTCGTGTTCGCGAGCTTCGAGGGAGCGAGCGAGCTCGGAATCTCGCTCATCGCCGCCGACTTCGCCACGGACCGTGGCGCATCGGTGCCCGAAGCGCGTCAGGAAGTGGAGCGCATGCTCCTCTCGGCGGGACATCGCGGCGAGGAGCTGGTCGTCTCGCTGATGGTGAGCCGGGAGGTGCTCGCGCGCATCCTGAGCGTCTCGGCGATCGACGCGCCGACGCGCATCGCGCTGCGGCTGTGGATGGAGGTGCCGCTCCCCGACGGACACATCCGCGTGCTCGCCGTGGGGCGGGCGGACGTGCGCGCCGGCGTCGTCGACGGCGTCAGCGACGACGCGGACGAGGCGCCGCCGGTCTCGCGCTCGATGATGAACTGAGGAGCGCTGCGCCTTAGGGATCGTAGCGCTCTTCGGTCGTGATCTGGAGGTCTCGCGAGAAGAACTCGCGCCAGCGGGAGAGCGTGATCTCCTGGATCGCGTACGCGCCCTTGCGCTTCTTCATGGCGGCGTCGCGCTCCTTCTTGGGTGCGTCGGTCGGCATCGAGTCCCAGTAGTGGGGCCAGAGGACGATGTCGCCGCACTCGAAGCAGACGTTCGCGCTCGCGACGGGCAGGTCGCCGTCGAAGAAGACGACCGCGTGCCGCGGGAAGGGACACTTCGACACGTCGAGATCGCCGGTCGTGTCGGCGATCTCGAAGGCCTTCTTCGCGAGCGCGAGCGTGATGGGCTTTCGCTCGGCGACGTGGGGGGACCACCCCTTGTCCCCGTAGGCGACGAGCGGGACGTAGGGGCGCTGGGCGAACTTGTTGAACGTGACGGCCTCCGCGCGGGTCCAGGCGTGGAACGGCCAGATCTTCCCGGTGCGCGGGACCGGGGCGGGTGGGGGGGCGCCCGCATCGGCGCCTGCGGCGGCGGCCGTGGGCACGGTCGGCGTGGCGCTGGGGGCCGCCGCGGGTACGGGCGCGGCCGCGACGATCTCGGCGGGCGGCGAGGGAGGAGGCGGCGCGGCGGCAGGTGGGCTGCCGCAGGCGACGAAGAGGACGGCGAGGACGGAGAGGCGAGCCGGTCGCATGGCGGCACGATATCCGTTTCGGTCGCGAGTCGGGCTAGAGTCGGCGGATGCACGCGCGCCACACGGTCGACTGCGACGTCCTCCCCGGGTTCACGGCGGCCTATCTGCGGATCGCCGGCGACGAGTGCGCGTTCATCGAGGCGCACACGGCGCACGCCGTCCCGCGGTTGATGGGCGAGCTCGAGCGCCGAGGGCGTCGTCCGGAGGACGTTCGCTACGTCGTCGTCACGCACGCGCATCTCGACCACGCGGCAGGGGCGAGCGCGCTCCTCGCGCGGTGTCCGCGGGCGACGCTGCTCGCCCATCCGCGCGCGGCGCGTCACTTGATCGACCCGACGAAGCTCGTGAAGAGCGCGACGGCGGTGTACGGCGCGGAGCGGTTCGCCGCGCTCTACGGCGTGATCGAGCCGATCCCGGAGGCGCGCGTGCGCGTGCTCGAGGACGGCGACGCGTTCGAGCTCGGCGGCGCGACGCTGCGCGTCCACCACACGGCGGGCCACGCGAAGCACCACTTCATCGTCGACGATCCCGCCGTGAGCTCCGTCTACACGGGCGACACGTTCGGCCTCGTCTACCCTGCGCTCCAGCGCGGCGGCGTGCGCTTCGCGTTCCCGTCGACGAGCCCGACCGACTTCGACGCCGGCGAAGCGCGGAGGAGCATCGCGAAGGTGCTCTCCCTCGGCGAGACCTACGCGTGCCTCACGCACTTCGACGCGATCCGCGATCTGGAAGAGGTCGCGACGCAGCTCCGTGTGTGGATCGATCGCTCGGAGGCCTGGGTCGAGGAAGGCGCCCGCTCCGAGGCGCCGACGGCGGCGCTCGAGGCGACGATCCTCGGAAAGCTCCGCGCGGCGATGGGGACGGAGGCGGCCGCGCGGGGGCTCGTCCTCGGCGCCGAGGACTGGGCCTTGCTCGAGACGGACATCACCCTGAACGCCCAGGGCCTCGCCTTCGTCGCCGACAAGACCCGCACGGAGCGCGCGAAGAAGGCAGCCGCGGCGGGGGCCTGACGTCCGCGGCTCTCCGTGCTTTACAGCCCGCCGCGAGAACGGTAGGTAGACCTGGTTCGACTGGTCCCCATCGTCTAGTTGGCCCAGGACCGCGGCTTTTCACGCCGCTAACAGGGGTTCGAATCCCCTTGGGGACGCTACTTTCGCAGCCTTTTTCCCTGGTCCGGGAGGCTGCCCCGGTCCCCCGGTCACCTAGGGGAACGGGACGCCGAACGTGGAGACGTCCTCGAACGTCTCCGCCTCGTTGCTGTAGCGGTCGAGCATGGCGGCCGTCTTCCACCAGCAGGCCCGCTGCACCCGATTCGCGTCGTCGCCGCGCACGTCAATGTTCAGTCGAAGAGTCTGCTGAAGAAGCCCTTTCGCAGTGCGCTCTCCCGAGGCTTACGACCCCATCCGAAGTCCTTGCCCCGTTTCGCAAGGTTCATTTTTTCGAGCAGCGCCGGGGTGCCCTCGCTTGTCGCAAGTTCGAGTTCGTCGGGCAAGACGGGGACGACATGGATGAACGCGACGTCCACCGACTCTTCCAAGTTGCCAGTGATGGCGTGTGTGAACCTTACGTCCTCCATCCGGTTCACCAGGTCCGGGAAACGGAGCAGCCCGTCGGACTCCAGAGGAGGGGCGAGGACGAACTCCTCGTGGAGAAGTCCAACTCCGGGCAATGTCACGGTGTCGAACGTCTTGTAGGCCACGTCCGTCTCATCGAGCAGATGGATCTGCCTCGCGAGGACCATCAGGACATCGACCACCGCCTGGCTCTCCTTCGGCGAGTACGCGAGAAACTCGATCCGAGGCTCGGGGCCATCGGCATGTTGCGCCCATAGGCTGAGCCCAGCCGTGGCGTACGTCCAGAAGGGGCGACCGGGGATCGGCTTGTGCTCGACGACGATGAAACCTGGCCGGTCCTCAAGCGCTTGCGCCGGGCTGTACTCGTGCTCCGCCTCGCCGAAGTGCTGACCGTAGTGACCGACGAGGCGGGCTCGTGCCGTGGACTCCCTGCCCGCCTGCTCCTCTTCCTCTGACTCTTGCCATTCCTTCAAGCGCCCTTCGACCACTGCCCGTCGTACCTCGCCCACGAGCCGATTCAGCAGCTCGGATACGCCGTGCCCGGTCTTCCCATTCACGGAAAGCCCATCAACCTTGCTCCCGACGTTGGACAGTACGGCGCCGAGCGTCTCGGCGTTCTCCAGATCGCCCTTCGTGACGCAGAGGACGTGGGGCACCCGCTCCAGGGAGAGTCCCTGCTCAGAGAGATTTCCTTCAAGCTCCTCGAAAGACGCGATGTTCGCTTCCTGACGCTCCCGTTGGGCATCCGCAACGAAAACCACGGCGTCCACATTCTTGAGGATCAACTTCGAGGAAGCGGCGTAGACGACCTGCCCTGACAACGTGAAGAGGTGCAGCCGCAGACGAGCGCCTTCGACCTCCGGGAAGTCCGGACGTTGAAGGTCGTAGAAGATCGTGCGTTCGGTCTCGGTCTGGAGCGAGACCATCTTTCCCTTCTGGTCTTCCCGCGTCGTGTCGTAGATCCGCTGCATGAGCGTCGTCTTGCCGACGAGCCCCGGCCCGTAGAAGACCACGCGGATGTTGATCTCGTTTGCAGAGCGGTTCGTGAACATCGGCGGGCCTCTCTACCACGAGTGCAGTGTTCCCTCGAAGCGAGACAGTCCGTCGCCGGGCAGCGGGCGGTGAGCGCGGACGTCCTGCTGTCGTTCATGCCGCTCGGCGGACCTCCGCGGGCGTCCTCCAGGCGCGAGCCTGGTGAGGACGGCGCTCGCTGTACGCGCGTCGCCAGTCGGCGAGTGCGAGGCGGATCTCCTCCGCGTCGTTCCAGTCGCGGAGCCAGAGGAGCTCCTCCTTCATCGTGCGGATGACGCGCTCGACGACGGCGTCGCCCGTCGGCCAGCCGATGGGCGCGTACGTGTGGTCGAGGCCCCAGTGACGGACGAGCGCCTCGCAGTCTGCGCCCGTGTACTGCGGGCCGTGGTCGGTCCGGAGCTCCAGGCCCTCGGAAACGTTGCTCGGGTCGCCGAAGGCGGCGACCAGCGCCTCGCGGACGGAGCTGAGGATGGTGAGCGCGTCCTGAGCCTTCGAGACAGGAAGGGCAAGAAGGGTGCGGCAGCCGCAGTCGATGGTGGGCGTGATCGCGACCCAGCCCTCGCGCTTCGTCCAGACCGTCGTGATGTCGGTCGCGAAGCGGCGGTTCGGCAGCTCGGTCGTCACGTTGCCGCGCGGCGGGTCGCCGGGCTCGCGGTCGCGGGCGAGCACGAGGTTCGCGCCGCGCATGAGCGTCCAGACGCGCTTGCGGCTCACGTTGAGGCCGTGTTCGCGACGGAGCATGGCCCACACCTTCCGGACGCCCCACGCCAGGTTCTCCTGGATGATCTTCCGCACGGCGACGAGGACCTGCTCCGCGCTCGCCACGTTCGGACGTCGCGGCAGCCGAACCACGTTCGACTTCGCGCCCGAACAAGGCTGCGCGCGCATCCGTTCCTTCACGGCGTAGTAGGCCGCCCGCGAGATGCCGAAGGTCACGCAGAGCGTCGCGACGGGCGCTTCGCCCCGAGAGGTCTGTCGCGACATCGTCACGACCTCCCGGGCCGAGTAGGGCGCTTGTTGCGCTCCGTCTCGAGCGCGTTCTCGAGCAGCTCCTTCTGCATCTCGAGCTTCACGACCACGCGCTTCAACTCGGCGTTCTCCACGGCGAGCTTCTTGTCCTCGTCGCTCGGCGTGGGCCCCTGCCGGAATGCGCTCTCCATCCCGGCGAGCGCGTCCGCCTTCCACCCCTCGACCGTCTCGGGCAGCACGCAGAGCCGCTTCGCGACCTGCGCGACCGTCGCCTTCCCGCTCAGGATGTCGAGGACGGCTTGCCGCTTGTCCTCCACGCTCCGCTTGCCAGGACGCCTGCGCGTCACTTCCTTCGCCGTCGGGGTCTCCGGCTCGGCGGGCTCGTTCGTCGTCTTCTTCTCGTCGCTCATCGACCGAGACCGCTTCATGGTCTCTTCTCCCGACCCGCGCCCCGTGTCCGCTCCTCGTGTCCGAGGTGTCAACGTTCACGAGGGGAACGCTCTACCAGGTCGTCGACGTCCTCCACGGCATCCTCGGTGAGACCGCGGCGGAGCCGTCCACGGCTTTGTCCCCGAACGGCAGGATGCGCGCATCGGGGCGGCGCGCGGTCGGCCTCCGGGAGACCCGGCGCGGTGGCGCGGTTCACCCGACCCGGAGCCGGGGCTCATCCTCGGACCGCCACCGAAGCTTGCGCCGGACGAACAGCAACACGCCGCTCGCGCTGAGCGCCGCCACCAGGAGACCCATCGCGAGCACGAAGGCGCGGTAGGGCACGCCTCCCGCAGCGACGGAGCCGAAGTGGAGGTGCAGGATCCACGTGGTGAACGTGTCGGCGGCTCGAACCCCCGTAGGCAGCACCGTCCTCACCCACTCTCCCGTCGCGGCGTCGAGCTCGAAGGTCGTGCTCGCATAGCGGTCGGAGACGTCTCTCGAGCTCCGCACTTGGTAGCGCACGATTCCTCGCTCCGGCTCGTACACGAGGCGTCGCTCGGAGAGCAGCGCGAACCCGCCCGCTGCGGCCTGCTCGGCGGCCACGCGCCGCGCGCGCTCGAGGAGCGTCCGGTACGACCGCGGCGGAGGGCTCGACCGAGCAGGTGCAGGTTCGCCCGCTTCGCTGCCCAGCGAGCGCATGATCGGACGGTAGACCGGCTCGAGGTTCATCGCGACGCCGGACCAGGCGAACACGAACAGCATTCCCCAGAGCCACAGCCCGCTCGCTCGGTGCCAGGTGAACAAGAACGAGAAGAGGCTCTTTGCCCTGACCAGCCAAGCGGGGCGCCACCGTCGCAACCACGTGCGCGGCGGCGCGGGTGAAGGCCACGTGATCGCGGCCGCCACCACGCAGTCGAGGGTCCAGAGGAGCGCGACGACGCCGAGGAGCCACTCGCCCACGGTGCCGAGCGCGAGGCTCGTGTGCAGCCGGAAGACGAAGGGGACGAGGTTCTTCTTGCCCTGGCCGAGGTCGCCCCAGCGGCGCGACCCGAGGACGGCTCCGGTGACCGGCTGCACGAAGTACTCGTCGTCTGCGCCGTCGTGCGCGGGGACGACGCGGAAGGCGAGCGCGTGGCCCGGCCGCGTGTCGAGCGGGATCGCGTCGACGCGCGTCCCGGACGGGAGCGATGCCTCGAGCGCGTCGCGCAGCGCGATCGGGTCGGGCGGCGCAGCGTCGGCGGCAACGCTCGGCCGGAAGAGGTCGGGGTTCAGCGCGGCGTCGAGCTCGCGCCCGAATGCGAGCACGGTGCCCGTCGATCCCGCGACGACGAGGAACGCCGCGAGGGCGAGCCCCACGATGCGGTGCGCCGCGACGAGCGCAGCGCGCAGGCTCGCCTGGCGCCCGGCCACTACCAGAGACGCTCGATGGTCAGGAAGTCACCGCCCACGAGGGTGAACGCCTTCGCCGCCCCCTCACGGGTGATGTTGACGAGCTCGACCTTGGTCGTGCGTCCTTGGTCGTCGTAGGTGTAGAGCTGGTAATAGCTCTTCCCGTCGACGACGAGCTTGCGGCTGTTCATCGGCTGCGTCGGCGGCACGTGGGGGTAGGGCGTGCGCGCGCCCGTCTTCACGTTGACCAGCGCCGGCTGGACCGGGAGGCTGAACCAGTCGTCGGACTTCTCCTTCGGGGGAGCGGAGGCGAGGGGGATGACCGTGGCGAGCATGTGCTCGTCGTCGACCGGCCACATCGACCGGAGCGACTCGCCGTCACCGAGGTACTGCACGTAGTCGTCGTCGAAGGTCTTCTTGCCACGGCTCACCCGGAGCACGCAGTCGCGCGGAAGCCCGGTCGTCGCCGAGTACGTGGCCCAGTAGCCGCCGTCCTCGGGCAGCTGGTAGTAGTTGCCGGCGCTGTCGACGAACCCGCCGAGCGAAGGCTGGCAGCGATCGTCGTAGTCGAACGAGAGCGTCTTCGTCGCGATGTCGAAGACGGCGAGGATCGCGCGTGGCTCGATCTCCAGCGTGTCCCAGTTGATCGCCGTGACCCCGAAGTACACGAGGTCCCCCGCCTTGTGCGGCTCGAAGAACTGGAGGGTGAGCCCTGGGCGGACCTCCGGCTTCGGCACGTCGAAGGCGCTCACGACCAGCATGTCCTTCGGGTTCCACTCCACGATGCGCCCGCCCGACTCGTTCAAGATGAACGCTTGCGTCGGCGAGGCGCAGACGTGCGCGCCCGTCCAGCCCGTGATGCCTTCCTGCAGGACGTCGATGGACGGCCCCTTCGTGAGCCCGAGGTCGTCTCCGACGTCGTAGCGGGTGATGCGGCCCGCGTCGGGATCGTAGAAGAAGCCGTAGCCGCCGCACGCGAACGCGTCACCCTCCGGTCCGAGCTCGACCAGCTTCGAGACGTCCACGTCGGTCTTCGGCATCTCGGGGAACGCCCCCATGTACGCCGCCCGGCCGTCCGGCGTGGTGAAGCGCTGCGCGACGAGGATCGCTCCCGGCGGGCGCGAGCCGTTCGTCCGGCTGCCTGCTCCGGTCGCCGTCTCCGTCGTCGACGAGCACGCCCCGAGGGCGAGCAGGCTGAGCGCCGTGAGCGTGGTGGTCATGAAACGCGTGGTCATCGGGTTCACCTCTTTTGGTTTTCTCACGTGGTTCTCTCTTCAGAAGTCGGCCGTCACCTTGAACGTGATCGCGCGACCGGGGCGCTGGACGCCGAAGAAGTCGTAGACGCGCTCGTTGGTGAGGTTCGCGATCTCCGCCGTCAGGCCCAGCTGGGGTGGGGCGTCCTCCGCGCCGTGTCGCTTCGCCTCCGCCGACGCGGGCACGAGCAGCGTGAGCGCGACGGTGTGCACGAGCTGCTTCGGGACCACCCGCTTCGACTCCCGGGTGCCGGCGCTCTCCCAGAACTCGAAGAACTCGTGCGTGTACCGCGTGAACCACGTCAGGCTGACGCGGTCGTCGGCGCGGAAGACGCGGTCCCGCTGCAGGCGCGCCGAGGCGTTCGCGAACAAGTAGGGGCGGTTCGGGATCCGGTCGCCCTCGAACCGAGCGAAGGGCCCCTCGCCGTCGACGTTGCGCATGTCCACGAACGTCGCGTTCGCGTCGAGGCTGAGCAGCTCGCCGGGAGTGCTGTACCCGGCGCTGCTCTCCACGCCAGCCACGCGCGCGCGGAAGATGTTCTCGTGACGGAACTGCTGGCCCGACGCGGGCAACCGAACGATGAAGTCGCTCGCGTCACGCAGGAAAGCGTTCACGTCCGTCCGGACTTCGCCCGCCGGCATGCCGCGCGAGCGAGCCGTCACGCCGACGTTCAGGTTGTGGCTGACCTCGGGCCGGAGGTCGAAGTTGTCGCGGTCGAGCGCGACGTCGCCGAACAGCTCGCCGAAGCGAGGGAGCCTCGTCGCGTACTCGTACGAGACCTTGGCGTAGGCCCACGTGGCGAGGTGGTAGCGGAGCGCGTCCCCGCCACCGACGTGGAACCTCGCGCTCGGCGCGAGGTCGACGGCGACGTCCAGGGAGCGACGCTCGCGCGAGCGGATCTTCTGGAAGTACCCCTTCAGGAACGCGATGTTCTCGAGGCGCCCCTCGAAGAGGTTCGTCACCGACTCGAGCCCTTGCACGACCTCCGTGAGATCGCGGTCGGCCTCGGTGACCGACACGGGGCGCAGCGCGTCGTCGCCGCTGCGCGCGACGACGGTGGGGGAGAACGAGGCGCGGAACGTCTGCGCGGGGAGCGCCCGCCACGCGAGCTCGAGGCGCCCGAAGGCCGCCTGGTCGCGGAGGCGATCGTCACGCGGCGTCCCCGGAGTGACCTCGCCCGGCGTGTTGCGTGTCCCCGTGCAGCGGCCGAACCAGTCGTAGATGCAGGTGGTCACGTCGCGTAAGCGCGAGTCCGTGAGCGCGTACCCTGCCGTTCCGTCGACGCTCCACCGGCGCGAGAGTCGGTGCTTGTAGCGAACACTCACGCCTCGCGTCGTGATCGAGCGCGCTGCCTCGCCGTACGGCGACTCTCCGTAGATGTTGTTCTGCAGATCGAGGTCGAAGTCGCTGAGGAAGGTGCGGACGAGGAGGCGTTCGGCCCAGGGGCGGTCGACGACGCCCGCCTCGAGGCTCGCTCCCTTCGCGCGATAGCCGTCGTGGAACCGCCTCACGCGGAACGGCGCGAGGCGGCCACGATTGCCGGGGCGCGGATCGGCCTCCTGGACGTCGATCGTGTAGTCGTTGTCCGACGAGTCGAAGAAGGCCGATGCGCGCACGAAGGCGCCGCTCGTCTCGTCGCGATGCCGCGCGCTCCCCACGAGACGATGCGTGTCGAACGAGCCTGCCTGGTACGCGACCGAGCCGCGCGTGCCCCTGAGGTGATCATCGGTCACCAGGTTGACGGCGCCGCCGAGCGCGTCGGCGCCGTAGCGGATCGGGACGACGCCTCGGTAGACCTCGACGCGCTCGACGAGCCCGATCGGCACGTTGGCCACCCCGAGCGGGTGACCCATGTAGTCGAGCGGAACACCGTCGAGGAAGAAACGGATCTGATCGTCGGTGAGCCCGTTCAGCGAGAAGCGCATCCTCGAGCCCAGCCCGCCGCCGCGTTGCACGCCGATGCCCTCGTGCCGCGCGAGCACCTCACCTAGGTCGGCGGCCTGTCGCTTTGCTTCGCGCGTCTCGATGACTTGCACCGCCTCGGCCGACCGTCGCTTGCGCTCCGCGACGCTCACTCCCTGCACGCGGACCTCCTCGGGCGCCGACGGTGTCGCGACCGAGCCTCGGGTTCCGACGGACGGGCGCTCGGGAGGTGGCGCGGGGGCCGCGGCGCCGGCCTCGCCGTCGGCGGGTACCACGGCGAGCGTCGAGCTCGTCGTCGCCGGGGGCGCTGCGGCCGGGACGTCGAAGGCGTAGAGGATGCGGGCGGCCACCGGTACGCCGCCCCGTAACGCCGGTCGGAAGCGCAGCGTCCACGAAGCCTCCCGAACGGCCGCGTCCACTGCTGGGTCGACGCCCTCGAGGACCTCCGTCGCCGTGACCGCCCCCTCGGTGCTCACCGTGAGGCGCAAGACGACGCGACCCGCGCGCTGCGGAGCAGCTCGGAGCACGGGCTCCGCGTTCACGACGAGCACCGGTGCTTCGACCTCTTCGGCTCGTGCGGAGCCCAGACTCCCCGAGCCGATTGCCATCGCCAGTCCGACGGAGGCGAGCCGAGGGCGCCACGGCCGCGCATGCATGCCCTCTGTCCTAGCAGAAAATGAAAATCATTTTCAACAAGACGAGCGAGAGCTCGCGTGCCCTTCGGGGTCGTAGGGGGCGGCCGCGGAATGAGAAGGGTGGGCGGTCCCCTTGTCCCCTCGGGGACGCTACGTTGCCCCGAAGCCCCGCGCCGGTCCTGCGCGGCGCTTTCCCTCTCGGCGGCTCAGGTGATCCGTGGAAGGAGACCGATCACGCCGTACCATTCCCACTCCAGCAGTGCGGGACCTGGCCGAGCCGGAGATGAGAGGAACACGATCTCCTCCGGCCCCATCGAGCGCGCGAGGTCGGACCCGCGCGAGGTTCTCGGGGCTGCCATCGACAACGAGGTCGATGTCCTTCGTCGCGCGGGGGCGACCGTGGAACGCCACGGCGTAGCCGCCGACGACGACGGCCCTAACCCCGGCGCGCTCGAACTCCGCCAACCGATCTTTGAAGTCGGGGGGCAGGTCCACCTTGGCCACTCCAGGCGAGCATCTCGTCGATGAGCTGGGTGACGCCACGCACGCGCTCTTCGGAAGTCGCGTTCGCCCAGAAGTCGACGTCCTTGTCCTCGGCCTCTGCGAACGAACGTGCGACGCCGCCGCTCCAGGTGGCGCGACGCTGCGCTGCTCGTTCACGAGGCGAAGACATGCAGTGAGTCTAGCAGGCGCCCGAGGAGCGGCCGGTGCGTTCTCGAGGCCTCGCCGTCATCACCGAGGTTCCGTTCGCCCACGTGGGGACGCCCGCGAAGCCGCCGAAGCCATGCGCGTGCTGCGCGAGATCTCGAGGACGGGCCAGGGGCTCCCGGCGACTCACAGCCCGCTCGTCGTCAACGAGCTGAACGGCGACGAGGTCAGCGCCGTCACGCGCGCCGAGGGGAGCTTTGATCAACGTTCAAGCCGCATCCGAGTCCGTGACGCCGTGGAGCGCGAGGGGGGGCTTCTGCTTGCTCCAGACGTACCATCGCGTCATGCCGGCTCCCCGCCTGTTCGTGATCTTCGCGCGGGACGCGCCGGTCGCCGTGGTGGTGCGCCGGGGGCCGGCCGCGTGGACGCAGCTGACTTCGTGGAGGACCGACAGCGACGTGTTCACCGCGGGCGCCTGGTTTCGTGGGCGCATCTACGAAGAGAAGTGTGATCTCTCGCCGGACGGTGTCCTCTTCGTCTACGCCGCCTTCCAGGGACGGCGCCTGGGGACCGGCTACACGCAGTCGTGGACGGCGGTCAGCCGAGCGCCCTGGCTGCACGCCCTGACGCTCTGGCCCATGGGGACCACCTACGGCGGTGGGGGACGGTTCGTGGAGAATCGGCGCTTGGTGCTGCGCGGCGCCGGCAAGGTCCACCCCGAGCACCCGCTGCACGGCATCGAGGTCGTCTCGGGGGAGGCCGAGGTCCATCGCTCGACGGCGGAGGTCGAGGGCGCGGAGTGGTCCGGGCGTGACCACCGCGATCGCCTCGTCTTCGCGTCGAACGGGCGAATCGTCGCGCGGCAACGCGGCCTGGACGTGGAGCTCGCGGACTTCACGGCGCAACGCCCCGATCCGCAGGCCCCCCCGGAATGGGCGACGCGCCCGCTCCCGGGGCTCCCCGGCATCGACCCACGCTCGCCGTCGCCGACGGCTACCACGAGCGGACCTCGTGCTCGCGGTCGCGGTCGCGGGCCCCGTTGACGCCACGCGCTGCGCTCCTACGTTGCGAGGGTGTCCCCTGATCGAAGCACCCGCTGCGCCGCCTTGATTGTCGCCGTACCCGTCGCGCTCGCCGCGATCGGGTGCAAGAACCCATCCGGGACGGCGGAGCGCGAGCGGCCGGCGAAGACGGAGCGCTGGGCGACCACAGAGAGCACGGCCGCCCCGTTGGACTGGGACAAGCTGACCGAGGCCTACAAGCTTGCGGACGGGCCGGAGGACCTCGAGCGGCGCGTCAACGAGCTCTACGGTGGCGAGGAGGTCGTCTCGATCGCCGTCGCGGACGTCGATGACAAGACGCAGATGGTCACCGGGTTCGTCGATCGCAACGCGAGCGGAGCGGTCGAGGAGGGCGAGAAGCTCTTCGCGATCCGCCGCGAGCTCACGAGCGAGAGCAGCGCGCAGGTGCAGACCACCGGGTACGGCCCGTACGCGGGCTACCACTCCCCGTTCATCGGCATCGCCTCCGGCATGCTGATGGGCTCGATGATGTCGCGCATGTTCGTCCCCGGCTACGCGCCGATGTACCGCCAGCCCTACACCACGCCGGGCACCCGGCTCTCCACGCTCCGGCAGGGTCGCTCGAGCTACCGCGCGGCCAACCCGAGCCAGTTCCAGCGCTCGCAGAGCGGCCGCACGTACAACCGGCCGACCACCACGCCGCGGGGCTCGCGCGGCTTCGGCGGAGGCGGACGCTTCGGTGTCCGCTCGAAGGGCGCGGCGCGCAGGCTCGGCGCGTAGGCGAAATGATCGCGTCCGTCGGAGAGCTCCCGTTCGACGAGCACCCGCTCCGGGAGCTCCTCCACGTCGCGGTCGATCGCGCGACGCCCGACGGGGAATACGCGGGGTTCGGCTGGGCTCGTGCACGGACACTGTGGCTCACCAGTCCAGGGGCGCCCTCCCGCCTCGTGAGCGACGCGCTGCTCCTCGCGATGCACGGACCCGACGATGGCGAGCCGCTCGGCGACGACGTCGAGCTCTTCTTCGAGCTCCCGGAGGAGCCGCCGGTGACGGTGCTCGCCTCCGTCTTCCTCGCGCACTGGCTGCCCCGCTTGCCGCGGGACGTCTCGTGCATCGTGCTCGCGCTCTGCAACCCGCACGCGGCCTCTCTCTCTCCGCCTCCGACCGACGTCCCGCTCCACTTCGCGCAGGGCGACGTCGAGAGCTGGATCTCGCGTGACGACGGACGCATCGAGCTCCGAGCTCCGCGCTGGTCGCAGACGGGCGGCTCATCGTGATGCACGAAGCGTTCGGGCCGCGCCCCGGTACCGCCATCGACGACGAAGCGAAGGCGACGTACATCGCGCTCTGGCTGCTCAAGAAGCTCGATCTGAGCCCGGAGGACGGCGGCATGGAGCTGCCCGTGTCGTTGCCGCCGGAGCTCTCTCCTCTGGACGAGCCCCTGCAGCAGCTCGCGGTCGACGACCTCGCTCGGATGAACCGGAAGACGGGCCGGTACGAGCTCACGCCGAAGGGGATCGCGTATCTCGGGGACGTCCTCGACGAGGCGTCCGACCTCGTCGACGAGCTCGAGGACCTCGAGACCGACGAGGCGATCGCCGCGCTCCGCAGGCGAGGCCTCGACGTGTTCCGCGCGCGGTTCCTGTGGGGCTGGTTCGACGGGGAGCTCGACGATCTCGTCCTCTGGCAGGAGCGACGCGGGATCCGCCCCGTCGAGCGCTTGTGGGCCTTCTACCTGACGGGCGACGCGCTGTGGAACGAGCTCGCGGCCGAGCTGCGGCAGACCGCAGTGAAAGGGTAGGCAGCCTCAGCTTCGCTCGATCGCGACGTACCGGGTCGAGCCGTCGCGACGCACCATCAGCAGTACGGGCTTGCCCGTCGGCGCGGCCCGCATCCCCTCGGCGAGATCCGTGGCGCTCGCGACCCGCTTCTTGTTCAGCTCCACCACGACGTCGCCGGGGCGGACCGCCCCCTCCGCGGGGCTCCCTGGCGCGACGCGCCGGATGCGCGCGCCGCCGCCGTCCGCGTCGGTCACGTCGATGCCGAGCGAGCCGACCGACGCCGGGGCGGGGCCGCGCTCGGCGGCGGTCGAGGCGGTCTTCTCCTCCTGGAGCTTGTCGAGCACGACGGAAACGGTGAGCTTCGCGCCGCTCCGGACGACGTCGAGCTTCACGGTCTTCTTCGGCGCGCGCTGTCCGACTGCCCGTGAGAGGTCGCGCGCGTGTGGAACGGGCGTGCCGTCCACCGCGACGATCACGTCGCCAGGCTTCAGCCCGGCCTTCGCCGCGGCGCTGCCGTCGACGACCTCGCCGACGAGCGCGCCGCGCGTCCCCTCGAGGCTCATCGCGCTGGCGATCTTCTCGTCGACGTCCTGGATGCGGACGCCGAGCTGACCACGCTCGACGTGTCCCGCCGCGAGGAGAGGCTCGAGCACGCGCCGGAGCTCGTCGGAGGGAATCGCGAAGCCGATCCCCTGGCCGCTGGGGTTGATCGCGGTGTTCATGCCGACGACCTCTCCGCGGACGTTGAAGAGCGGGCCGCCGCTGTTGCCTGGATTGATCGACGCGTCCGTCTGGATGAAGTCGTCGTAGGGCCCCGCGCCGATGGCGCGGCCCTTCGCGCTCACGATGCCCATCGTCACCGTGTGACCGAGGCCGAACGGGTTTCCGATCGCGACCACGCTCTCGCCGACTTTCAGGCTCTCGCTCGATCCGAGCGGGACGTGCGGCAGATTCGGCGGGCTCTCGAGCTCGAGGACGGCGATGTCGAGTCGCTCGTCTCTGCCCTTCACCTTCGCCTTCATCTCGCGCTCGTCGGCGAGCTTCACCTTCACGGTGTCGGCACCGTCGACGACGTGCGCGTTGGTGAGGACATGACCTTTGCCGTCGACGAGGAAACCCGTGCCGAGCCCGCGCTGTTTGCCCGCGCCGGGTGGACCCGAGCGGCCGTTGGGAGCGCCGCGGAAGAAGAAGTCGAACGGCGACTCGGGCACGTCGCCCCGCGCGACCCTCCGCTCGGTCTCCACGGTGATGTTCACGACGGACCCCTTCACCTTCGCCACGAGCGGCGAGACGTCGACGGCGGTGACGAGCGAAGGTGGGCTCGTCGCCGCGAGTGACTGCGCGGCGGCGGGCTTCTGACAGCCGAGCGCGAGGACCATTGCAGCCGGGCCGAGGATGAAGGGGAGGCGAGGACGCGAAAGGGAGACGCTGGCTCTCACGTCGCCAACAACACGCGAGCGACGCCGTTCTTCCCGGCTGAGCTCGCGGTCAGTCGCTGCGCGTTCGCTCGCGCGGCCGTGCCGGTTCGCCGCGCTCCTCGCGCGGGAGCGGCGCGGGCGACGACGGACGACCGGGCGCGG
>JALHPN010000169.1 GCA_022842465.1 Polyangiaceae bacterium | reverse complement strand
CAGCTCGCGCGACGTCCACGTGCAGATCCACGGGAGCCCCGGGGCAAGCCCGCTCCCGCCCCCGTGGCTCACGCGCGCGTCCGTGGCGGTCCTCGCCGCCTCGGCGGCGGCGGTCGCGCTGCCGCCCGCCGCGGCGCGTGCGGCTGAGGCGGTCGTCGACGTCGTTGCGGATGCGCCACGCTCGGCGACCGAGGCGTCGTCATGAAGGCGGAGGCCGAGGTGCCGGTCGACGTCGACGTCAGCGAGCTCGAGGCCGGGCACGGCGCCCGCGAGGAGCGCGCCTCGGGGGCGTACGAGAAGACGACGGGAGACGGACCCTCGGGCGCGACGCCCGCGGGCCTCCGCGTCCGCTCGCGCCGGGAGCCGAGTCGGCTGCCCTCCGTCCTCGAGGATCTGCACGTGTCGAAAGGCGTGGTCGTCGACGGAACGTACCGCATCGAGGGGCCGCTCGGCGCGGGCGGCATGGGGGTGGTCGTGCTCGCGCGCGACGAACGACTCGATCGGCTCGTCGCGATCAAGCTGATCCGGCCGGAGCTCTTCGAGAAGGACGACCTTCGCGAGCTCTTCGTCGTCGAGGCGCGGGCGATGGCACGGGTGAACCACCCGAACGTCCTCGCGGTCCACGCCTTCGGGGAGCTCGATCGCGTGCCGTACTTCGTCATGGAGTACGTCGACGGCGAGTCCGCGGAGGACTGGCTCGCGCGCGCCCGTGACCGAGGCGCCTTGCCGGATCTCGAGCGAGCGCTCGACATCGTCGATCAGGCTTGCGCGGGCGCCGCCGCGATCCACGCCGCCATGACGGTGCATCGCGATCTCAAGCCGTCCAATCTGCTCCTCGACGCGACGGGACGTGTGGCCGTGAGCGATCTCGGCGTCGCGCGGATCCTCGAGGGTCGGGAGGGCGGGGCTCGGTGCCTCGTCGGCAGCGCCGCGTACATGGCACCGGAGGCGGCCCTCGGCAACGACGCGTCTCCGGAGCTCGCACACCTCCGGGACGTCTACGCGCTCGGATGCATCGCCTACGAGCTGCTCACCGGGCGCCCGCCGTTCGACGGGCCGACCGACATGGCGATCATGGCGAAGCAGCTCACGGAGGCGCCGCCGCTCCCGAGCCGCGTCCGACCGGACCTCCCGCCCGGATACGACAGAGTGCTCCTCCGCGCGCTCGAGAAGGATCCGCACGCGCGGTTCGAGTCCGTCGCCGCCTTCCGCGAGGCGCTCGCGCAGGCGCGGACCGGGAGCGAGGAGCCGACGACCATCCTCGTCGCGGACGACGACCCCGACTGGCGCTCGATCCTCTGCACCGGCCTCGCGGCGAAGTTCCCGGGAGTGATCGTGGACGGCTATGGCGACGGCGAGAGCGCGATCGAGGCGTTCGAGGCGAGCCCGCACTCCGTCGTGCTCGTCGATCTCGAGATGCCCGAGATGGACGGGATGGTGCTCACGCGGCGGCTGCGCGCGCTCGCCGCCTCGAGGCGCGTGCCGATCATCGTCCTCACGGCCGCCGGCGGACCAGGCGAGTGGCGCCGCCTCTCGCAGCTCGGCGCCGATGCCTTCCTCGTGAAGCCCGCGAACCTCGAGGACGTGGCGTTGCTCATCCGCCGCGCGATGAAGTCACGCGTCGCGGCGTGAGTCAGCGCGCGTCGCGCTCGCGTCGGCCGGCGGGCAAGCGGACGACGACGGAGGCGCCCGGCGAGCCGCGACGGCCCGGCGGGAGCCGGCTCTGCTCGACCTCGAGCGAGCCGCCGTGCGAGCGGAGGACGTCCGAGGCGATCGAGAGCGAGAGACCGAGCCCGCGCGACGCCGCACGCGGGACGAACCGGCGACCGAGCGTCGCGCGCGCCTCGGCAGAGAAGCCGGGGCCGTCGTCGTCGACGCGCATCACGATGCCCGTCTCGTCGACCTCGACGGTGAGCTCGACGCGGGAGCTCGCGACGCGGAGCGCGTTGCCGATGATCTCGCGGAGGACGCCGCCGAGCACGCGGGAGTCGACGCTCGCGGGGAGGGGCACGTCGGGAAGGGCACATGCGCCGACGACGTCGCGGCGGCCGTCGATCGAGAGGGCCTCGTCGAACGCGTGCTTCGCCACGTTCCGGAAGTCGACGTCGCTCGCGTCAGGGGTCAGGAGCCCGGACTCGAGCTCCGCCACGAGGGAGAGCTGCTCGGACAGGCGCATCAAGCGGCGCAGGCTCCGGCGCGCCATTCCCAGGAGCTCGGGGCGGACCTCGGCGCCGTGGGCGAGCTCGTCGAGGACGGTCATCGCCACGCCCGTCGGGGACGCGATGTCGTGCGCGACACGACGGAGGAACTGCGTGCGCAGGTGCGGCTCACGCGGCGTGGTCGCGGACGAGACGGCGCTCGTCGCGCCGCCATTGGCAGGGTCGTTCGACGACGGGTCGTCGACGACCAGAGAAACCGGCGAAACAGCCATGAGGGACGCCTCCGCTCGCGTGGTCGAGCCTCGGGGAACAAGCACGACGCGCGCCAACGCCCGGGCACCCCGCCTCACCCGGAAAACGCGCGGCGGTCCGAGAGAGGCGCGCCGCGGCTCGGCGCAGCCGGGCGTGGCGGATCGCGCCATCGCGTGGCGCGCTGGGGCGTCTCGCGGCGCGGCGCGTGCGGCGCGCAGGGACGTGCGACGACGTGTGTATCACCGGCTTCGCACCGGGTTCGAGGCCGCGTGCCCGGGGCCGCGGGCGCTGGCACGCATCCGGCACACGGCGCTCCCACGGGAGGCCGGAAGATGCCACGTCGCGCGAACGCACGCCGAGCACGTCACGCCGTCGCGAGGTCGCGATCGAGCACGCGCGCCCGGCGCGTGCGGCCCGAGGTCGTCGCACCCGAGCGCGAGCCGTCGTCCGCCCCCTCGCGGGTCTCCCTCGGAGATGCCCTCGCGCGGATCGCGATCGCCGCCGAGGCCACGATCGTGGGCCTCGGCGTGCTCGCCCGGCATGCGCGCGACCGCGAGGCCGAGACCGCGAAGCTTGCGTCCGAGCTCGTCGAGGAGCTCCACGGCGTGGCGAGCACCGCGCGCTTCGTCGGAGACGTGCTCGGTCTCGCGCTGGTCCCCCCCGCGCGTCGCTCCACCTGCGAGCGCCTGCGCTGGGAGTGGGTCGCGTCGACCGGCGCCCTCCTCGACGGGGGCCCGGCCGTCCGACTCCGCGCCGAGTGCGCCGTCACCATCGAGCGGACCCGCGCCGAGGCCGCCCGCCTCGGAGGCCTCGTCGCGCGCGACCCGCGCGCGACCCCCGTCTCGCACGTCGCGGAGCAGCTCGAGCGGCGTCTGACGAGCGCCCTCGTGCGACTCGAGACCGCGGCGACGGGCATCGAAGGCTTGCGATCGCGCGCGTTCGCCACGATGTGAGGCGTTTTTGTCCCGAGTGTGGCGCGGCCCCTTCGCGCGCCGTGCGCGCCTCGATGACGCACGCCGCGAGATCGCGGCACCGGCGCGGGCGGTGTGCGCCTTGCATGAAGTGCCGCCGCGCTTCCCGCTCGTGGGGGCGTCGTGCGCCGACACGTCACGGCGTGGTGAGGAGCGCCGCCGCCGGGCGGGCACATGACCCCATGTGACCCGGTCGGATCGCGCGCTCCGCCTGCATCTCTCTCGACGAGGCTCCCACGTGGCGATCGACGATCTCGGCAATGGTGGTCCGCGCTCGAAGCGCCGCAACCCGGGCGGCAGCGTGAACGGACGGCAGACGAAGGCCGTGGAGGCGCCCGCGTCGAGCGGCAAGCCGAGCGCGCGCGCGGCCCGCGTCGTCTCGGAGTCCGATCTCGTCGCCACCGCGCTGGAGGCCCTCCACCGCGGCGACTTCAACATGCGGCTCCGGCCACGAGACGGCGTGTCCCGCGAGGTGGCGGAGGCCTACAACGACCTCGCCGCCCGTCTGGACCACACGTCGGTCGAGCTCCAGCGCATCACGCGCGTCGTCGGACGGGACGGCGAGATGGGGGAGCGGCTGCGGATGGACGGCCTCCGCGGCGGCTGGATGTCGATCGGCGACTCCTTCAACACGCTCATCGGCGATCTCGTCCGGCCGTCCACGGAGGCCGCTCGCGTCCTCATCGCGGTCGCCGAGGGTGACCTGTCGCAGAAGATGGCGCTCGAGATCGACGGCAAGCCCGTTCGCGGCGAGTTCCTCCGCATCGGTACGACCGTCAATCGCATGGTCGACCAGCTCCGCGCGTTCGCGAGCGAGGTCACGCGCGTCGCCCGCGAGGTAGGGACGGAGGGCAAGCTCGGTGGGCAGGCGAACGTGCCGGGCGTCGCCGGCACGTGGAAGGACCTCACCGACAGCGTCAACGGGATGGCGACGAACCTCACCACGCAGGTGCGCGGCATCGCGGGGGTCGTCACCGCGGTCGCGAACGGCGACCTCTCCAAGAAGCTCGTCGTCGAGTCGCAGGGCGAGATCCTGGAGCTCAAGAACACCGTCAACACGATGGTCGATCAGCTCTCGTCGTTCGCGCGCGAGGTCACCCGCGTCGCGAAGGAGGTCGGCACCGAGGGCCGCCTCGGCGGTCAAGCGAACGTGCGCGGCGTGTCCGGCACGTGGAAGGACCTCACCGACAGCGTCAACGGCCTCGCAGGCAACCTCACGGTGCAGCTCCGGGACGTCTCGAAGGTCGCGACCGCGATCGCCTCCGGCGACCTCACCCAGAAGATCACCGTCGAGGTGCAGGGCGAGATCCTCCAGATCAAGAACGTCATCAACGGTATGGTCGACTCGCTGTCGACCTTCGCCGCCGAGGTCACGCGCGTGGCGCGCGAGGTCGGCTCCGAAGGGAAGCTCGGCGGGCAGGCCAACGTGCCCGGCGTCGCCGGCACCTGGCGGGACCTCACCGACAGCGTGAACGGCATGGCCAGTAACCTCACGGGTCAGGTCCGCAACATCGCGCTCGTCACGACCGCGGTGGCCAACGGCGATCTCTCCCAGAAGATCACGGTCGACGTGCGCGGCGAGATGCTCGAGCTGAAGAACACCATGAACACCATGGTCGACCAGCTCCGCTCCTTCGCCGCGGAGGTCACGCGCGTGGCCCGCGAGGTCGGCACCGAGGGCAAGCTCGGCGGGCAAGCCTTCGTGCCCGGCGTCGGCGGCACCTGGAAGGACCTCACCGACAGCGTGAACGGGATGGCCAGCAACCTCACGGGTCAGGTCCGCAACATCGCGCTCGTCACGACCGCGGTGGCGAACGGTGACCTCTCCCAGAAGGTCACCGTCGACGTGAAGGGCGAGATGCTCGAGCTGAAGAACACCGTCAACACGATGGTGGACCAGCTCCGCTCCTTCGCCGCCGAGGTCACCCGTGTCGCGCGCGAGGTCGGCTCCGACGGCAAGCTCGGAGGCCAGGCCTTCGTGCCCGGCGTCGCCGGCACGTGGAAGGACCTCACCGACAACGTCAACTACATGGCCTCGAACCTCACGACCCAGGTGCGCGGCATCGCGAAGGTCGTCACCGCGGTCGCGAAGGGCGACCTCTCGAAGCGGCTCGTCGTCGAGGCGAAGGGGGAGATCGCCGAGCTCGCCGAGACGATCAACGACATGACGCAGACGCTCAGCGTCTTCGCCGAGCAGGTCACGACCGTCGCGCGCGAGGTCGGGACGGAGGGGAAGCTGGGCGGTCAGGCCCGCGTCCCCGGCGTCGCCGGCACGTGGAAGGATCTCACCGACGGCGTCAACAGCATGGCGTCGAACCTGACGACGCAGGTGCGCGGCATCATCAAGCTCGTCACCGCCGTCGCGTCGGGTGACCTCTCCTACAAGTTCACGATGGACGCGCAAGGGGAGATCGCCGCGCTCGCCGACACGCTCAACACGATGACCGATACGCTCCGCGCCTTCGCCAGCGAGGTCACCCGCGTCGCGCGCGAAGTCGGCACGGAGGGCAAGCTCGGCGGGCAGGCGAAGGTCCCCGGCGCCGCCGGCACGTGGCGCGACTTGGTCGACAACGTCAACCAGCTCGCCGACAACCTCACGAACCAGATCCGTGCGATGGCGGAGGTCGCGACGGCGATCACCGAGGGTGACCTCACGCGAAACATCACCGTCGAGGCTCAGGGGGAAGTGCTCCAGCTCAAGGAGCGCGTGAACCAGATGATCGTCACGCTCCGCGAGACGACGTTGAAGAACCGCGAGCAGGACTGGCTGAAGACGAACCTCGCGAAGTTCGGCGGCATGATGCAGGGCCAGAAGTCCCTCGAGGCCGTGAGTCGGATGATCATGAGCGAGCTCACCCCGCTCGTCGAAGCGAGCCACGGCGCCTTCTTCGTGATGGACGACGCCGAAGGGAAGACCCTGCGGCTCCTCGCGAGCTACGCGTACAAGGAGCGCAAGCACGTCTTCACGCGCTTCCGCCTCGGCGAGGGGATCGTCGGCCAGGCCGCGCTGGAGAAGAAGAGCATCCTCCTCTCGAAGGTGCCTGGCGACTACATCAGCGTGACGAGCGGGCTCGGCGAGGCCCCGCCGCTCAACATCATCGTCCTCCCGGTGCTCTTCGAGGACGACGTGCGCGCGGTCATCGAGCTCGCGAGCTTCGAGCCGTTCAGCCAGATCCACCGCATCTTCCTCGACCAGCTGATGGAGTCCATCGGCGTCGTCCTCAACATGATCGGCGCGAACATGAGGACGGAGGAGCTGCTCAAGCAGTCCCAGTCCCTCGCCGAGGAGCTGAAGGAGCAGTCCCGCGAGCTCCAGCAGCAGCAGGAGCAGCTCAAGCGCTCCAACCAGGAGCTCGAGCAGCAGGCCCAGACGCTCCGGGCGAGCGAGGAGATGCTCCGCGAGCAGCAGGAGGAGCTCCAGCAGGTCAACGAGGAGCTCGAGGAGAAGGCGTCTCTGCTCGTCGAGCAGAACAAGGCGGTCGAGCAGAAGAACCGCGAGGTCGAGATGGCGCGCCTCGCGGTCGAGGAGAAGGCGTCGCAGCTCGCGCTCTCGTCCAAGTACAAGAGCGAGTTCCTCGCGAACATGAGCCACGAGCTCCGGACGCCGCTGAACAGCCTCCTCATCCTCGCGAGGATGCTGACCGACAACAAGGACAAGAACCTCAGCGAGAAGCAGGTCGAGTACGCGAAGACGATCCACTCCGCGGGCACCGACCTCCTGAACCTCATCAACGAGGTGCTCGATCTGTCGAAGGTCGAGGCGGGGAAGATCGAGGTCTACGCGGCGTCCGTCGACGTGAGCGACGTGCTCCGCTACGTCGACCAGAACTTCCGGCCGATGGCGCAGCAGAAGGGGCTCGAGCTCGCGCTCGACGCCGATCCCGACGTGCCGCCGTCGCTCAAGACGGACGGCCAGCGCCTCCAGCAGATCCTCCGGAACCTGCTCGGCAACGCCTTCAAGTTCACCGACCAGGGCAGCGTCAAGGTCAAGGTCCACCTGCCGCCTCCGCGCATGCAGTACTCGTCGCGGACGCTCGCGTCGGCACCAGAGAAGGTGGTGGCGTTCTCCGTCAGCGACACCGGCATCGGCATCGCGCGCGACAAGCAGCAGCTCATCTTCGAGGCGTTCCAGCAGGCGGACGGCACCACCAGCCGGAAGTACGGCGGGACGGGCCTCGGCCTCTCCATCAGCCGCGAGCTCGCGCGTCTGCTCGGCGGCGAGGTGCACGTCGAGAGCGAGCCGGGGAAGGGGAGCACCTTCACGCTCTACATCCCGGCGTCGCTCGAGGCGGTCGCGGATCTCCGCGGCATCGGCGACGCGCCGGCCGAGGAGCCGCCGGAGCCGCTCCCCAACGGGGACGTCGAGGACGACCGCCACCGCATCATGCCCGGCGACCGCGTCCTCCTCGTCGTCGAGGATGACCCGACGTTCGCGAAGACGCTCCTCGAGATGACGCGCGACCGCGGATTCCGCGGGGTGGTCGCCCTCCGCGGCGACGAGGGGCTCGCGCTCGCGCGTCGGCTCCTCCCGAGCGCGATCCTCCTCGATCTCCAGCTGCCGGTCGTCGACGGGCTGCGCGTCCTCGAGCAGCTGAAGGCTCACCCGGCGACCAGGCACATCCCGGTCCACGTGCTGTCCGGTCTCGACCGCCAGCGCGAAGGACTCGGCCTGGGGGCCTTCGCCTACGTGCAGAAGCCCGTCTCGAAGGAGCAGCTCGAGCACACCTTCGCGGACATCGAGGGGTTCCTTCAGCGCAAGGCGAGCCGGCTCCTCATCGTCGAGGACGACGAGCGCGAGCGCCAGAGCCTCGTCGAGCTCATCGGTAACGAGGGCGTCGAGACCCACGCGGTCGGCTCGATCGAGCAGGCGACCGAGGCGCTCACGACCGGTCACTTCGACTGCATGGTGCTCGATCTCTCGCTCGCCGGCGGCTCGGGCTTCGAGCTCCTCGAGCGGATGTCGAAGACGCCGGAGCTGCGCGCCCTGCCCGTCATCGTCTACACGGGGCGTGACCTCACCCACAAGGAGGAAACGCGCCTCAAGAAGTACGCGCGGAGCATCATCTTGAAGGACGCGCGCTCGCCCGAGCGGCTCCTCGCCGAGACGACGCTCTTCCTCCATCGCGTGGAGGCGGACATGGGGGCGCCGAGGCGGAAGATGCTGCAGGACGCGGCGGGCTCCGACGTGGCGTTCAAGGATCGACGCGTCCTCATCGTCGACGACGACGTCCGCAACATCTACGCGCTCGCCACCGTCCTCGAGGAGGCGGGCATGCAGGTCGTCTTCGCGGAGAACGGCAGGGACGGGATCGAGGCCCTCAAGGCGAACCCGGGCATCGGCATCATCTTGATGGACGTGATGATGCCGGAGATGGACGGGTACGAGACGATGCGACGGATCCGTGAGATGCCCGAGTACAGGGCGCTCCCCATCCTCGCCCTCACCGCGAAGGCGATGAAGGGCGATCGCGAGAAGTGCCTCGCCGCCGGCGCGAGCGACTACGTCACGAAGCCGGTCGACCCCGACCAGCTACTCTCGCTCATGCGCGTGTGGCTCTACTCCAACAAGGTGTCGAGCTGATCACCTCCAGGGCGCCGAGCACCACGTGAGGCCGAAGAGCGGATCCATGTCGCGCGTGCTTCCGCCCCGCGGGGGATCTGCGCCGCCACCGCCCCTGGACGGGGAGGAGCGGGGCGCCCCGGATCGCCTCGGGGTCTACGTCGGGGTCTCTCCGCTCGAGCGCCTCGAGATCGATCTCCTCCTCGAGGCGATTTTCCGGCACACCGGCAACGACTTCCGCGGCTACGCGCCGTCGTCCTTGCGGCGCCGTCTCCGGAAGCGGCTGGAGGGAGAGGGGCTCCGCACGTTCTCGTCGCTCCAGGACCTCGTGCTCCACGACGACGAGGCGATGACCCGACTCCTCGGGGACATGTCGGTCAGCGTCACGGGCATGTTCCGGGATCCGTCCTTCTTCCTGGCGTTCCGGACGAAGGTCGTCCCGATCCTTCGCACGTATCCGTTCGTGAGGATCTGGCACGCGGGCTGCGCGACGGGCGAGGAGGTCTACGCGACGGCCATCCTGCTCGAGGAGGAGGGGTTGCTCGACCGCGCGCGGCTCTACGCCACGGACATGAGCGCCGACGCGATCGAGCGCGCCAAGTCGGGCATCTTCCCGATCGGGCGTATGCGAGAATTCACGGCCAACTACTTGCAGGCTGGCGGCCAGCGGAGCTTCAGCGAGTACTACACCGCGCACTACGACGCGGCGCTCTTCGATCCGCGCCTGCGACGGAACGTCCTCTTCGCGCAGCACAACCTCGCGACCGACACGACCTTCAGCGAGTTCAACGTGGTCCTCTGCCGCAACGTCCTCATCTACTTCTCGAAGCCGCTGAAGGAGCGCGTGCTCTCGCTCTTCGAGGAGAGCCTCACCGCGTTCGGGCTCTTGTGCCTCGGACGTCGCGAATCGCTGCGCTTCACGTCGGCGGAGCAGGACTACGAGGAGTTCGACGCGCGCGAGCGGATCTACCGGAGGCGTGGATGAGGACGAATCTCGTCGTCGTCGGCACCTCGGCGGGCGGCCTCCGCGCGCTCGAGCGGATCCTGGGCGGCCTCCCGGGTGGGTTTCCCCTGCCGATCGTCGTGGTGCAGCACCGGTCGAAGGAGTCGACGGACGCGTACCCCGCGGTCGTCGGTGCGACGACGCGCCTCACGGTCCAGGAGGCCGAGGACGGCGAGCCGATACTCCCCGGGCACGTCTACGTCGCGCCACCGGACTACCACGTGCTCGTCGAGCCCGGCCGGCTCGTGCTCTCGACGGACGAGCCGGTGTGCTTCAGCCGGCCGTCGATCGACGTGCTCTTCGAGTCCGCCGCGGACGCCTATGGCGCGGGCGTCGTCGCGGTCCTCCTCACCGGCGCGAACGCCGACGGCGCCCACGGGCTCCGCCGCGTGAAGGAGGCCGGGGGCATCGCGCTCGTCCAGGACCCGCACACGGCCGAGTCCCCCGAGATGCCCGCCGCGGGCATCGCCGGCGGGCCGGTCGACATGATCCTCCCTCTCGGCGCGATCGCCGAGGAGATCCTCCGTCGGAGCGTCGCGCCGTGAGCTCGAGAGATCCCATGCCGTCTTCCCCTCGCTCCATCCCCCGCACGACGCCGGTCGTCTGCAACATCCTCGTCGTGGACGACGAGCCGTCGAACATCCTCGCGGTGGAGGCGATCCTCGAGCCGATCAACCAGAACATCGTGCGCGCGAGCTCGGGTCGGGAGGCGCTCCTCGCCGCGCTGAAGATGGACTTCGCGCTCATCCTCCTCGACGTGCAGATGCCGGAGATGGACGGCTTCGAGACCGCGCGCCTCCTCCGCTCGCGGGCGCGTACGCGGGACGTGCCGATCATCTTCGTGACCGCGATCAGCAAGGAGCAGCAGTTCATCACGAAGGGCTACGACGTCGGCGCGGTCGACTACCTGTTCAAGCCGTACGAGCCCGACATGCTCCGCTCGAAGGTGAGCGTGTTCGTCGAGCTCGCCCGCAAGAACGCGATCATCCAGGCCCAGCACGAGGCTCTCCGGGTGATGAGCGAGCGCGAGCTGGCGGACTTCAAGCGGGTCAGCGAGCAGCGCTACGCAGACCTCGCCGACGCCATGCCGCAGGTGGTCTGGACGGCGGACGCGCACGGGCGGATCACCTACCGGAACCAGCGGTGGACGGAGATCGGCGGCCCCACGGCACGCGAGTTCGCGGACATCGTGCACCCCGACGACCTCGAGCGCCTCCTGGACGGCTGGCGCGCCGCGGTCACCGACACGAAGCCGTGGACCGGTGAGGTCCGCTTCGGCAACCACGGTCACGGCTACTTCCACCACCTCGTTCGCGTGACGCCTCGCGCCGACGACGTGGGCAGGCTTTCGTCCTGGATCGGGACGGCGACCGACATCGACGACCGGGTGCGCGCCGAGCGCGCCCTCCGGCTCCTCGCCGACGCGAGCCGCCGCCTCGGCGCGGCGCTCGGCGAGCCCGCGGACCTCGGTCACGTGCTCGAGAGCGCGCTCCCGCTCCTCGGAGACGCCGCCATGCTCGACCTGCGCGAGGACGCGGCGAGCGGGGCTGCCACGAGCCCGACCCGACGCTTCACGGCCGTCGCCGACGGCGTCTCGCCGAAGCTCCTCGACGATCCACGGTTCGAGCTCGGCCCCACCACGGTCGCCTACTCCGGCTGCGCCGAGGTCCACCTCGACGTCGCGAGCGAGCTCTCGGAGAACGTGGCGAGCCGTCGGAGCGACAACCTACGCTTCCTCGACGAGCTCGGGGTCCGGTCCTACGTGTGCGTGCCCCTCGCGTCGCGGGACAGGGTCATCGGGAGCCTCGCCTTCCTCCGTCTCGACGGTCCGCGGGTGGGCGCGAAGCTCGACGACGAGGACGTCGAGGTCATCGAGGACCTCGCCCGTCGCGTCGCCGCTTCCGTGGACAACGCGGCGCTCCACGAGACGACCGAGCGCCGTCGCGAGGAGCTGGAGCAGGCGAACAAGAGCAAGGATGTGTTCCTCGCCACGCTGTCCCACGAGCTCCGCACGCCGCTGAACGCGATCGTGGGGTGGACGGACATGATGCGCAACGGTCAGCTCGCGGAGAGCGAGCTCGGTCGCGCGATCGAGACGATCGACCGGAACGCGCACGCCCTCTCCGGCCTCGTCGCCGACCTCCTCGACGTGTCGCGCATCGTGACGGGAGCACTGAAGCTCGACTCGAAGCTCGTCAGCATCGCGTCCGTCGTCGATGCCGCGATCGAGGCAGCGCGTCCCCAGTGCCAGGCGAAGCAGGTCGTCCTCGACGTGGACGCCGCTCGCGTCGGATGCGTGCGCGGCGATGCAGGGCGTCTCAAGCAGATCATCAACAACCTCCTCTCGAACGCGATCAAGTTCACGCCGAGCGGCGGCACCGTGAAGGTGCGCGTCGAGAAGCAGGGGCAGAGCGCCCTCGTCGTCGTCCAGGACAGCGGCGAAGGCATCTCGGCGGAGCTCTTGCCTCACGTATTCGAGCGCTTCCGGCAGGCGGAGCAGGCGCGCGCGCGCGGCCTCGGCCTCGGCCTCGCGATCGTCAAGCACCTCGTCGACGAGCACGGCGGAGACGTCCGCGCCCTCTCGGACGGTCCGGGGAAGGGGGCCCGCTTCGAGGTGAACCTCCCGATCGCCGAGGAAGAGTCGCAGGCCGAGGAGCACGGGTCGCGCGCGCCTCTGCCCGCGCCCGGGGGCGGCGAGCTCGGCGGCGTTCACGTCCTCGTCGTCGAGGACGACCCGGACGGCAACGAGCTCATCACCACCATCCTCGAGCGCTTCGGCGCTCGCGTCACGTCGGTCGGGAACGCGGCCTCTGCGCTCGAGGCGCTCGACAAGGAGACACCGGACCTCCTCGTGAGCGACATCGGGCTCCCCGACGCGGACGGCATGACGCTCATCCGGCAGGTGCGGCAGCGGCCAGAGGCCGGGAAGCTCCCCGCGGTCGCCTTGACCGCCTACGCCTCGCGGCAGGACGCCACCAAGGCGATCGCGGCCGGCTTCGATGCGCATGTCGCGAAGCCCGTGCAGCCCGCGATGCTCGGGAGCGTCCTCGCGCGGCTCCTCGCCGCCAAGGACGGCGGGCAGCAGGGCGACGAATCCGGGCGCGTCAGGCCGCAGCCGGCAGCGTGAAGCGGAAGGTCGTGCCCTCGCCCGTCTCGACCGCGAACGTCCCGCCCTGCGCGGCGACGAGCCCGCGCGCGATGAGGAGCGAGAGCCCGCCCTTCCCGTCTTCCAGCTTGATCGGCTGCGGGCGGTGGTTCGGGATGATCGAGACGACGTCGACGAGGACGTCCGTCGCGCGGCGAGTGACCTCCACGCGGACGAGGCCGCGGTCCGAGCACTGGCGGATGGCGTAGGTGACGATCTTGCGGAGGACCTCCAGCGTCTTCCGCTTGTCGGCCTTCACGAACGCGTCGTCGTCGACCGTGCCTTCCGCGAGGGTGAGCTTCTTCTCGACCGCGATCGGCTGCGCCTCCGTCATCGCCGCCCGGACGAGGGCGGCCATGCTCTCGCGCGTCGGGGTCAGCTCGATCTTCCCCGCCTGGATGCGGCTCGCCTCGAGGAGGTCCTCGATGAGGTGTTGCATGCGGTCCGAGGCGCGTTCCATCCGCGAGAGGAGGCCCACGGCGCGTTGCTGCTCGAGCTCGTTGCGCTCGGCGTCGTCCCGGAGGAGACCGAGGCTCATCGCGAACGTGTTGAGGGGATTGCGCAGGTCGTGCGACGCGCTCGCGAGGAGCGCCTCGCGCGCACGGCGCTCCTGGTCGAGCTCACGACGGAGACTCTCGACCTCTTCCTCGAGCCGGCGCATGTCGTCCGTCATTTTAGTCCCACGTCTACCACTCGCTGCGGAGGACATGAAGACCGCCCGTTCCGGCCGCGCTCAGGAGAGGAGGTCTCGCCCGCGCGCGACCACGTCGCCGCTCGCCCATCGGAGGAGCGACACGGTCTCGGCGCGGAGGAGCGCGAAGCGCATGTCCGCGGGATGGATCGCGACGCGCGCAGGGAAGAGACGGCGGGCGGGTCGCGCGGCGCGGCAGTAGGCCACAGTCGAGAACAGGCGTCCGGGCGAGCGCGAGGCGAAGTTCAGGACCACGCTCGCGCGCGAGGTGCGGTTCGCGGGGTCGTAGACGCGAAGGTGGTCCTCCGCGAAGCCGTAGCCGCGGTCGCCGAGCATGTCGAGGACCCAGCGCGGCATCGACCACGCCGGCGCGACGAAGCCACGGACCGTCAGCCCTGCGTCCGCGAGCATCCGCTCGCCGCGGACCAGGCGGCCTTCCGCCTCTTCGCGGGAGACGTCGCTGAACTCCGCTTCACCGCCGGAGACGACGCGCTGCGCGAAGAGGTGACGGACGCGCCCCGTGAGCGAGCCCCGGCGCGTGCCCGCCGCCGCCGCGTGCTCCTCCCACGCACGCGCGCGATGGTAGTAGCCGTGCAGGTAGACCTCGTGCCCGTCGGCCTCGAGGCTCCGAAGGCGCTCCTGGTACGCGGGGGCCTGGTCGAGCGGCGCGCGCCCGTGGAAGTCCGGCACGACGAGCAGCGAGGGCTTGATGCCGGCCTCGTGACAGAGGTCGAGCGCCACGTCGACCTCGCGCGCCCACGCGGGCGACACGTCGTGGATCGTGACGTGGACCGGCACGCGAGACGCCGCCGGCTACTTCGACGCCTTGGCGCGGACGACCGCCTCGTACTCGCCCTCGAACATGACGAGCTGCTCGGTGACGATCTCGAGGTTTCTCGCGTTCATCTCGTTGTCCTCGGCCCAGGACATCTCCATCATCTGGCGACGGATCTCCGAGAGCTTGTCGCAGATGTTGCCGAGGAGCGTGTCGTCGGCCTGGGTCCGCGGCTTGTCGGCGAACTCCTTCCGGTACTGGTCGAACAGCTTGTTCGCCGCGCCGCCGAGCTCGCCCATGATGTCCGTCATCGGCGTCGCCTGGCGCACCTTCCGGATCTCGGCGAGCTCGTTCTCGTAGACGCCGAGCCGGTCGTCGACGATGGCCATGTTCTTGTCGTTGAACTCGACGTCGAGGCCGCCCGCCTTGAGCGACTTCATCTTGTCGCGCACCCGCTTCAGCGACGTGACGACGCGCATCATCAGCGCCGGGCGGCGGGAGACGCGGGCCTCGCCGGCGAAATGCGTCTGGTAGACCTGGAACTGGTTGTTCGCGAGCGTCGCCATGACGCTCGCCTGCTCTTCGGGCGTGCCCGTGTCGTGGGCCTTCTCGATGAGCTCGATCTCCTTCTGGTACTGCGTGAGGTTCTCTCGGACGATCTTGCGATCGCGCTCGAAATCGGCGGAGCTCTTCTTGTCCGCCTCCTCGAGGAGCTGCGTCATTCGCTTGTCGATCTGCTTCAGCTCCTCGACGAGCTCGCCGAGGAGGGCGACGTCGCGGGTCGAGCGGTCCTTGCCGGCGAAGTGACGCGCATAGCGCGCGAAGACGAAGTTCGCGCTCGTGGCCTCCTGCGAGAACGACTCGAACGTCGGGCCGACCTCCTGGGCACGCACGATCGCCCCGCGCTCGGCCCTGTAGAGCTCGAGGTTCTGCGTCGCGGCCTCCTTCAAGCGCGCGAGCTCGGGGCCCTGGGCCGCGACCGGGATCGCCCCCACGCGCGAGAGGACGCCTTCGGCGCGCTTGATGATGCGATCGAGCAGATCGAGGTCGCGCGTGAGGCGCGACTGACCTGCGAACTCCGCCGCGTAGTCGCGGTCGATCTGTTCGAGCTCCTTGCCCAGATTCTCGACGAGCGTGGCCATGCGAGGAAAAGCTCATAGCACACGGCCGGGGTCGTTCGTAGAGTGGCTGCGGTGGGCCGCAGCGGGCGCATAGGGTCCGAGAGCTGGAGGCGCCGGGCGATCGCCTTTGCCGGGATTCTCGTGACCATCGGAGGCCTCCTGGCCTACGGCACCGTCATGCCCGGCGAGAGCTTCCGCGGGGCGCTCCCGGCCCTGACCGAGCGGCAGCGGGCGCTCGCTTCGGAGCTCCGCAGGGACGTGGAGGCGCTCGCGGGCGACGTCGGCGAGCGGAACCTCGCGCGGCCCGGATCGATGGCGGCCGCCGAGCGCACCGTCACGCTCGGTCTCGAGGCCGCCGGGCACGCGCCGATCCGGCTCCCGTACGCGGTCGGCAAAGACACGGTCGCGAACCTCGAGGTGAGCGTCCGCGGCACGACGCGGCCGGACGAGGTCGTCGTCGTGGGCGCGCACTACGACACCGCGGAGACCGCGCCGGGGGCGGACGACAACGCGAGCGGTGTCGCGCTGCTCCTCGCGCTGGCGCGCGTCTACGGCGTCGAGCGCGTCGCTTCTCCGCCTGCGCGAACGCTCCGGCTCGTCGCGTTCGCGAACGAGGAGCCTCCTCACTTCTGGAAGGCGTCGATGGGCAGCCTCGTCTACGCCACGGCATGCAAGGCGCGAGGCGACCGCATCGTCTCGATGGTGAGCCTCGAGTCGCTGGGGTTCTACAGTGATACGCCGGGCTCGCAGGCCTATCCGGCGATCGTCCGCCTCTTCTACCCGTCGCGCGGCGACTTCGTCGGCTTCGTGGGCGACCTCGGGTCGCGCGGCCTCGTCCACCGCACGCTCGGCACGTTCCGCGGCACGACGAAGTTCCCCAGCGAGGGCGCGACGCTCCCCGGCTTCGTCGCCGGCGTGGGGTGGAGCGACCAGTGGTCGTTCTGGAAGAACGGCTACGACGGCGTGATGATCACGGACACGGCGACCTTCCGGAATCCGAGCTACCACACGCCGGAGGACAGGCCCGCGACGCTCGACTACGAGCGCATGGCGCGCGTCTTCGAGGGGATCGAAGCGATCGTCGCGGACCTCGTCCGGTGACGCTCGCTACTTGAGCTCCTTCTCGAGCTTGTCGAGCTCCGACTCGAAGTTCGCTTCGTTGATCGTCGCGTCGACCTCCGAGCGGAAGTCCTCCTCGTCGGCGATGTCGTCGTCGGGATCGACGGCGGTGGTCGTCGTCGTGGTCGCCGCTGCCGCGTCCGGCGCCGCGGCCGTCGCCTGGGGCGCCGCCGAAGCGGAAGCCGTCGCACTCGGTGGCGCCAGGGTCTCCTGGGGCTGCGGCTTGTCACAACCGGCGAGGACGCCGAGCGTGGCGAGCGAGACGATTCCCAGCATCGTGAGCTTCTTCACTTCGCACCTCCGTCCGCCGCGCCGCCCTTGGCCTTGAGCTCGCCGAGCTTCTTCTCGTGCCGTGCCTTCTCCTTCTCCATCGCGGTGGCCGCGCGCTTGGCGACCGCGTCCTTGCTCTTGTCCTTCGCGAGCTTCTCGATGCGACGGAGCTTGGCCATGCGGGACGCGTGGACACGCATCTCTTCCTTGACGCCGTCCACCTTCAGGATGGACCCCCACTTCGCCCGCACGTCGGCCACGTGCGCCTTGCGGCGCTCCTTCTGCTCGGCGGTCAGCTCCTTCTTGCCGGCCTTCACGTCGTCGAGCGCGGCCTTGATCGCGCCCGCGTCGCCGGTCTTGCGCGCGTCCTGGAGGTCCTTGCGCTCCTCCCTCAGCTCCTTGCGCTCCTCCTTGACCTTGTCGCGCGCTTCCTTGTTCTGCCCGCGGCCCTGTCCGTCGCCGCCCCCCTGACCCTGCCCCTGCGCGTCGGCGTGTGCCGCGGTCGTCACGAGCAGCGCGGCGAGCGCCAGCGCGATTTTCGTTCGGATCATCCGTTTCGCCTCCATCGCCCGCGAGGGGCGTGCGCGCACTCTACGGCACGTCCACGAGGGAAGTCCCGTTCACGGCCGCGGCGCCCTGGCGACGCCGTCGCCGCGCCAGGAGATCCGTGTAGAGCGCGACCTGGCGCTCGAACTGCTCCACGACCGTGGGGTAGCGCGCTGCGATCGCGACCGCGGCGCCGCGGATCGCGTCCGGGCCCTCGGCGGCCAGCCGGAGGAGGAGACGCGCCGCCGCGCGCGCGAGGTCCTCGGCGTCCCCGGCGCGATGGGACTCGGTCGCCTGATGCCCTGCGGCCGTGACGACGTGCATCTCCGCGGCGCCCCCTTCGTCCGGGACGACGGCGGGGAGCCCGGTCGCGAGCGCCTCGACGATGCTGAGCCCGAAGGTCTCGAACGGGCAGGCGTGGAGGAGGAGGTCGGCGCTCGCGAGCGAACGGGCGAGGCGCTCGCGCTCGCTCTGGAAGCCGGGGAGCGCGACGTCCGCGCCGATGCCGTGCGCCGCGATGCGCGCCTTCATGCGTTCGCGCTCGGGCCCGTCACCGAACGCGACGAGGACGGCGTCGCGCTCGCGGCGGAGGAGCGCGAACGCGTCGAGGAGTACGTCCCACCGCTTCTCGACGGCGAAGCGTCCGACGGCGACGAGGACGGGCACGTCGTCGTCGGCGGCACGACCGACGTGCGCGAGGAGCTCGCGGCGTCCCTCGGACGAGCGCGCCTCGGGCCGGAAGACGGAGCGCTCGACGCCGAACGGATGGTGGACGACGCGGGCGACGTCGTGGGCGCGGAGCTTGTCGACCTGCCAGCTCGCGGCGACGAGCACCGCGTCCGAGCGCCTCGCGATCGCCCGGACGAGACCCCACAGGGGCCGCGTCGCCAGGACGACCGGTCGCGCCCGAGCGACGCCGACCTTCGCCTCGAGGACGCCGGCGTACGTGTCGACGAAGTCGGAGTGCCACTGGAAGGTGCGGATCCCGAAGGAGCCGGGGTCGGCGCGGAGGGCGCCGAGCGCCGCGAGGTACGGGGAGTGGATCTCGAGGACGTCGGGCCGCTCTCGCTCGACGATCTGCGCGATTTTGCGAAAGCCGAGGAGCAGGTGATACGTGGGGTCGTACGGAGAGGCCGGGCCCCGGACGCGGACGACGCGTGCGGTCCCGCCTCCTCGTGCTACACGCCCGGCCTCGTCCTCACGGTCCTCGGGACCGGGCGCCACCACGACGTGGTCGTGCCCGAGTTGGCACAGAACGTGAGACTTGAGCGTCAGATGGCTTCGAACTCCGCCGCCCCTTTCGGAATAGAATTCCGTCACGTCGAGGATCTTCATCGATCTGCCATGGCCCCCGCCGCGAAGGACGGTACGCAGCGCGCGTCGTCCCCCCGGTCGGCATTCTCGGCGTTTGGACTACGCTCCGTCGAGTCCCATGAGACCCGCGAAGCGCCGTTTGCAGCCCTCGCCGCCCGGCACGGTCGCCCTCTGCGTATTGCCATCCTCAGCGATTTCACGCGCATCTCCTACGCCAACGGTGCAGCGTTCCAGACACGCTTCCTGTATCAAGAATTGCGTCGGTGTGGTCACGAGGTCACACTGATCGGACCGAGAGACCCGGATGCCCAGCCGGACGAGGTCCCGCCGGGCACGGTCGCGCTGCCCAGCCTGCCCCTCACGATGTACCCGGGGCTCCACCTCCCGATGCCGATGGAGGCCTGGGTCTACGACCCGCATCGCTGGAACTTCGATCTCGTCTTCGCGCAGGCGACGACCTCGGTCATGCATTTCGCGCGCTGGCTCCGTCGCATGCGCGGGATCCCGGTCCTCTTCGTGAACACGACGCACCTGACGGCCGCGTACGACGTGCTCATCCCCGAGAAGATGAAGAGGCTCGGCTGGATCAACGCCGGCCTCGAGATGGCGCTGAAGCGTCCCTACGAGAGCCACTTCGCGTCGATTTACAACGACTCCGACGGCCTCGTCGTCCTCAGCGAGGGGCTCCGTTCGTACTGGCGTGAGCGCGGGGTCACGGCGCCGATCCACGTCATCCCGCGCACGGTGCAGCCCGAGATCTTCGACAAGCCGCTCGGCCCGGACCCTTACGCGCACCTCGAGGGCGCGAGCGACGCAATCTGGCGCGGGCCTCGTCTTCTCTGCGCCGGGCGCCACACGCGCGAGAAGAGCCAGGATCGCATCATCCGCCTCTTCGCGCGGCACATCCTCCCGCGCGAGCCGGACGCTACCCTCACGCTCCTCGGCGAGGGCCCGGACAGCGCGTACTACAAGCGCGTCGCGAAGGAAGAGGGCGCCCTCCACCGCGTCTTCTTCGCGGGCGAGGTGCCCTTCACGCGGATGGCGGACTACTACGCGTATGCCGACATCTTCGTGCACGCGTCGCTCAGCGAGACCTACGGCAACGTCATGGGCGAGGCCCTCTGGTGCGGGACGCCGACCGTCGCCTTCGCGGACGGGATGGGCGTCAGCTCGCAGATCAAGGACGGCGTGAACGGCGTCCTCCTCTCCCCGGGCAAGGGCCCCGCGGCGGAGAAGGACGCGGACGAGACCTTCGCCCGCGCCGTGCTCTCGCTCCTGTCGAACCCGCAAGAGCGCGCGCGGCTCGGGAAGGCCGCCTCCCGCATGGCGCGCGAGCGCTGCTCGCCGGACGCCGTCCAGAACCGTCTGTCGGACGCGTTCCGGCACGCCCAGGAGCACGCCGCGGCCTCGGGGATCCGTCCCGCGGTCGAGGGGCCGAAGGTCCTCCAGTGGATGACGACCCTCCGCCACTTCCGCTCGTGGGCAGCCATCAACGGCAGCATCCACATCGTCGGTCACATCCGCCCGCCCCACGAGGTCACCGAGGGCAAGGCGAAGCTCCACCCGCAGTTCGGAAGCTGAGCAACCCTCACGCCGGCGCGCGCGAGGGCCGGGCGACGCGAGAGGAGAGCGAGAGAGGGGTAAGCTCCGGCGGATGCGAAGGGTTGCTTCTCTCGTGACGGCTCCGGTCTTCCCGGTCGCCGTGCTCTTCGTCCTCACGGCTCGGCCGGCCAGGATCTACGCCGAGTCCGCCCAGCTCGCGACGTGCGACACGGAGCTCTTCGTGGCGTGCGCGTCCGAGACGCAGGGCGCGATTTGTCCTCCTCAGGGGACCGTGGAGCGGTTCTGTCAGCCGTCGGCCTGCGACGCCGACGACGGCGGTGCGGGCAAGCCCCTGCAGGCGCTCGCGTGTCAGGTGCCGCCCACGTGCGGTCTGCCCGGTGCCGTCGCGGCGTGCACCGGGAAGGCGTCTGCCGACACGTGCACGCAAGGCGGTGCCGCGGGTACGTGCCAGGTGCTGGGATGCGCGTTCGCGGACGGAGGGCCGCGTCGGGAGATCGGCTGCATCGTCACGCCTGCGATCGTCGCGGACGCGGCCACGGCACCGACGACGAGCCCGACGCCCGGCAAGACCGTCACCGAGGACGCGCCGCCGGGAGGCACGGGCGGCGGCGACGACGGCTGCGCGACGGCGGGCGGTCTCG
>JALHPN010000168.1 GCA_022842465.1 Polyangiaceae bacterium | reverse complement strand
GCCGCGGGCGCAGCAGGGGACGCGGCGCCCGGGCCCGTGCGAGCCGCCAGCGCTGCGCCGGCATGGGCGCGGAGGACGGTGCTCGCTTGCTTCGCGCTCTCGTGGACGACACCCGCGGCGATCCGCGCGAAGCTCCGCGCCACGCGTGCGCGCTCGACGACCTTCATCACGAGGCGCAGCGCCTCCGCGTCAGGGTCGAACCCGCGCGGGTCGACGACGTGCTGCTCGGTCGCGTGCGAGGTCCTCGCGTCGTGGGGCATCGACATGGGGCGAGGCGAGAGCATGCTGCATGCCGCGATCGCAGGCGCCCCCGCGCGGCGCGCTCGCCCGCGTCAGCGCGAGCGGAGATGCGCCCCGCCAGAGTCTCCGCCCCGTGGCGCGTCGGCACACGGAGACAGAACACCACAAAGAGTTCGTTTGACTTTTATCGGCGGAGGTCTAGGTTCGAGGCATGGCATCTCTGTCCCGTCGAGACGCTGCTCTCCAGGGCCGCGACGCCGTCGCCATCGCCAGCCGTGGCGCCTACACGAGCCCCTCCGGCCGCACCATCTCCGTCGCCGCGGACCTGGCGCGGGCCGTCGCCGCTACCCGCGACGTCCGCCCCGAGGTGCCGCTCGAGGCCCCTCGATCGACGAGCATGGCTCGGCGGTCTCCTGTCGTCGTCACGGTCGTCGACGGGACGAGCCTCGCGAGCGCGCGCGCCCTCGCCGCCCGCGGCGTCGTGCCGCTCGTCCTGAACTTCGCATCCGCCAAGAAGCCGGGCGGCGGTTTCCTGGCGGGCGCGCGCGCGCAGGAGGAGTCTCTGGCGCGCTCGTCGGCGCTCTACCCCTGCCTCCTCGAGAGCGCGATGTACGCCCACCACAGCCGCCACGGCGACCCCCTCTACACGTCTTGGATGATCCTCTCGCCGAAGGTCCCCGTCTTCCGCGACGATGTGACCGGCCTCCTCCTCGAGGACCCCTACCTCGCGACGTTCCTGACGGCGCCCGCCCCGAACGCCGGGGCCGTCCTCGCCCGCGACGAGGGCCGCCGCGACGAGGTCGACGCCACGATGCGCGCCCGCGTGACCCGTGCGCTCGCGCTCGCGTTCGAGAGCGGACATCGCCACGTGGTCCTCGGCGCCTGGGGCTGCGGCGTCTTCCGCAACGACCCCGCCCTCGTCGCCGATCAGTTCCGTGTGGACCTCGCCGGCCCCTTCCGCAACGCGTTCGACGAGGTCGTCTTCGCCGTCCTCGACAGCTCACCCGACCGGCGCTTCCTCGGTCCCTTCGAACGCGCCTTCGGGCTCCAGCAAGAGCCGGAGCCGCTCATGAGCTCGACAGAGGCGCGGATCGGATTCGAACCGACGTGTGGCTGATTTGCAAGCCGAGTCGAGTACTTGCGAAACGCGGAGCGCCGAGGAAACCGGCGTGATCGATGACGTGAGATCGACCGAGATCGACCGGCGTGGGGCATCGCCGGGGCAATCGGAGGGGCATCGCGACGCGGTCGAAGCGGCGCTCGCCGATGCGCTCACGGAGGCCGCACGCGCCGGTCGGTTCGACGTCGTCGCCCAGCTTGCGAAGGAGCTGGAGGCGCGGCGCCTCGCGCGTGCCGAGAACGTGATCGCGCTCGACGCGCGGCGCGCGCGCGGCTGAGGCCAAGGGACGAACCGCACGCAACGGCCGGCCACCGGCAGGGTGCTCGCGCGATAACAAGCGCGGGTCCGTGGAGGAAGAGGGGCGTGGCTCCCGCGCGAGGACAACGCGAGGCCCCTTCGAACGGTAGGATGCACGGCATGGGCGAAGACGAGATCCGCTCTCTCGCGATCGCGGCTCGCCGCGCCTTCGAGGAGCGCCCCCGTGTGCACCCCTTCGAGCGTTTTCCGGACGGATGCTGCGGTGACGCCTCCCTCGTGCTCGCGCAGCTCTACCGGGAGCGCGGCGCCGCGAGTGTCGTCGTGATGACCGGCGACCGTGAGGGCGCTAGCCACGCATGGCTCATGGTCGAGGCCCTCATCGTCGACATCACGGGCGACCAGACGATCTTCGCGGCCGAAGGGCGGCCCGCGGTATGCGTCGCCGCGGAGTCGGCTTGGCACGAACGATGGGCGGCGCGGCCGATGCGCACGCAGGCGATCACCGACTACCCGAACGACGAGCGGTGGCGTGCGCCGCTGCTCCACGCGGTCGACCAGCTGCGGGCGCGAGCAACCACCTAACCCGCCGCGCATGCTCGCAACGCGGAAAATTTTCTAAGCGCGCGTCGTGGCGTCGGAATCGGCGCAGATTCGCCGTCGCATGCGCAACGCTCCGTCGGTAGAAGGTAGGGGGAGACGCGACGGGTGAACCTCCGCCGATGCTCGCGCCATCGTCGATTTTCTTTCGCGGCGAGATCGTGCCGGTTTTCGGCGAATCCGGGACGGGCATCGGCGACGACGCGTCGGGTGGTAGGGGGAGAGGACGACGCGACGGCCACGTCGCGGAACGCGTAAGCGCTCCCAGCAACCCGATCATTTTTCTTCCGCGTCGACTTCGCAGCGGAAACGGACGAAGTCGGCGTTGAGAGCGCTCACGCCGTGTCGGTAGAGGGTAGAGGCCGCGACGTCGACCTCGGCGCGGACGACGGCGTGCGCGGAGCGCCGGTCCGTTGCGGACTCCAGCAACGCGATCGATTTTTCTTCCCGTCGAGATCGTTCCCGTTTCTGACGGTTTTCGCGTCGAAGCCCGCCACGACGTGTCGGTAGAGAGGAAGAGGCACCGTTGCTCCGCCTTTCCGATCGGCCGCAGCGGAAGCGTCGCCGGCTCGCGCAACGCTCGCAATTTTCTTTCGCTCCGAGATCGCTCGCCTTTCGACCGGATTTCGCCCCGGAGGCGGCGGTGCCGTGTCGGCATAGAGGGTAGGGGCATCGCTCAACGCCGCTCCCCTCGCATCCACCATCGAGGCGGCCGCCGTGATCGGCACCCGCCGCCGTCGACCGCGACGGCCACCTCGGCGGCGGAGAACTGCAAGGGCCTGACGAGCGTGGTCTCGTCGGGCCCTTTTCTTTGGACGAACAAGTGAGGTGAATCATGACGGCAGCAATCAACGACGCGAGCCGCGACGAGGCGGCGTGGGCCGTGCGCGTTCTCCAGAACCTGGCGACGCTTCCCGGGCTGCACTACTCGGCGCTTGCCGCGTTCACCGGCAACAGCCCTACGACGATCCGAGCGGTGCTGCTGACGGGCCAGCTCCCGAAGCGAGAGCACGCGCGACGTACGCTCGTCGAGTTCGCCCGTCGGAATGCGACGGCGCGAGAGCGCCGCGACCTCGTGATCGTGTGACGAAGATCCCGCGGAGCGTCGCCTAGACCTCTGCCCAACCCGGCGCGCACGAGCGCACGGCAGCAACAGGGAGGGCGCGCCCATGATGCGCAGCCCGATTCTCAGGAGCCGGCCGCGATGCCGCTGCTCGCCGGTCACGATCTCGATCGTAACCGGCGCTCCAGCGTGTGCGTCGTGCGGTGCGGTGCACGTGGTTGAGCGCTGCGCGCCGCCACGCGGAGACGTCGAGCCGTCCTCGGCGAAGGAAGTAGACCATGCAGAACGATGACAAGCGCCGCGCGGCCGATCGCGTGCTGCGCATCCTCGATGCCGCGACCGAGGCGATCGGCGCGCTGCCGGATCGCGAGACGTGGTGGGACGTGGAGCTTGCGGTCCTCCAGGCCGCGAACCTCACGGCGCAGATCAAGCGCCGGCTGCCCCGTCCGCTGCCGCGGAGGCTCGCGTGACGGGCAACGACGGACCGTTGCAGCACCTCGACGCGGCCCGCGACGCCCGCGGCCTGAGCTGGGCTGCGAAGTTCGTGCTCCTCGTCCTCGTCAGCTTCATGGGCCCCCGGGGGATCTTCCCGAGCCAGCAGACGATCGCCGCGGTCGCGAACCTCTCCGCTCGGACGGTGTGGTCGGCGCTCACCGAGCTACAGGCCCGGGGCGTGGTCCGGGCCCAGCGGGGCGGCCGGACCAAGACGAACAGCTACTCGATCGACCTCGCGGCGCTCCGTGCCCTCTCAGACTCGCACCACGTGCGAGTCGCACCGGATGCGAATCGCACCGCTTGCGAGTCCGACTCGCAGGACGTGCGAGTCGCGACTCGCACCACGTGCGAACAGAAGGATCTGAGAGAGAAGGAACCTAGAGAAGGAACACAGACTCTCCCCTTGGTGCTCTCCCCCGAGACTTCGGAGGCGAGCAAGGGCGACGACGCAGCGGAGGTCTGGAGCCACTACCTCGCCGTCCGGAAGCGCTGGCGACCGAAGGCGCGCACCACGGCCCTCGGCGACAAGGACCGCCGCGAGATCAAGGCGCGCCTCAAGGCGGGCTACACCGTCGCCGATCTTCGGCTCGCGATCGACGGGCTGTTCGCTTCGCAGTTCCACCGCGACGGCAACTACCTCGCGTTGACCTACGCGCTCCGCGACAAGTCGCTCGACAAGTTCATCGCCGAGGGGACGCGCGAGCAGCGTGCCCGGCCCTCGGCAACGCACGCCCCGCTCATCCCGGCCGAGGAGCCGGCGAGCAGCGCAACCGACCACCACGAGGCGGGCAGCGTCGAACACGACGCCGGCGCCCTCCTCGCCTCGAAGCTGAGAGCCTCATGACCACTGGACAAGCACCGCCGCACGACCTCGCCGCCGAGGACGCGCTCGTCACCAGCGCGATGCTCCGACCGGAGTTCGCTGCCGAGTTCGCCGCGAGCGTGCGGCCGGATCACTTCTACAGCGGCACGAACCGGGCGATCGCCGACGCGATCGTGCACCTCGTCAACGACGGGAAGCCGATCGACCTCGTGACCGTTGCGTCTCGCCTTCGCGACGCCGGCAAGCTCGCACTCGTCGGCGATGCCGGCGGCCTCGCGCGCCTCGCGAACGAGGTGCCGGTGGTCACGAACCCGGCCGAGTACGCGCGCACGGTCCGCAAGCTGGCTCACCTTCGACGGCTCCTCCTCACGTGCCACACGACGGCGGCGCAGTGCTACGCCGCGCAGCTCGATCCCGACGCGATCCTTGCGGAGGCCGAGCGAGAGATCATGGCGATCACGGCCGACGCGGGGGCGGGCGACGGCGGGACGACGAGCCTGCGCGATGCCGGGCTCGCCGTGCACCGCACGCTCGACAGCGAGCGACGCGGCGTCCTTACCGGCTTCTCTCGCTTCGACGAGATGACGGCGGGGCTGCAGGGCGGAGAACTCTGGTACCTCGCCGCGCGCCCTGGAATGGGGAAGACGGCTTTCGCACTGGAAATCGCCTTGCGTGCTGCCAGCCAAGACGTCGGCGTGCTGTTCGTGAGCCTCGAAATGTCGGCGGAGGCGCTCATGTCGCGCGCGCTCTCCTCTCGCGCCCGCGTCCCCTTGCAGGCGATCCGTAACCGGCGACTCAGCGACACCCAGCGGAGTCGGCTCGCCTTCACGACGAGCGAGATCAGCGACCTGCCGATCAGGATCTTCGACCGCTGCGCCTCGCTCCGTGAGGTCTACGCGCAAGCACGCCGGACCGCTGGCGCGATGAAGCGAGCGAAGCTCGGTCTCGTCGTCTGCGACCACATCGGGCTCGTTCTGCCGAACACGCGCAAGCCGAACCGCGAGCAAGAGGTCGCCGAGATCAGCCGCGGGCTCAAGAACCTCGCCAAGACGCTCGACGTTCCGATCCTCGCGCTCTGCCAGGTCGGGCGCGACGTCGCGAAAGGCGCACGGCGTCCGCAGCTCCAAGACATGCGCGAGAGCGGCTCGATTGAGCAGGACGCCGACGGGGTGATCGCGCTGCACCGACCGGCTTACTACGACCTCGACGAGCCCGACCCCGAGATCCAGCGGGAGGCGGAGCTGCTCATCCTGAAGCAACGAAACGGCGCCATCGGCTCGATCCCGCTCACGTGGGACGCCGAATACGTCGCATTCCACGAACCGATCAGCGCGTGACGCGCGGCAGAAAGGGACACTTCATGAACATTCGAGGGATCAGAAATGAGGTCGGCGCCACGCGTACGGCCGAGGGGGACTTCGTGAGCATCACGACCGCGCCCGACGAGCGCGCGTCACGCCGCGTGCTGATGAAGATCCGCACCGGTGACGGGGTGGAGCTGACGATGCCCCTGGACGAGACGACGGCGAGGGACGTTTCCGCGCTCCTCGGCGACGCCGTGCGACGCTTCACGAAGCCAAGCGGACTCCGAGCAAGCGGGAGCGCGGGACGATGAGCACGGCAAGCCGCGGCCGCGAGCCCGGGTGGGTCGAGCGTCGGCTCGTCGGCTCGGTCCTCCTGAACGGGCAGGGGCTCTTCGTAAGTGTCGTGACCTTCCCAACCGGGAAGCGGAGCGTCGCTCTGTCCGTGGGGAAGCTCGGAGAAACGCCTCGCGGCCTCGTCATGGGACCGTTCCTCGCGCGCGTCGCAAGAGATCTGCTCGACGCCGCGATCGCGGCGCTTGGGGACGACGAGTCGCCGAAACAGGCAAGCGACCGCCGCAGGCACGTGGCGCACGTCTTGGAAGCGGCGAGCCACGCCCGACTCTCCGGGTTGAGCGAGCGACGCGGCGGAAGCTCGCCGGCCGCGGATCCCGGAACCGCCGAGACCTAGCCGGCGCACGTGCCGCGCGCTCGCTCGGGCGTGCCTCGGCGGCCGCGCGTGTGCGTGCGCCCGTTTCCGTGCGCGACGTGCGCGCGGTGATGAGGAGCACCGGTCGGCCGTCACATCCCCGATCCGTGTCGCGAGATCCCCCGCTGCGCGCGTTTCGACGCGCCCCGGCGGGTGACGGGGCGGCACGACCCGAAACGCGTTCCTAGCCCGTCCTCGCGCCACTGCGAGGGCTTCCGAGGTCCCATGTCTAGAACGATGAAGCCGCGCCTGGCGCTCGCGGTGACGCCCGCGTGCGTCTCGCAGGCGACCAGCGCCGCGGTGCTCGGCATCGACGAGCGCCGCTTCCGTGAGCTGTTCGGCAAGCACCCCGGCGCGGTGCGCGTCGGCAAGCTCGTGGTGATCGAGCTGCACGAGGCGCTCGACGCTCTCCGCGCGCTGCGTTCGTCGGCGGTGAACGTCGAGGCCGAGCCCGACGACGAGGAGGACGACGGGCCGTCCGACGTGGACGGCGTGCTCGCCGCGATCGGTCGGCGGCGCGTCGGCTGACTTTTGATCAGGCTGCCCGCCGCGGTTTTTCCGTGGTGGGCAGCCAGGGGCACAAGCGATTGCCCCATGCCTTGCCCCGGATGCGCTCGTCGCGCCGGGCTCTCGGGGCGCCTCGGTGGCGCCACGCATCCACGCCGGTCAATTCTGGATCTGGGCGTCCGCGTGGCTGGGCGGGGTTCGATTCCTCGCCGCCCCTCCGCCGCACGTTGCGGCCGTCACCCCGCGCCACACGGCGCACCGGCGTCACCTTTCGCCCCGTCACGGCCCCGCACGGGCCGAAGGATCCACATGTCCAAGATCCCCGTTCTCCCGTTCCAACCGCGCCCGTGCTGCTCGAAGTGCGGCGCCGATTGCGCCAGCTCTCGCCGCTACGAGGCAGCCCTCGACGTCCTCGTGATGCGCTGCGCCTGCGGCTTCCGCTGGGCGTCGGAGACCCACGACGCACCGAAGCCGGGCGCCTCTTGGCGCCTCGACCCGTCGACCCCGTCGCGCACCGTCGACCTAGCCGACCTCACCGGCGACGACGACGACGACGCCTAACCCTTCCGCGCCGCGAGGCGCACCGGCGCTCCTTTCCGCCGGCTCCGCGTCGCCCCGCTGCCCGCCCCACGATCCGGGCGGGCAGCGGGTGCGATTGCCTTCCCCACACCTCCGAGGTCTCCCGATGGCTACCCGAACCGGGCACGGCAAGGGCGCGGGCGTTCCCCGCGTCGAAGTGCTCCCTTGTGACGAGCTTCCGACCCCCAACGCGCGCGAAACGGCCGCAAACCTCGCGTCGAGACGCGCTCGCGGCCGCCCGTTTGAGAGGGGCAACCGTGCCGCCGCAGGTCGGCGTCCGAAGCTCGCACTGCTCGGGGTCGGCGTGGACGCCGTCGATCCCCGGTACGCACTCGCCCTCCGCCGTGCCGCCCGGTACCGCAAGCGCCGGTGCTCGGAGCTGGCGGCGCTCTACGGCTACGTCTCCGCGGGCGCAGCGAGCATGATCGCGTCCGCGTCGCTCGCCCTCTGCGCGTCGAGGTACCTCTACGAGGTTGCCGCCGAGACCGGCGATGCGGACACGCTCAAGCGCGCCTCCGCGCTCGGCAACGACGCTCGCCAGAACGAGCTGGCCGCGTTCGAGCTGGCCGCCCGCGAGGCCAAGGCGCGCGGCGCTCACCAGGGCGGTGGCGATCTCCTCGACACCTTCCGCGACCCCCCGAAGGGGGACGCGTGAGCGCGCCGATCACCCTCGAACGGCTCCTCGTCGACCCGTCGGGGTTCGACCTTCCCACCGCGTCGCCCCTCCAGCTCGCCGTCACACGCGCCGCCGACGGTCGCCCGATAGGGGCCGACCTCACCGACGACGAGGTGCGGCGGCACTTCGGGTGCGAGCGCTCCCAGCTTGGCCTCGTCGCGCCGGTCCTCATGGTCATCGTGGCCGGCGTCCGCGGCGGCAAGTCGTTCCTCGCGGCGTGCGCGGCGGTCAAGGGATGCCTCACCGCCGACCTCTCGCGGACGAAGCGTCACGAGATCCCCCGCTTCGCCATCATCGCGCCAACGGTCGACAACGCCGAGGCGACGTTTCGTCTGCTCGTCGGCGCGATGCAGGCGTCTCCGAAGCTCTCGCGCCTGATCGTCGGCGAGCCGACCGCAGACACGCTCATGCTTCGGCGACCCGACGGACGCACCGTGGAGATCGTCGTGGTCGCGGCGAGCCGCGGTGCCGTGACGGTGCGTTCGCGCTGGCTCGTCGGCTTCGTCCTCGACGAAGTCGCACTGTTCGGCTCCGAGCCGACCGGCGCCGTCATCAACGCCGAGGAGCTGTTGCGCGGTGCCGAGACGCGACTCGTTCCCGGCGCGCAAGGATGGCTCATCTCTTCGCCGTACGGCCCGCAGGGTCTCCTCTGGGAGCTGTACAAGGCGCACTTCGGCACGCCCGGCCGCGTCGTCGTGGTGCACGCGCCCACGCGCGCGATGAACCCCTCGTTTCCGGCTGAGCAGGTCGACGCGATCCGAGCGCGCGAGCCCGACGTTGCCGCGCGGGAGTATGACGCGGCGTGGGTCGACGCCGCGGAGGCGTTCTTCCACGGCCCGAGCATCGATGCCGCCGTGCGCGCATCGCCGCTCGTCCGTCCGCCGGTCACGGGCGGCCGCTACGTGGCCGCGTGGGACGCCGGCACGCGCGGGAACAGTTGGACCCTCGTGGTGGCTCGGAACCTCGAGCCCTCAGGGCGAGAGCCCCGGATCGAGCTCCCTTGCGCCATGCAGTGGACCGGCTCGAAAACGAAGCCCCTCGATCCCGAGGCGACGATCAAGGAGATCGGCGCGGTGCTCGCCCCGTACGGGGTACGCGAGGTGCTCTCGGACTCGTGGTCCGCGGACGCGCTCGGCGCACTCGCCAAGCGCTACGGCTTCGCCGTGCGGGAATGGGCGGGTGCCTCTCGCACCGATCGCAAGCACGAGATGTATCGAGGCGTCGGCGTGCTGCTGTCGAGCGGACGGCTGGAGCTGCCGGACCACCCGGTGCTCAAGAACGACCTGAAGCTCGTGCGGCGGAAGGCGACCGCCAACGGCGTCGCGATCGACCTTCCCAAGACCCCGGACGGGCGGCACTGCGACTTTGCCCCGGCCGTCGTCCTCGCGGCGTTCTTCGCCGAACGCACGCCCGCACGCGGCGGCTACGCGCCGGGCGTGATGCTCGGTGGAGCGTCGCGCACCTGGGTCGACGCGTGGTCCGACGAGGCGCGACGGCCAGACGCCTTCAACTTCTGAGACAGGAGAAACCAGCATGACGAACACCGAGACACCGATCGACATCAAGACCGCCCGCGAACGGGCCATCACCAAGATCGCGGAGCGTGAACTCGCCGAGATGCGCGCGGCCGAGCAGGCCCAGCGAGACGCTGCGCAGCGGCAGCGCGAAGACGAGGAGCGGCGCGCGAGAGTGGCCGACCTCGACAAGGAGCGGGCGCGGATCGATTCCGAGTTGGACGCGCTCCAGCGGACCGCGGGCGAGCAGCTAGGCGCGCTCGTCTCGACGATGCGCACCATCGAGCAGGCCTCGGCGCGCTTTGTCGGCCTCGGCGATCAGAAGCGCGCGCTGACCGGCGAGCGGCTTCGGTGGAGTGAGGACAGGCTCTCGCCCGAGGTCCGGCGCTTCGTCCGCGGCGCGGCCCAGACACTCCGCGCGAGCGGCGTCACGGTCGATCGATTCTGCCGATGGCTCGACAGAGAAGAGCTGCGGTTCTCCCGCTGAGCGAGCGAAGCCCACAAGGAACAACATCATGACGAACGACATTCTTCGTTGCCGAGCGGTCGCGCTCGACGACAAGGCGGGCTCGAACGCCCCCGTCTGGATCCAGATCGCACGTACGGGCTCGTGGTCCGGGCATCAGGCGGGCCCGTTCCAGCTCACCACGCAGCACTTCGACGAGATCGTCCGCAACTTCAAGGCCACGACGAATCGGAGGATCCCGATCGACTTCGAGCACGCATCGGAACTCGATCCCCGCCAAGGCACGGTTCCGACCCAGGGAGCCCCCGCGCAAGGCTGGATGATCGACCTCGACGTCCGCGCGGGCGGGGCCCAGCTCTGGGCGCTCGTCGAGTGGCTGGAGCCCGCGCGCACGTACATCCGCGAGGGGCGCTACCGGTTCTTCTCGCCCACCATCCGCTTCGGCGCGCGAGACCCCGTGACGGGTCGACCGAGCACGCGGCTTTCGTCGGGAGCCATCACGAATTCGCCCTTCCTAGATTCCATGCAACCCCTCGCGGCGAGCAGCCGCGCAACCCACGAAGGAACCACGCCCGTGATCAATCTCAACGACATCACAGTAGACCCCCTCGCCGTCGAGCGCCTCGTGGCCGACGGCCACCATCCCGCGAAGGCCAGCGCCCTCGCCTTCACCGCTGCCGCCAAGGAGGCCGCGCGGAACGTGGCCGCGTCTCGGGTGCCCGGCGTGTCGCTCGCGAGCCGAGTGGCAAGCGGCGAGCTGACGATCGTGGACGTCGTCGGCGCGCTCCAGGCGGAGCGACACCTCGACCGCGAGACCGCGTTCGCCGAAGCCGAGAGGCTCATCCGGACGAGCCAGCGCGCCTGACCCACCGTTGCCCCGGCGCTTCGGCGCCGGGGCAACCTTCACGGAGATCATCATGCCTCACTTCACGAGAGCGGCGACCGATGCCGAGTGGAACGGTCCGCTTGACCCTACGTGGCTCCGCCACATCGACGAGCAGACCGGGGCTGCCATCAACGGCGACGAAGGCGGCACCTGGACACCCAGCGCGCTGATCGAGATCGGCGGCGCGGGCGTCGCCGTCCTCGGCCCGTGCACCATGCCGGGCGCGTCCGTGATCGTGACCAGCGCCGGCAAGCACATCGTGCACGGCCGCCTCGACGCCGACGACTACATCACGTTCGCCGCGCCGCTTCCGTCACGCTCGCTCAGCGCCCTGATCACGCCGTCCGGCAACGGGTTCGCTCACGCGGCGCTCGACAGCTCCCGTAACCTTCCCTTCGCCGCGACCGCTCGGCAGCACCTCGCGCGCTTCAACGCGAAGATCCGTGTGCATCACGGCGCGACGCTCGCCGCCGTCGATCTGACGTGGCTCGTCGGCGGCACGAGGGCGGCCGTTCCGGAGTTCCGCCCGCGCTTCCGGATCGTCCGCGTGGACCTCGACGGCAAGGTGGAGCCGCTCCGCGTCGCGAGTGACACGAGCCCCGAGGGGTTCCTCACGCTCGGCAGCACCGTATCCGCAGCGGCGTACGTCGCCGGCAATGCCGCGCAGGTGGTGACGTACACGTGCAACCAAGTCGATCGCCTGACGGTCGACGTCGCGCGCTTCGACTACCTCGTGGAGATCATCGAGGAGGGCGGAGACGACGCGTGGACGGCCCCACAGACGATCGGGAACGTCTTCTGGTGCACGCGCACCACGAACACCAACATCAAGCACCTGGGACCGCAGTGACATGGCGCACAACGACTTCGTGATGCCCGCGGGGCAATGGGTGATCGTTCCGACCCCTGGCCGCCTCGCGCGACTCGACCAACAGATCAGCGAGAGCCTCAACGGTGACGACGGAGGCACGTGGGCTCCGTCGACACCGATCGCCATCGGCGGGGCGGGACTCACGTTCGACGCGTCCCTGGTGCCCTCGCAGTTCTCGGGCGGCGTACGAACGGGCCGAGGCCAGCACGCCGCGCACGCTCCGGCGATCCGCGTCCCGGGAGCCTATCGACCTCATCTCAGTCCGCCGCGCTCTCGGAGCGTGTTGCTGATGCCCGTCTCCACGACAGTCCTCGATCAAGCGCGCGACTTCCGCTTCACGCGCGACGGGAGCGTTGCACCGAGCTACCGCCCGGGCACCGACGCGATCAACTTCGGGTTCCACATCCCCGCCGCGAGCATGCACAACGGCGCGACGCTCGCGAGCGTCACCTTCCGCTGGCGGCTTGCGCAGGAGAAGCTCGTCGTGGGTGACGAGCAGTTCCTTCTCTGGCGCACGCCGCGCACGGGCGGGGCCACGACGTACATGCGCGGGACGGACGGAGCGTTCGCGGGCGTCGGCTACAACCTCATCGGCATGGCGACGCCGCTCTACGCGTCCCCCTCCGACTATTGGGCCGGCGGATCGGTGAAGTCGCTCACCTACGTCACCGACCAGCTCAACACCGTCGACACGAGCGGCTTCGTCTACGTCGGCGCCGTCCGCATCGTCGACCCGGCGATCCTCCACTCGGTGGAGCTGACCTTCACCAACATCACGCAACACGACTTCCAGTGAGAACACGATGGCACACGAAACCTTGACCGAGCCGGTACCCGGCGTGACGTGGACGAGCGGCAGCTACGTGATGCCGCGCGCAGAACTCGAGCAGCTCGACGCGAAGCAGACGCGCGCGATCAACGGAGATCGGGGTGGGGCCTGGGCACCGAGCGCGCCGATCGAGATCGGCGGCTTCGGCGTCCGCGTCACGGGACCTGTCGACGTCGCCGGGGGCGGTGTGCTCGACGTGACCTCGGCGGGCGGGATCGTCCTCGGCGACGGCGACTTCCAAGACCTCGCCGAGGGCCACGCGGGGCGGACGCGGCAGCTCCGGCAAGACACGTCGTTCCCCCTCGGTGTCGGCGACTTCGGCGGCTATCCGTGGGCAGCGACGGTGAGCCCGCGCCACCTCGCGGCGCAGACCGTCGCGCTTTCGTTCGTCGACTCGTTCGGCAACGAGCGCGGCTCGGAGTTCTTGATCCAGCTCCGCGTCCACCACGGCGCGACGCTCGACAGGCTCGTGTTCCGCTTCCGGGTGCCGTACCTCCGCAAGTCGACGCCCACGACTATGCCGAAGCTCCGCGTGTTCCGCGCGGACCGCGACGGCAACGTGGACGTCCTGAAGAGCACGACGCTCGGGGACGGCTACGCGGGACCCGAGAACCCGGGCACGTCGGTCGCCTGGCACGCGGGCGGCGCGATCCAAGAGTTCGACTACGTGTGCGACCAGCACAACGTGATCGATACGTCGCAGTTCATCTATTGGGCGCACGTCGTCGAGGAGACCGGCGCGACGGAGTTCCCCGAGAAGATGCTCGTGCAGAACGGCGTCGGCTTCGGGTCGCTTGCGGGGCTGCAAGCCACGGCGGCCGCCGAGTCGCCGCCCTTCGACGTCGACCCCGTCTCGCTGAACGGGGCGATCTTTCAGATCAACCCGGGCGCCGACGAGACGAGCTACAAAATCTATCAGGCCGTGATCCCGTCGCCGTACACGGGGCCGGGCTCGATCATCTTCCGCGAGGCGGAGCCCGCCGGCAACGTGTGGGGCCCGTTCGTCGCGCACTTCTCAGGCATCGAAACCACGGGGTGGCAGTGATGGATCGCGAGTTCACGAAGACGCTCTGGAGCAAGCACCGCGAGCTGGCGCCTCCGATCGACGACGATCGGCACGCTCGACTCTGGCGCGCGCACCGCGACACGATCTTGCGCGACTGGTGGGGCATGCGCACGGCGGGCGCGCTCGACGCCGTCGCGCTCGTGATCGACGGCGCCGTCACCAAGTCGGGCGCAACGATCGCCGTCGTCGTCTCGCCGCGCGATGCCGCGCGGCTCGTCGAGGAGATCCGGCCGGAGGTCACGAGCGGCCTGGCGCCGATCGATCTGCTCGCGCGGCACCTCACGCCATCGCCGCTCACGCGGCGGCTCGTCGTCGTGTCGTGCACGCCGGACGGTGCGCTCGACGTGGTCGTGCAAGACGATCTCGCGCTGACGGGGCGGGGCGGGGACGCGTAGCTACTCCGTTGGCGAGCGCTTGCCGCCGGAGACCTTGCCGAACTTCATCTCGACCCGGCCGCGCGAGCGCACCTTCGACGCGTGGACGGCGCGTTCACGCATGCGTGCGGTCGCCTTGTTGAGATCGTCGAAGTTCACCTTGCGGCCGATGTCGAGCCCGGCGACGTGTTGCGCGAGTCCCCCGATGGCAGCGCGCGTCTCGCGCGCGTCTGCTACCGCCGAGGTCTCGTCCGTCTCCGACGATGATTCGACCTCGGACCGACTCGACGCTTGCTCCTCAAGTTCGATCGTGACCTCGAAGCCTTCGATGTCCCTCTCGGCCTTGATGATCTGATCCACGAGCGCGTGCTTGCCGAAGGCCGCAAGGTGCGCGTTCTTCGCCTCCGCAAGCTCCGTCCGAAGTTCCGCGATGTGCGTCTCCTGCGAAGCCATGATCGCGAGGGCTTGACCGAACAGCGACAGGACCTCCGTTCTGGAGATGGTGTCAACCTCGGGGCGCGCAGATGGAGCAATGCCGGTCGCGGGCGCCCCGAGCGCTCGCCGGAACGCGTCGATGTGGATCGCGGCGCGGTGGTAGCTCCGGCGCTCCTCCGGCGTCATCCGCTCGGCGTCGTGCGGTAGGAGACGTCCAGAAGCTACGTCGGCATCGAGCCGCGCGCGGGCGTCGCGGTCAGCCTCGACGCGCGACGTCACTTCGAACAGGGCCATGGTGAGAGCATCCGGCGCGAGCGCGTCGATCTCTTCGTCGCTCATCCGTCCGTGAGTTCGAAGAATCGCGCGGATCTCGTCCGCGGGCGTCGCAGGGAGGAATAGGCGTTCGTCGGGCGACTTCTTACCGCTCATCGCGTCTCGGAACCACGGCACCGAGGCGGCTGCAAGAGGCACCCGCGCCGACATAGAAGTGAGCGCGTCGCCTTATGACGTGTGAACACGTCGTGTTCACGTTGGCTTGACCGGGGTCCTTACTCCTGTCAGGGTGGACGTCATGCCGAACCGCGACGCAAGCATCCGGATCCGGTGCTCCGAGGACGAGGTCCGCCTCGCCCACGAACTGGCCGAAGCGGAGCACACCACGGTGAGCGAATTTCTGCGTCGCCTCATCCGGCAGCTTCACGCCGAACGCGTGGCGCCTCCGAAGGCGCGCGCGAAGCGGCGCTCGTCTCGCTGAACGAAAGTGGCCGGGCGGCGTTGGAGCGCCCCCGGCCATGGTCACGAACCCCTGGGAGGCCCGTCACATGAACACGCCTAGCACGAACCCGAACGCAGAAACGCTCACGCTCGACGTCGTGAGTGAGGACAAGCTCGCGCGCGCCATCCGCGCCGCATACACCCTCGGCTGGCGCGACCGGGGCGACGTGGATGCGGCGGTCGACGCCGGCCTCCTCGTCGCGCCCGAGGACGCCCCCGAGGCGCCCGATCACGACGTCGAGGATCTCTACGTCCGCATCGCGTTGGGGGGCTGAGCATGGCGAGGGAAGCAACCGGCGAGCTGCGCACGCTCGCGAACGGCTACGAGGCTCGCGTCCGCATCGACGCGGGCGCGCGCAAGGGCTTTGCGCTCACCGGCATCGCAGCGGGCGACCACGCCGGGGCGACGGCGCGCTGTCGAGCCATGGCGCAGATCGCGGCGCGGCTCCGTCGCGCCGGGCACGCCACCGACGCCGAGAAGATCCTGGAGATGGCTGCGAAGGCGCGCACGGCGCGGGCGTGGAGCGCGATCGAGGCCGCGGTGGACGCGCTCTGCTCGGGCACGACGGCCGAGGCGACGTCGAAGGCGCCCTCGTTCGTCGACTTCGCCAAGGCGTGGACGTCGGGCGAGCTGCACAAGAAGTGGCCCGACCACGTGGGCAAGAAGAAGGACACGACGGACGACGAGCGCATGGTCCGGCTCTACGTCGAGCCCGTGATCGGCGACGTCGGGATCGACGCGTTCACGCTCGATCACGCCGAGCAGATCATGGCGCACCTGCCGGGGCACCTCTCGTCGTCGTCGCGCCGTCACGTCGCCCAGCTCGTGCGCCGCGTGCTGTCGCTCGCCGTCTACCCCTCGCGCCACCGCCGCGAGACCCCGATCCCGAAGGGCTGGCTCCCGAAGGTCAAGACCACCACCGCGTTCTCGTGCCTCTACCCCGACGAGGATCGGGCCCTGCTCGCTTGCGCGCCCGGGGAGGGGACGGAGGGCGTCCCGCTCGTCCGTCGCCTCGCCTACGGCATCCTGGCGCGAGAGGGCATGCGAAAGGGGGAGCTGGCGTCCCTCCGGTGGCGTGACCTCGACCTCGCCCGCGGCCGCGTCGCTCTCGACCGGAACAAGACGGGCGACCCGCGCTCGTGGGCGCTCGACCCCGGCGTGGCGCGCGCGCTCGCCGCATGGCGCAAGCTCCACCGCCCCGACGCGGAGCCCGACGAGTACGTGCTCGGGGAGGCGGGGGCCCGCTTCTACGTCGAGCAGCTCGCCGACTCGCTCCGCGCCGACCTGGCCCTCGCAGGGGTGAAGCGTGACGCGCTGTTCGAGCGCAGCGACGCACGGAGGCCGCTGAGGGTGCATGACCTACGAGCGACGTTCGTGACCGTGTCGCTCGCGATCGGCCGGACGGAGACCTGGGTTGCCGATCGAACCGGGCATCGCTCGTCCCTCATGATCAACCGGTACCGCCGGGCGGCGAGGACGTGGAGCGAGCTGGATCTCGGCGCGCTCTCGCCGCTCGACGAGGCGCTGCCGGAGCTTCGATTGCCCCAGGGATTGCCCCATGTCGCTCTGTCGGAGGTGCCCGCGAGGGGCGAAAACCTCAACGATTCTGAACAGAGGCGCGGATCGGATTCGAACCGACGTGTGGCTGATTTGCAATCAGCTGCCTAACCACTTGGCTACCGCGCCGTCAGGGCCACACGGAATACCGGTCCCGAGCCGCCGGGTCAACGGGCCTGTGCGGCGCGCGCGTCGAGGCGGCCGGGGCCGTCCCGCCCGGGGGCGCCAGCATCCTGGGATTCGCGCACGGCGACCGGTACACTGACGGCGTGGTGCCGGTCGACGACGAGGACGGCGACACGACTGCCGCCCACACGGCGCCAGCGGTCGGTGCGACGCGGGATCCGTCCGCGCCCGAGGCGTCGCGCACGCCGGACGGCGTCCCCCTGGCGGGCGACGCGGACGATGCGACCGTGCAACGGCTGCCCGACGAGCGGGGCGTCGTGCCGGAGGTCGACCGCGAGACCGCGCCGGTCGCGCGGGGGCAGGCGGGCGTCGCGCGGGCCGCACGACGTCCGATGATGACGCTCCTCGGCACCGGCCCGTCGCGGGGCTCGGAGCACGACGAGGACGAGGAGCACGAGAGCGTGACCGAGCGCGCCAAGCTCGGGGTCCGCGTCTCGGCGAGCGGGGCCATCCACGAGGTCTCCGTCGCACGGGGGGGCGCGTCTCGAGGGCCGAAGCCCGCGCGACGGTCGACGAGCGACGGTCTCGACGACTCCGAGGAGCGGGCGCTGGTGAGCCGCGTCGGCCGCGCGGCGCAGCCTCACAGACCGTTCGAACGTCCACGCCCGCCGGCTCCGACGCTCCTCGACCCGTCTCCCCCGCCGTCGTCCCCGTTCTCCGCCGCGGAGCCTTCGCGTGACGCGTTCGACCCCCCGACGGCCGAGGCGTTCGACCCGCCCACGGCCGAGAACGTGATCACGTCGGCTCCGTCGACGAGCACCCCGGCGGTCGACGACCTCTACTCCGACGAGAGCATCACGACGCGCGGTCCTCCGATTTCCGAGGACGAGGACGAGGACGGCGTCACCACGCGGGCGCTGGTACACCCGTCGACGCGCCTCCCCGTCGTCACGGCGCCGGCCGCCCGTCCGTCCGGGTCGACCCCGAGCCATCCCGCCATTCGCGCGCCGTCGGGCGTCGTCGTGGCGAAGGCGCCCGTGCCGCTGCCGTCGCCGGTGACGCCCCAAGCCTTCCCTGCCGACGCCACGGAGGGCACGACGAAGAAGCTCGTCGCGGCAGTGCTCCCCTCGGAGGACGAGGCGGACAGCGTCACGACGCAGGCGCCCGGGCACCTCACGAACATGCTCCGCGTGATCGCGGCGTCGTCGTCGCCCCCGATCGACGACGAGGACGCAGAACCGGAGAACAGGACCGCCGTGATGCCGAACCGGCCGTACTCGAGCGGCGGGAGCGGGAGCATCGCTGCTGCGCCGGGCTCGAGCCGCGGCGGCTTCCCCTCTCCGGTGTACCCGCACCTCGCGATGCCGGTCGGAGCCGCCCGGCCCTCCGAGAGCGCGCTCCGCGTCGCCGAGCCCGCCCCGGCGCCGATCGATCACGCGAGCCTCGGTGTCCTCGAGGTCCCCATGCGACCGCCGAACGACGCGGCGCTCGCGCCCCCGTTCGTCCGGGCCGCGCCGGGGCACGGCTCCTCGTCCGGGCACGCGCACCTCGCCCAGGCGAAGCCGCCGAGCTACGCCGTGCTCGTCGCCGTCGTCGCGGCCCTCTCCGTCGGCGTCCCCATCGGCGTCTTCTACGTGCTCCGCGCGCAGGCTCCGGAGACGCCGAGCATGCGTGAGGGGCACCAGGTCACGTCGGAGGTCGTCAGGCTGAGCGATCCGCCGCGGCCGAAGGCGGGCGGGTCGAGAGCGTCGTCCTCCGCAGGCAAGCGGCGCTGACCGTCTCAGGCGGGGCGGAGCACGTCGATGCCGTTCATGTAAGGCACGAGCGCCTTCGGCAGGGAGATCGACCCGTCGGCGTTCTGGTGGTTCTCGAGCAGCGGAATGAGGATGCGCGGGCTCGCGATCGCGGTGTTGTTGAGCGTGTACGGGTAGCTCATCGATCCGTCCGGCATCCGGACCCGGATGTTCGAGCGACGCGACTGGAAGTCTCCGAGCGTCGAGCAGGAGTGCGTCTCGTTGTAGGCGCCCTTGCCGTCGTTCCGGCCCGGCATCCACGACTCGACCTCGTGCTTGCGCGTCTGCCCGAGACCGATCTCGCCGGTGCACGCGAGCGCGACGCGGTAAGGGATCTCGAGCTTCTCCAGGATCGCCTCCGCGTTGCCCAGGAGCGCGTAGTGCTCCTTCTCCGCGACGGCTTCGTCGGGGAGGCAGAAGACGACCTGCTCCACCTTCGTGAACTGGTGCACGCGGTAGAGGCCCTTCGTGTCCTTGCCGTAGGCGCCCGCCTCACGGCGGAAGCAGTTCGAGAGGCCTGCGTAGCGGACGGGGAGGGTCGCGGCGTCGAAGACCTCGTCGCAGTGCAGCGAGACGAGAGGCACCTCGCTCGTGCCCACGAGGTAGAGCTCGTCCTCGGTGACGGCGTAGGCCTCCTCGCGCGACAGCGGGAAGAAGCCCGTGCCCTGCATCGCGCGCTCCTTCACCATCACCGGCGGGATGACGAGCGTGAGGCCGCGCGCGACCAGCGTGTCCACGGCGAGACGGGTGACGGCGAGCTCGAGGAGCGCGCCCAGGCCCTTGAGCGCGTACGAGCGGCCTCCGGCGAACTTGCGCGGCCCGTCCCAGTCGACCATCCCGAGCCTGGTCATGAGGGCGACGTGGTCCTTCGGCGCGAAGTCGAACGCGCGCGGCGTCCCGACCTTCCGCACCTCGACGTTGTCCTCCTCCCCCACGCCGATCGGCACCTCGGGGCGCGGCACGCTCGGGACGCGGAGCATGAGGTCGTCGAAGCGCTTCTGGATCTCGCCGAGGCGCGGCTCGAGCTCCTCGATCTCGCCCTTGACCGCCTTGCCCTCGTCGATGAGCGTGGGGCGCTCCTCCTTCGTCGCCTTCGGGATGAGCGACGCGACCTCGTTCTTCCTCGCCCGCTTCTGTTCGAGCTTGGCGAGCAGCTCGCGACGCTCCTTGTCGGCGGTCAGGAGGGCGTCGAGGTCCGTATCGACGCGCTTGTTCTTGATCGCGTTGCGGACGAGCTCTGCGTTCTGGCGGATGAAGGCGATGTCGAGCATGGGCGGGCCGAGCGCGTCGTAGCAGAGCCACACCGCGTCTGGAAGGGCGCGCGGCCTCGGACGGTATGCTCCGTGCGTGCTCGCGGGCGGAGGTTCCCGTCATGGAGCATCTCGACGTCGTCGCCTACCTCAACGAGCTCGCCGCTCGGCTCTTCGGCTATGCCTTCCTCGCGCTGGTCGTGGGGCTCTGCATCGCGCTCCTGGCGGTGGGCGCCGCGGGCATCCTGCGGACGCGCCGCACGCACCGCCGCCCTCTCACGGCGTGACGCCGCAGCCACGGCGCCGCGAAAATGCACGAACGGCGCAGAGGATGGCTCCTCCGCGCCGCCCGCGTGCGAGAGGCTCTAGGGTCGGCTCACTTCGAGTAGAGCTGCGCGGCCGCGAGCCCCGAGCCCTTCGCGGCGCGGAGGATGAACTTCGCGGGCGCGGCCATGGGCGCGAGCGGACGGAGGCAGTTCGCCTTGCCGCCGACGGACACCTGCGTGCCCTTCGCCGACTTGCCGACGCTCGGGTTGAAGCCCGGGAGCGGCGTCACGTACGCGACCTCGACCTCGACCTGGAGCGGCGGGACGGCCTGCGCGACGACCGTGTAGCACTTGCCCGGGACGAACTGGAACTGCTGCTCCAGCATCTGCCCCTCGGCTGCGAAGTTGCCGGCGACGATGTTGCCTTCCTTCGCCATGCCGGGCGCCTCGGTGCCCGCGTAGACGCCCATGAGCCCGGTCGCGGCGGCCGCGAGGTTCGGGTCGATCGGCTGCGCGGTGCCGGACGAGGCGCCGCCGCCCGCAGGCGCCTGGCCGGGCATGCCC
>JALHPN010000167.1 GCA_022842465.1 Polyangiaceae bacterium | reverse complement strand
CCATCGCGCGACCCGCTTCGCCCAGGTCTCGCGCACCGCCTCGTCCATCGCGACCTCCGCGAACGAGAGCTACGCGATCGACGAGGCCCGGTCAGGAACGCGATTCGACGAACGGATACTGACGACCACGACGACCACCAAGCCGAACGCCTCGACGCCTGTCACCCGCCTGGAGAAGCCCGCAACAGATCCCGCGAAGCGCACCGCCGACGCTGAACTGATCACGAGGTACCGCTACGCCTGCAGGCAGGTGGAAGACCTGCTGGGGGTCACGCCCGACGAGGTCCGACGCCGCTGCGCCGCCGCACTCACGAGGGCCGCGACCGAGGCAGGTCGCCGTGACGTCGACTACGACACCGCGCGCGTCATCGTCGCCGGCATCGTCCGCGACGAGATGCAGGGCGAGCCGTGAGGGTCCTCGTGCTGCCCCTGGGCGAGCCCGGCGCCGCGGTGCGCGTCGCCCCCGGCGACCGGCTGGAGGCGTTCGTGGGGGAAGGCATCACGCTCCACACGCCGGACACCCCGCTGCCGTCGTCGGTCGCGGTCGCGCACTCGCCACCGGCGGCCAAGGCCGATGTGGCGGGCACCACCGTCACGCCCAACGCACCCGGGCTCCACAGCGTGCGCGTCTCCTGCGGGACGTGGTCGGCAACGATCGAGTTCGTGGCCTTCCTGCCGGACGTGCTGGAGCACCCTGCCCTCGTCCACATCCGTGGCGACACGCGAGGGCCGCGCCCGATGCGCGACCGACGCGCCATCCTCCGCGCCCTTGTGCGTGAACCGCAGGTGCTGGACCTGGCGGCGGTGGCCGCGTCCACGTCCGATCGTCCCTGCGCATGGCTCGCGGGCGTCTCGCTGGAGCGGTTCGGGGCCTAATCCGGCTTGGGCCGCTTTCGGGCCGCCGCTGGCGGTGCAGGCACTTTGCCGACGAGCAGGTCAGGTTGCGCCGCTGCGCGGAGTAGGTTGTCGATCACGCGGTCACGAGCCTTCGCGCGGTCCGCAGCGTCCTCGTGGCTGTCCACCAACCGGATCGCCAGCATCACCTGCTGCGTCTTGCCGAGCCGGTCCGCGTACCAGAGCGACAGCTGTTGCGTCTGCGCGTTCAGATAGAGGAACAGTCCGCCCACGAGGTCAGTGACGATGCCGGCGGCGACCGACAACCCGGTCAGCAGGTTGTTGGGGTTCTCGGCGCGGAAGTAGAACAGCGACACGCCCGTGACGAGTGTCGCGAAGCCTCCGAGCATCACGAGGATGGCCCATCGGAAGCCGCTGCGAACCTGCGCCTGGTTGATGACGTAGTACTCGCTAAGCCTCTTGGCGTTCAGCTCCAGCATCTCCTCGGGCGTGGCGGGCCGCGGTGCCGTTTCCACGCGCGCCTCGGCCGCCTCTCGCTGCCGGGTCTCTTTCGCAGCGGGCAGGTCGATCTCGAACTCATCGGACGCCATCAGTCCGCCGAGCCAGAACACCACCATCGGCACGGTGAGCCAGAACCAAAGGAAGCTGGACGACGTCCACCAGAGGACCGGACTCGCCAACAAGGCGAGCCCTCCCAAGATCACGACGAGGGTCCGGGCCGCCGGCCGGCGCTTCAGGTACGTCGTGAGCGCGATGAGCACCATCCCGTGCCATCCGCTGACGGAGAACCTGCGCACCTTCACCTGCGTGAGCTGTGGTTGCTTCGCATCCCCACCCGCCGAGTCGTTCGCCACGCTTCCAGGCTAGACACGGTTCACTTTCTTGTAACGCCAGAATGATGATCTCTGTCGCGGACTTGACGCGTGTCTCTCGAGGTTTTCGACGACCCGCGTCATAGACAGGCGTCGCGTTGGCGTTACGCCTAGGGAGCGGGGCCACCGCGCCCGCTGGAGGTAGAAGCCATGACGACGACGCGACGTAGCCGGGACATCAACGTCAACGTGCGGATGACGGAGGAGGAGCGCGCCAAGCTCCACGCGATCGCGGATGACCGCGACCTCTCGGCGTCCACCTTGCTCCGCCACTACATCCGAGAGGCGTACGCGGCGCGGTTCGGAGCAGCGCCCCCGCCGGCCGAGGCTGACGCGCCGAAGGCGATCGCGCGGGGTGCACGATGAGCACGCCGAAGGCTCGCACCGGCACCTTGGAAGCCGTCAAGGACGACGTGGGCCGAGTGCTCTACTACCGCGGCAAGGTCCGCCTGCAGGACGGTACGCGGGCCCGCGTAGAGATCCCCGAACCGAAGTGCAACAGCGAGGCAGCCGCGCGCGAGTTCGTGGCCTGGGCGCAGGAGGACGAGGACGCGCACCACACGATCTACCTGGCGAAGGTCGGCCGCGCGCAGGCGGCCCCGAAGGTCGACCCGAGCGCGCCACCGTCGGCCGCGTCCACCGTGGCGAGCTACCGCCTTGAGTTCTTCAAGCGGCGTCGCGCATCGGGCCGCGTGGAGGACGTCAACACGGAGGAGGGCCGGCTACAGCACCTCAGTCAGTTGGACGGCGTCCGGCTCTGCGACCTCACCACGCCGATCTACCGGGCGGCCATCGTCGCGGTACGTGAAGGCGGCAAGCTCGCCCCGCGAACCGTCATCCACGTGCACCGGACGTTCGCGCTGATGCTCCGCACCGCCGTCGCCGAAGGCATCGTGCCGGTCAACCCGTGCACCCTCCTACCGGGCGACCTCCCCGCGAAACGCGACGCCGACCCGAAGTGGCGGCGCAGCGCTCGCTTCACGGCGGCCGAGGTCCTCACCGTCATCAGTGACGAGCGGATCCCCGCCGACAGACGGGCGTTCTACGCGCTCCTGTTCCTGGGCGCGCTGCGGTTCGGTGAGGCCGCTGCCCTGCGGTGGAACGCTTACGACGGCACGGCGCGACCCCTAGGCCGGCTGCTGGTGGACACGTCCTACTCCACGAAGAAACGCGCCGAGAAGGAGACCAAGACGGAGGTCCCGCGCGAGATGCCCGTGCACCCGATCCTCGCCACGTTGCTCGCCGCCTGGAAGGCCGACGGCTGGCCTGCTCTCGTGGGTCGTGCACCGACGGAGGCCGATCTCATCGTGCCGTCCCGTCGGGGTGCGAACAGGAACGCGAACCACATGCTGCGGCGCTTCCACCAAGACCTGGAGCGGGTGGGCCTGCGGACGCGACGCATGCACGATGCGCGACGCACGTTCATCTCCCTGGCCCGCGAGGGCGGTGCAGGCGACCTGCTGAAGTGGGCGACGCACGGGCCGGGCACGGAGATCGTGGACCTCTACACGACGCCCAGCTGGGAGAAGCTCTGCGCCGAGGTCATGTGCGCGCGGCTGACCGTTGCTCGTGACGACGGTCCGACCCCTGCGGCGGAAAAGAAAACGGCCGAGGGTGTCACGCCCTCGGCCGTCGGAGTGGTCCACCCTGTGGTCCACCTTGATGCTAACTACCCGAAACAATTGCGGGGCGGACGGGACTCGAACCCGCGGCCTCCGGCGTGACAGGCCGGCGTTATAACCGACTTAACTACCGCCCCAGACTCGTGACGTACTGCCTAAGAAGAAAGGAAAAGAAGCTCCCCGTAGAGCCGACCGCCTCGACGAGGTGGTAGGCGGGACAGGGCTTGAACCTGCGACATCCAGCTTGTAAGGCCAGCGCTCTACCGCTGAGCTACCCGCCCTCAGGAGGGGGTCGGACCGCCTTGCGGAGGAGCCGTCCCAAACCGGAGGACCGCTGAAGTAGCCGACCCCGGGGACGGACGTCAAGCATGTTTCGCCAAGCTGCGTCGATCCGCGTGCGCGCGGGCTTGACGAAACGAACGTTCGTACTATTGTGAGGGTATGGCCAAGGGAGACGACACGCGCAGCGCCGTCCTCGGCCAAGCGCTCGCCCTCGCCTCGCAGCTCGGCCTCGAGGGCGTCACCATCGGCAAGCTGGCCGATCACGTCGGGATGTCGAAGAGTGGGCTCTTCGCGCATTTCTCGTCGAAGGAGAACCTCCAGGTCGCGATCCTCGACGAAGCCGTCGAGCGGTTCGTCGCCATGGTCGTGGCGCCCGCGCTCAAGAAGCCCCGCGGCGAGACGCGCCTCCGCGACCTCCTCGACCGCTGGATCGCCTGGAGCACGGCCGACTTCATGCCGGGCGGATGCATCTTCGTCGCGGCGTTCGCCGAGCTCGACGATCGCCCGGGCCCCGCGCGAGACCGGCTCCTCGCGTCCCAGCGCGACTGGCTCGGCACGCTGACCGGCGCCGTCCGCATCGCGATCGACGAAGGGCACTTCCACGCCGACACCGACGCGGAGCAGGTCGCCCACGAGCTCTACGCCGTCGCCTTCGGTCTCCACTACCTCGCGCGGCTCGGCGATCGCCCGACCGCCGAACGGCGCGCGCGGCGCGCCTTCGATCGCATCCTGACGTCGGCCCGCGTCGACGCCTGACCCACTCCGACGCTCCCTGGAGGAGGAACCACGCCATGCCTCACGAACCGCAAAAGAGCACGAACGTTCGTACCCAGACGCTCCCCCTCCGGCTCCACGCGGCGCGCGCCGCGCTCGGGGTCCTCGGCCGGGCCGCCCCTCCCCTCGCTGCGGGGTACGCCGAGCGCCTCTTCACGACCGCTCGGCGCCACCCGCGGCCGGCCTGGGAGTCCGACGCCCTCGTCGCCGCCGAGCCGCTCCGGATCCCGCACGGCGCCTCGTTCCTCCCTGCCTGGTCGTGGGGCCCCGTCGACGGTCCCGTCGCCCTGCTCGTCCATGGATGGGAAGGGCGCGGCTCCCAGCTCTCCGCGCTCTCGGCCCCGCTCGTCTCCGCCGGCTATCGCGTCGTCGCGTTCGATGCGCCGGGCCACGGCGACGCGGCGTCGCGGCGCGCGAGCCTCGTCGACCACGCGCGCGGCATCTGCTCGGCCGCGGCCCACGTCGGCCGCCGCGGACACGTCGATCTCGTCGTCGCCCACTCGATGGGCGGCGCCGCCTCCCTCCTCGCGACGCGCTACGGCTTCCGCGCCGGCGCCTTCGCGCTCGTCGCGCCGCCGACCTCGCCCTCGACATGGGTCGACGGCTTCGAGAAGGCGCTGGACCTCTCCCGCCCGACGCGGGATGCCATGATCCGCCGCATCGAGCGGCGCTTCGGCATCGTGTTCGACTCCCTGGACGCGCGCGCGGACATCGGCAGGCTCGGAGCGCCGATCCTCGTCGTCCACGACCAGGGCGACCGTGAGGTACCCGTGACCGAAGGTCGCCGCATCGCCGACGCCGCCGAGCGCGCCCGCTACCTCGAGACGCGCGGTCTCGGCCATCGCCGGATCCTCCGCGCGCCGGAGGTCCTCGAGGCCGTCCACGCGTTCGCGATCGAGCACGCACCGCGGAGCTCGTCGGCGCGCGGCCAGTCGGCGCCGCACGCCGCGGCCTCGGGGTTCGCCGAGACCCTCGACGCCGAGCTCTTCTTCCGCGAGTCGCGCTGGGCGTCCTGACGCGCGTCAGCTCACGCGTTGCCGGGAGGCGCCGCCGGCGAGCCCCCGTCGGCCGCCGGAGCAGGCGCACGCGTCCCGTCGCCGCCGCGCACGACGAGCTCCCCGTCGACGTACTCCCACGACTCCCGCGCGGGCCCGAACATCGCCTCCGGATCGGAGATCGCGAGCGCCTCGCGGAGCACCTCGTCCGCGTGCTCGACGAGGACGACGCGCGTCGCCTTGAGGACGCGTCGCGGCACCTCGCGGAGATCCTTCCGGTTCTCGCGCGGAATCACGACGGTCGTGATCCCGGCGCGGTGGGCGGCGAGGAGCTTCTCCTTCAGCCCGCCGATCGCGAGGACGCGGCCGCGGAGCGTGAGCTCGCCCGTCATCGCGAGATCGCGCTTCACGGGCACCTTGATGAGCGCGCTGGCGAGGCTCGTCGCCATCGTCACGCCCGCCGACGGACCGTCCTTCCGGATGAACTCGGGGAAGTGAACGTGCACGTCGATCTTCTGGTAGAAATCCGGCTCGAGTCCGAGCACCGTCGCGCGTGAGCGCACGTAGCTCATCGCCGCCTGGGCGCTCTCCTCCATCCCCTTCTCGAGGAGGCCGGTGATGACGAGCTTCCCCTTCCCGGGGACGATCGCGACCTCGCAGGCGAGCAGCTCGCCGCCGCCGGAGTTCGTGACGGAGAGGCCGTTCGTGAGGCCGATCTCGTCGCGCTCCTCCTTCTTGTTGGCGCGGAACTTCGGCACGCCGAGGTAGGTCGGGACGTTCTTCGCTACCACCTCGATGGCGGTCTCCTTGCCGTTCACGACCACGTTGCGGGCGACCTTGCGGCAGATGCTCGCGAGCTCGCGCTCGAGCGAGCGCACGCCGGCCTCGCGCGTGTAGTGGTGGATGACGGTGCGGATCGCGTTCTCGGTGATCGTGAACGGCACGTCCTCGAGCCCGCACTCCTTCTGCTGGCGCGGGACGAGGTACTTCACCGCGATGTTCATCTTCTCGTACTCGGTGTAGCCGGACAGCTGGATGATCTCCATGCGGTCCTGGAGCGGCACCGGGATCCCCGACAGCGTGTTCGCCGTCGTGATGAACATGACGTCGGAGAGGTCGTAGTCGAGATCGAGGTAGTGATCGTTGAACGTGTGGTTCTGCTCGGGGTCGAGGACCTCGAGGAGCGCCGCCGCGGGGTCACCGCGGAAGTCCGTCGACATCTTGTCGATCTCGTCGAGGAGGAAGACCGGGTTGTTCGTCCCCGTCTTCTTGAGCGACTGGATCAGCTTGCCCGGGAGCGCGCCGATGTACGTCCGACGGTGGCCGCGGATCTCCGCCTCGTCGCGGACGCCGCCGAGCGAGAGGCGCTGGAACTTGCGACCCGTCGCGCGCGCGATGCTCTTCGCGAGGCTCGTCTTGCCGACACCGGGCGGGCCGACGAGGCACAGGACCGGACCTTTGAGCTTCTTCGTGAGCGCCTGCACCGCGAGGTACTCGAGGATGCGCTCCTTGATCTTCTTGAGGCCGTAGTGGTCCTCGTCGAGGATCTCTTCGGCCTTCGTGAGGTCGTAGTTCTCTTCCGACTTGTCGTACCAGGGGAGGCCGAGGATCCAGTCGATGTAGTTGCGCACGACGGTCGCTTCCGCGCTCGTCGGGTGCATCATCTTCAGCTTCTTGAGCTCCTTCTTCACCTTCGCGGTGCCCTCCTTGGACATCCGCTTGGTCTTGAGCAGCTCTTCGATTTCCTGGATCTCGTTCTTGAACTCGTCGCGGTCGCCGCCACCCAGCTCCTTCTGGATGGCCTGCATCTGCTCGTTCAGGTAGTACTCCTTCTGCGTCTTCTCCATCTGCTTCTTGACGCGGGAGCGGATCTTCTTCTCCACCTGGAGAATCTCGATCTCGGCCTGCATCAGCTCGTGGAGGCGCTCGAGGCGCTTCACGGCGTCCTCGTTCTCGAGCAGGGCCTGGCGGTCCGTCAGCTTGATGGTCGGGAGGTGCGCGATGATCGTGTCCGACAGCCGCGCGGCGTCGTCGATCGTCTGCACGCTCATGAGGACCTCGGGGCCCACCTTCTTGTTCAGCTTGAGGTACATCTCGAACGCGCTCTGCACCGAGCGCATGAGCGCCTCGACCTCGACGCCACGCGCGGAGGCCTCCGGGATCTCCTCGACGTCGACGAGGAAGTACTCCTCCGTCTGGGGGAACTTCTTGATGCGCGCGCGGCGCTTCCCCTCGACGAGCACCTTCACGGTGCCGTCAGGGAGGCGGAGAAGCTGCATGATCGTGCCGAGCGTGCCGACCTGGAAGATGTCGTCGGGCGTCGGCTCGTTCGTCTTCGCGTTCTTCTGCGCGGCGAGGAAGATCTCCTTCTCGCGCGCCATCGCGGCATCCAGCGCGTTGATGCTTCGTTCCCTTCCGACGAACAGCTGGCTCACCATGTGAGGGAACACGATGATGTCCCGCAGGGGGAGGAGGGGCAGAGTGCGCTTCTTCGCGCCTTCGCGCGGCTTGCCGTCGTCGTTCTTGAAGAACATCGTGGCGAATTTCTACCCCGTCTCTCCCCCGGGTACAAACGTGCTGACTCGGGAAACCCCGAGCTCGAGAGCACGAGACCGAGCGCCACCGCGCCAGCGTCGCGGCGACACGACGCCTCGGCTCGCGCGACCTCCTCCACGCGATGCGCGCTCGCCGTCGACACCAGAGAGGCGACAAAACGACGACGACGCCCCCGAGCCGGGGACGTCGTCGATGCGGTGCGCCTCGAAGAATCGCACGCGCGCCCTCGGCGCGCCGCTCAGAGGCTCAGGCGAGCTCGGCTTCCTTCTGGTACACGATGAGCGGCGCGTCGCCCTTCGTGATCACTTCCTCGTTGATCACGACCTCCTTGATGTTGGAGGAGCGCGACGGCACGTCGTACATGATGTCGAGGAGCGCCCCCTCGAGGATGGCGCGCAGGCCGCGGGCGCCGGCGTTGCGCGCGAGCGCTTCCCGCGCGACGGCGCTGAGCGCGGTCTTCGTGAACTTGAGCTTCACGCCGTCCATCTCGAAGAGCTTCTGGAACTGCTTCACGAGCGCGTTCTTCGGCTTCGTGAGGATGTCGATCAGCGCATCCTCGTTGAGCTCGTGGAGCGTCGCGATGACGGGAAGTCGTCCGATGAACTCGGGAATGAGGCCGAACTTGAGGAGGTCCTCCGGCTCGACGCGCGAGAGGAGCTCGCCGAGCTTGAACTCCTTCTTCGACTTGATGTCGGCGCCGAACCCGAGCGTCTGCATGCCGATGCGGCGCTGGACGATCTGATCGAGACCGACGAACGCGCCGCCGCAGATGAACAGGATGTTCGTCGTGTCGACCTGCAAGAAGTCTTGCTGCGGATGCTTCCGCCCGCCCTTCGGCGGCACGTTGGCGACGGTGCCCTCGATGATCTTGAGGAGCGCCTGCTGCACACCCTCGCCCGAGACGTCGCGCGTGATGCTCGGGTTGTCCGACTTCCGGCTGATCTTGTCGATCTCGTCGATGTAGACGATGCCGCGCTGCGCGCGCTCGACGTCGTGATCGGCGTTCTGGAGCAGCTGGACGATGATGTTCTCGACGTCCTCACCGACGTAGCCGGCCTCCGTGAGCGTCGTCGCATCCGCGATCGCGAACGGGACGTGGAGGATCTTCGCGAGCGTCTGCGCGAGCAGCGTCTTGCCGGAGCCCGTGGGGCCGAGCAGGAGGATGTTCGACTTCGCGAGCTCGACGTCCTCCGCCGCCACGCGCGAGTCGATGCGCTTGTAGTGATTGTGGACGGCGACCGCGAGGATCTTCTTCGCGCGGTCCTGGCCGATCACGTAGTCGTCGAGGATCGTCTTGATCTCGGCGGGCTTGGGGATCGGGGCGGAGCCGGCGTACGGCTCGTCCTTCTCGACCTCCTCCGCGATGATGTCGTTGCAGAGACCGATGCACTCATCGCAGATGTAGACCGTTGGGCCCGCGATGAGCTTCTTCACTTCCTTCTGGGACTTGCCACAGAAGGAGCAGCTCAGGTTCCCGCTGTTGTGATCGTCGCGACGGCGCTCCACGGTTTCCCTCGTCTTCTCTGGCGAAGCATATGCCCCTGCCCTACGCACCGCAAACTCTTGTTGCGGTGCGATGCGCCTCTCGCGTTGCGGAGAGAGAGCGCATGCGCCGCGTGTCCGCGTCTCCTCACCCGAAGGGAGGAACGGCCGCCCCGGGTCGCACGTTCATCCTCGACGTGCGACCTCCCGAGCGGCGCGGGCCGTCGTCACTTCTCCTTCGTGCCGTCGCTCTTCTTCTTCGGCGGGAGCATCACGTTGTCGATGAGCCCGTACTCCTTCGCCGAGGCCGCGCTCAGGTAGAAGTCCCGGTCGATGTCCTTCAGGATCTGCTCCTTGGACTTGCTCGTCGCGTCCGTCAGGATGCCGGTGAGGACCTCCTTCAGGTGCTTGATCTCCCGCGCCTGGATCTCGATGTCCGACGCCTGACCACGCGCACCGCCCATCGGCTGGTGGATCATGATCCGGGCGTTCGGGAGGGCGTTACGCCGCCCCTTCGTGCCCGCCGCCAGGAGGACCGCCCCCATCGACGCGGCCATGCCGAGGCAGGTCGTCGACACGTCGCAGCGGACGTACTGCATCGTGTCGTAGATCGCGAGACCGCTCGTGACCACGCCGCCGGGGCTGTTCAGGTAGAGCATGATCTCCTTGTCGGGATCTTCGCTCTCGAGGAAGAGAAACTGAGCAATGACGATGTTCGCCACGTCATCGTTGATCTCGGTTCCGAGGAACACGATGCGGTCCTTCAGCAGCCGGCTGAAGATGTCCCAGTTGCGCTCGCCGCGGTGCGTCGTCTCGACGACCGTCGGGTACGGGATGAAGTCCTTGGCACGCTCGAGGGTCGCGATCGCCTGGGCGCGGTTCTCCGGACGCTTCGTCATGCTCAGCCTTCCTTCTTGTCCTCGGCGGTCGGGGCCGCCGGGTCGTTCGATGCCTCCGCCTTCACCGGCGGTTCGCCTTCGACGATCTTGGACTTCGACTCGATGAAGTCCAGGATCTTGTCCTCGAGGATCATGCCGATGAGGATGTCGCGCTTCGACCTCTCCCGGTATTCGACGCGCAGCTTCGCGACGTTCTTCCCGGTCTCCTCCGCGAGCTCGGCCAGGCCCTTCTCGATGTCGTCGTCGTTGACCTTGAACTCGTGCTTCTTCGCGATCGCGGCCATGAGGAGGCCCGCGCGCACCTTGCGCTCCGCATCCTTCTGGATGGCCGCGGTGAGGTTCTCGGCCTGATCCTTCGTTATGCCCTGCCCCATGCGGCGGGCGCTCATGAGGACTTCCTGCAGCATGATGCGCGCCTGCTGGTCCACCAGCGAGGGCGGGACGTCGCAGACGTTCGACTCGTTCAGGCGGTCGACGATCTGCTCGGCCAAGACGGTCTCGGAGCGGTCCTTCGCCTGCTTCTCGAGCTTGGTGTGGATGTCGGCGCGGAGCGCGACCAGCGTCTCGAAGCCGATGTCCTTCGCGAGCTCGTCGTCGAGCGTCGGGAGGACGCGCTCCTTCAGATCGGTGAGCGTGATGGCGAAGACGCCCTTCTTACCGCGGAAGTCCTCGCGCGGATGGGCCTCCGGGAACGCGTGCTCGGCCTCGGCCTTGTCGCCGACGCTCTTGCCGTCGAGCGCCGCGTCGATCTCGGGGAGCGCCTGGCCCGACCCGAGCTCGATCTGGACACCCTGGCCGCCGCCGTCCTTCACGTCCTTGCCGTCGATCGACAGGGCGAAGTCGATCGTGAGGACGTCGCCCTTCTTCGCGGCGCGCGAAGGCTCCGGGGCCTTCAGCGCCGCGTGACGCTGACGGAGCCCCTCGAGCTGCTCCTCGACCGCCTTCTCGTCGACCTCGACCTTGGGCCGGTGGAGCTCGAAGCCCTCGAACTTCACCTCTTCGATCTCGGGCTGCACCTCGAAGCGCGCCTTGAACGAGAACGGCGCGAACGGCGCCTTCGGCGGGACGCCCTTCTCCGCCTCGACGTTCGGCTGGCTGACCGGCGTGAGGTTCTGCTCCGAGAGCGCCTTCGGGAGCGTCTCGTTCACGATCTGGTTCGCGACGTCGTTCGAGACCTGAGCACCGAAGAGGCGCGTGAGCACGTCGCGCGGCGCCTTGCCGGGACGGAAGCCCTTGATGTGCGCCTTCTTGCCGAGGTTCAAATAGGCCTTGTCGACCTCCGCCTTCACGAGATCGGCGGGGACCTCGATCTGGAGCTCCATCATCACAGGGCTGATTCGCTGGACACTGACTTGCATTGGGGAACGCGGACACTACCTAGGCGCCCGGGAGAATCAAGGGTCTCCGGCACGTCGCGCCCAGATCACGCCGCCGCGGAGGACGCACAAAAGAGGTGAGCCGCGAGGAGAGGCGTCCTCGCGGCTCGTGTTGCGGTGTCCCCGGGAAGGGACCAAGTCTTCTTGCGAAGCAAAGCGAAGCACCCTCGCGCCGTCGGCGCGGGGCAGCGGAGTCTCCTCCTAGAAATCGTCGTCGTCGTCGGCGGCTTCGGGGTCGTACTCGTCGACGGTGTCGTCGAAGAGGAGATCCGAGTTTCCGCTCGACGTGTCCTGCATGAGATCGTCGAGCGAGAAGCCGTACTTCATGTCCGGCCTGATCGCCTCGCGCTCGAACTCCTCGATGCTCCGGTAGCTCTTCGGAACGCCCATCGTCGACACCCTCCGTGTTCGGAAAGAAAGCTTCGTGTTTCGTGCGCGCGCGGAGCTCGTCAGCCGCGGGTGCGGGCCGCGAGCTCTGCGCGTCGTTCGTCGAGCCGGAGGACGGCGGCGCCCCCCGTCGGCTGCGTGCCTGCCTGGAGCGGCGCGCGCCGGAAGAAGGCGGCCTTCAAGATCCGATCGCTCCGCTCGCTGCGTGCGTCGTCTGCCTCGAGGGCCTTCGCCAGCTGGTCCTTCATCGCGCCGCTCCGTGCAGGCTTACGTTTGCCTACATCTGGACACACCATACTCCCATGTCGTCCCACGTAAAAAAAAGCGGACGCGAATGTGGTGCGCTTAGACGCGAGACCCCGAGCCTCGTCGGTTGCGGCCGCGCACCGCTCGGGGATAGAGAAGAACGAAACGTGGCCAGACCCTCGACGAGCGACCCTCACGCCAAGACCTCCCGCCGCGCGCGCGTCACGTGCGTGGTCAACCAGAAGGGCGGCGTCGGGAAGACCACGACGGCCGTGAACCTCGCGGCGAGCGTCGCCGCGGCCGAGAAGCGGACGCTCCTCGTCGACATGGACCCGCAGGGCAACGCGTCGAGCGGCGTGGGCGTCCGGCCGGGCACGCGCGAGCGCACGGTCTACGACGTCCTCATCGGCTCCGTGGGGCTCGACGAAGTGCTGGTCGAGACGAACGTGCCAAACCTCGTCGTCGCCCCCGCGACGCAGGACCTCGTCGCCGCCGAGATCGAGCTCGTCGACGATCCCGATCGCGCGACGAAGCTGCGCGCGGCGCTCGCCCCGCACCTCTCGGCGTTCGACTACGTCTTCATCGACTGTCCCCCCTCGCTCGGCCTCCTCACGCTGAACGCGCTCGCCTCGTGCGACGCCGTCCTCGTGCCGCTCCAGTGCGAGTACTACGCGCTCGAGGGCCTGACGCACCTCATGGCCACGATCGACCGCGTGAAGAACGGCATGAACCCGAAGCTCGAGGTCGAGGGCATCGTCCTCACGATGTTCGATCCGCGGAACAACCTCGCGCACCAGGTCGCCGACGAGGTGAAGGAGCACTTCTTCGTCTTCGAGAGCGTGGTCCCGAGGAACGTCCGCCTGTCCGAGGCGCCGTCGCACGGCAAGCCCGTGATGCTCTACGACGTGTCGTCCAAGGGCTCGCAGGCGTACCTCTCGCTCGCGCGCGAGCTCATCGCGAAGCACGCAGCCTCTGCCAAGGGCCAGAAGCCCCAGAAGCGCGCCGCGGGGGCTCGCTGATGGCGGCGGCGGACGCCAAGCGCCGCGCGCTCGGACGCGGCCTCGACGCCCTCCTCCCCTCCGCGTCCAAGGCGCCGGCCGGCTACGCCGACAAGAGCGTCTTCTCCTGCGCGATCGAGAAGCTCGTCGCCCAGAAGGGCCAGCCGCGTCAGTTCTTCCAGAAGGACAAGCTCGAAGAGCTCGCGCAGTCGATCAAGGAGCACGGCCTCCTCGAGCCCATCGTCGTCCGGCGCGTCTCGGGGCAGGACAAGTTCGAGATCATCGCCGGCGAGCGGCGCTGGCGCGCGTCGCAGAAGGCCGGCCTCCGTGAGGTCATGGTCGTCGTCAAGGACGTGAGCCCGAAGAGCGCCTTCGAGCTCGCGATCATCGAGAACGTCCAGCGGGAAGACCTGAACCCCGTCGAGCTCGCCGAAGCCATCGACCGCCTCGTCAAGGAGCACGGCTACACGCAGGAGACCCTGGCGACGCGGCTCGGCAAGGATCGCACGACGATCGCGAACTCGCTCCGCCTCCTCAAGCTGCCCGCCGCCGTCCGCGCGCGGGTGATCTCCGGCGAGCTCTCGGAAGGCCATGGGCGTGCGCTCCTCGGGGCCGACACGAGCAAGATCGAAGACCTCGCCGAGAAGGCCGTCCGCGGCCGGCTCTCGGTGCGCGCCGTCGAGGCGCTCGTCCGCGGGGCGAAGAAGTCCACCGGAAAGAGCTCCTCGAAGGACGGCCAGAAGTCGTCGGCGGTCCGCGACCTCGAGTCGAAGCTCACGCGGGCGGCCGGCACGAAGGTGCTCGTCCGCGACACGAACAACCGGGGGGAGGTCGTCATCCCCTACGGCGACCTCGACCACCTCGATCGCATCCTCGCCCGCGTCTTCAAGATCGGCTGACCGTCCCCGCCGGGCGGTGCGCTAGTCTCTCGCGGCGATGACAGCTCAGATCCTCGACGGGAAGCAGCTCGCGGAGACCTTGCGCGCGGAGGTGAAGCGCGGCGTCCTCGCGTTCGTCGCCGAGCACGGCCGAGCCCCTGGCCTCGACGTCGTCCTCGTCGGCGAGGACCCGGCGAGCCAGGTCTACACGCGCAACAAGGAGAAGCAGGCGAAGGAGGTCGGCATCCGCGGCACGCTGCACACGCTCCCGGCGGAGACCACCGAGGCCGAGCTCGTCGCGCTCCTCGCGCGGCTGAACGCGGACGACGCGGTCGACGGGATCCTCGTCCAGCTCCCGCTCCCGAAGCAGATCCGCGAGCAGACGGTCCTCGACCTCATCCGTCCCGAGAAGGACGTCGACGGCTTCCACCCCGTGAACGCCGGGCTCCTCGCCTCCGGGCGCCCGAGCCTCGTCCCGTGTACGCCGCGCGGCTGCATGAAGCTCCTGGAACGGGCTGGAACGAAGCTCGCCGGCGCACGCGCGGTCGTCATCGGACGCTCCAACATCGTGGGCAAGCCCGCCCTTCAGCTGTTGCTCGCGGAGAGCGCCACGGTGACCATCGCGCACTCGCGCACGAAGGACCTCCCGGCCCTCTGCCGCGAGGCGGACGTGCTGGTCGCGGCCGTCGGGCGGCCCGAGATGGTCCGCGGCGACTGGGTCAAGGACGGCGCCGTGGTCATCGACGTCGGCATCAACCGCGTCGAGGTTCCAGGCACGGGCAAGACCCGACTCGTCGGCGACGTCGCCTACGACGAGGTGGCCGAGCGCGCCGCCGCGATCACGCCCGTCCCGGGGGGCGTCGGCCCCATGACGATCGCGTGTCTCCTCGAGAACACGCTCGTCGCGGCCCGTGCGCGCGTCGCCGCGCGCTGACGTCGAGCGCGGCCTTCAAGCTCCGCGCGTCCCGACCGTTCCACGAGGCCGATGCGTGCGCTCGACCCACGGATGGCGCGCTCGTGATCGAGCTCGATCTCTCGGAGCTCCACGCCGACTTCCTCGCCGAAGCGGCCGAGCACCTCGCCGAGCTGGAGCGCGCGCTCGTCGCCCTCGACCGCGCCGACATCGGCGAGGCCGCGGCCGAGCTCCTGCGCGCCGCCTTTCGCGCCGCGCACTCGTTGAAGGGGAACGCCGGCATCTTCGGCATGTCGGAGCTCGCCCACTTCACGCACGGCGTCGAGACCCTCCTCGACGCGCTCCGCGAGGGCAAGGTCCCGTGGTCGCGCTCCGTGAGCACGGGCCTCCTCCACGCCGTCGACGCGCTCCGAGCGCTTCTCGCCGGCGACACGTCGCAGACGGAGGACGTCGAGCCCCTCCGCGCCGCGCTCCTCGCCGCCGCAGCCCCGGTCCTGCCGCCGCCCGGCGTCCCCCGTCGCGCTCCGCCGCCTCCCCTCTCGTTGCCCCCGCCGGACGAGCTCGTCGTCGCCTTCCTCGAGCGCCGCCCGAGCCTCTTCCCGGAGGCGGGCGCCGACGGCGGCGCCGTACGGACGAGCACGAAGAACCTCGAGCGCATCGGGGAGCTCGCCACGGGGATCGCGCGCACGCGCGACCGGCTGTCGAGCGAGCTCGGTCTCTCTCCGAGCCGAGGCGTCCGTGAGGCGCTCGCCGAGCTCGGCCGCCAGACCCGTGAGCTCGAGGCGTGCGTGCAGGCGACGCGCACCGCACCCATCGCCAAGCTCTTCGGACGCTTCCCCCGCGTCGTACGCGACGTCGCGAGCCGCCTCGGCAAGGAGGCGCTCCTCGACATGGAGGGAGCCGACGTCGAGGTGGACCGCGACATCCTGCAGCTCCTCGCCGATCCGCTGACCCATCTCGTCCGAAACGCGGTCGACCACGGCCTCGAGTCCCCCGAGGTGCGTGAGGCGCGAGGGAAATCCCGCATCGGACGCGTCCTCCTCCGGGCCTCGCGCGGTCCCGACCGCCTCGTCGTCGAGGTCGTCGACGACGGAGGCGGCGTCGATCTCGGGCGCGTCCGCGCCAAGGCCGTCGAGCGCGGCCTCCTCGACGCCTCGGCGTGCCCGACGGACGAGGAGCTCCACATGCTCGTCTTCGAGCCCGGCTTCTCGACCGCGTCGAACGTGACGGACCTCTCGGGCCGCGGCGTCGGCATGGACGTCGTGAGACACGGCGTCGAGCGCGCAGGCGGCGCCATCGCCTTCACGAGCACGCGCGGAGGAGGCTCGCGCGTGCGGCTCGAGCTTCCGCTCCCGCGCGCGACGAGACCGCCCCCCTCGGCCGTCGCCGCGTGAAGGAGGTCTCCGTCAGGTCATCTCGTTCATCGGACGGAGGATGACGTTCACGACGCGCGTGCGTTCGCGCGGCAACACCGCGAGGACGACGGCCTCCGCGACATCCTCCGGTCGAGAGAAGCTCTTCATGTTCGGGCCGTCCGCCGTACGCCCGTCGCCGATCGCGAAGTGTGTCTCGACGCCGCCCGGGCAGACGAGGGAGACCTTGATGTTCTTCGTGTAGAACTCGCGGTCGAGCGACTGCGCGAGGGCGACCTGCGCGAACTTCGACATGCAGTAGATCCCCTCGCTCGGGTAGCCCTGGAGGCCCGCGACGCTCGAGAGGTTCACGATGTTCCCGCCCCCCGCTTTCAGCATGTGGGGGATGGTCTCCTTGCAGAAGAGCCACGTGCTCTTCGCGTTGGTCGCCATGATCCGGTCGTAGTCCTCCTCGGTCCAGTCGAGGAAGGGGCGGTAGCCTCCGATACCGGCGTTGTTGACGAGGATGTCCACGCGCCCGAAAGCCGAGACCGTCTCCGCCACGCACGCCGCGACGTCGCTTCCCTTCGTCGCGTCGCAGACGATGCCCTTCGCCTCCACGCCGCGCTCTTTCACCTCGGCGACCAGCGCATCCAGGTCCTTCTTCGTCCTGGCGGTCCCGACGATCGTGGCGCCTTCCTCCGCGAGCGCGAGGCACGACGCGTGGCCGATCCCTCGGCTGGCTCCGGTGACGAGCGCGATCTTTCCCTTCAGACGCATGGCTCCTCCTCGAGGTGAGGGCCGGAGCCTACCTCAGGTCGCCCCGTCGGGTCGCCTCGCCGCGCGCGAGCGGAGCCGGAGGCGGTCGACCGCCACGGCCACGACGATGATGGTCCCCGTCGCGATCTCCTGGACCCAGCTCGGGAGCCCGAGGTGGACGCCGCCCGTGCGGATGACGGTCATCAGGAGCGCGCCGATGACGCTCCCGGCGACGCTCCCCTCGCCGCCCGACAGCGGCGCCCCCCCGATGACCACCGCCGCGATGACCTCGAGCTCGAGGCCCACGGAGTCCGTCGGATCGCCGACGGTCAGGGTCGAGAACTCCATCACGCCCGCGATCCCGGCGAGCATGCTCGACAGGGCGTAGACGGCGATCTTCACGCGTCCAGTGTCGATGCCGCAGAGGCGCGCCGCCGCTTCGTTGCTCCCCACCGCGAGGACGTGGCGTCCGAACCGCGTGACCTCGAGGAGCGCGAAGACCGCGAGCGCGAGCAGGAGCGTGACCCAAAGGCCCGGCGCGCTGAGATCGGCGGAGAGGAGCTTGTCGAGCCCGCGCGGGTCGGCGTCGATCTTCTGCTCGGAGGCGAGCCCCTTGGCCGCGCCGCGGAGCGCGCTCATCGTGCCGAGGGTGACGACGAACGGCATCATCCGCGCACGACCGACCAGGGCGCCGGTGAGGACGCCGGCCACGGTCGCCGCGAAGATCCCAAAGGCCGCGGCGACGAGGGGGCTCGCGCCGGAGCGGAGGAGGCGCGCCACGACGACCGTGGTGAACGCGACCAGAGATCCGGTCGACAGGTCGATCCCCCCCGTCGCGATGATGAGCGTCATCCCGAGCGCGCAGGTCGCGACGACGACCGTCTGACGCGCCATCGTGAGCACGTTCTGCGCGCGGAGGAACGTGTCGGGCGTCAGCGCCGCGAACAGCGCGACGACGAGGAGGAGCGCGACGAGCGGCCCCACCCACGGGGGACGACGCCAGCCGCTCACGACGACGCCTCGAGGAGGAGCGAGGCCTCCGTGAAGTCGAGCGCGGGCCGCGGCTCGCCGAGCTCGCCGTGCCGGAGGACGGAGATGACGTCGCACGTCGAGACGAGCTCGTCGAGCTGGCTCGACACGAGCACGACCGCCTTGCCGGCCGCGGCGAGCTCGCGGAGGAGGGCGAGGACCTGCGCCTTGCTCGCGACGTCGATCCCGCGCGTGGGCTCGTCGACGAGGAGGACGTCGTAGTCCTCCCGCAACAAGCGTGCGATCTGCACCTTCTGCTGGTTCCCTCCGGAGAGCTCCGCGACGCGCTGGTCCCCCGAGCTCGCCTTGATCCGGAGGCGGTCGATCCAGCGGGCACCCTCGCTCGCGATCTGGCGTGGCCACGACAGCCACGGAGAGCGCCTCGAGAGCCAGACGTTCTCGCCGATCGAGCGCCCCAGCATGAGCCCCTCGCCGGCGCGGTCCTCGCTCAGGAGGCCGACCCCCTTCGGCGCCTTGATCTCGAGCTCGCCCGCCGTCCGCCGATCGAGCCCGGCGAGGATGCGGAGGAGCTCGGTCCGCCCCGAACCGACGAGGCCCGCGATCCCCAGGATCTCCCCCCGGCGCGCGCGGAGGCTCGCCTTCCTCGGACGCGTGACGCCCGCGACCTCCCTCGCCTCGAGGAGCACGTCGCCCGCGGCGCGCGTCGCCTCTCTGCCGCTCGGGCTCTCCGTGCGCTCGAAGCGCTCGAGCTCCGGTCCGAGGACCTCGTGCACGATCGCGCTCGGCTCCGTCGTCCGCGGATCCCCCGACCCCGCGACCATGCCGTCGCGGAGCACCGTGTAGCGATCGGCGTGGGCGCGTACGTCGCCCATGAAGTGCGTGACGAGGATCACCGCGAGCCCCGTCTCCTTCAGCGCGACGACCCTCTCGAAGAGCGCCGCTGCGTCGCGCTGCGTGAGGCTCGACGTCGGCTCGTCCAGGACGAGGATGCGCGCCGACTCTCCGCCGCGCGCGAGCGCGCGAGCGATCTCGACGAGCTGTTGATCGGCGACCGACAGCTCCCCTGCCCGCGCGTCGAGCGAGAGCCGCCCGCCGTCGGCGGCGACGAGAGAGAGCGAGCTCGACGCGACCGCCCGCGACCGCTCCCGATCGCGATGCGCGGCGCTCCCCGGCTCGATGCCGAGCACGATGTTGTCGACGACCGAGAGGTGCGCGCACAGCGTCCGCTCCTGAGGGACGAGCACGACCCCCGCCTCCCGGGCCTCGCCTGGCGATCGCGGCGCGTACGGAGCGCCGCCGAGCAGCATCGCGCCCGCATCGGCGCGCTCGGCGCCGAGGAGGATCTTCACGAGCGTGCTCTTCCCGGCACCGTTCATCCCGAGGAGCGCGTGGACGGTGCCGCTCTCGACGTCGAGCGAGACCCCCTTCAGCACCTTCGTGGGGCCGAACGCCTTCGCGACGCCCGTGACGCGGAGGAGCGGCGCGGCCTCGTTCACTCGAGCCACTTCTTCAGGTCCGGCTGGAGCATCTCCTTCACCGCCGGATCGTCGAGGTCCGCCTTCGTGACTACGCGGGCGCCGGTGTCGACGCGCTTGTCGACCTTCTCGCCCCGGAGGTGCGCGACCATCGTCTTGACCGCGACGTAGCCCATGTTGAACGGGTTCTGGACGACGAGCGCGTCGATGTCGCCCTCGCGCAGCGCCGACACGAGCTTGTCGGAGGCGTCGAACCCGACGAAGCGCACCTTCTTCGCGACGCCGGACTTCCGGAGGGCCTGGAGCATCCCGAACGTCGTCGACTCGTTCGGCGCGAAGACGCCGGCGATCCTTCCGTCCTCTGCCTTCTGCGCGAGGAGGAGGCTCTCGCTCTTCCGGAACGCGGTCTCCGTCGTCGCGCCGCCGTACTGGTTCTCGCTCACCACCGTGAGCTCGGGCTTCGCACGGGCCTTCACGGCGTCGAGGAAGCCCTTCTCCCGGTTCGCGGTGCTCGCCGACCCCTCCTGGTAGCGAAGGACGACGAGCTGTCCCTTGTCTTCGAGGACCTTCGCCATGTGCTCGCCCGCGAGACGGCCGGCCGCCTGGTTGTCCGTCGCGACGAAGCTCACGTGATCGTCGCCGGCGAGGTCGGAGTCGAAGACCACGACGGGGATCTTCGCCGTCGTCGCGGCGCGGACGGGCGCCTTGAGGGCCGTGTCGTTGAGGGGCGCGAGGACGATCCCCGCGACGCCTTGCGCGACGAAGGACGAGACGACGTCGACCTGCGCCTTCAGGTCGTCCTCCTTCAACGGACCCTTCCACACGATGTCGACGTCGAGCTCCCGCGCTGCCTTGACCGCCCCGGCGTGCGCGCTCTTCCAGAACTCGTGGGTCGTCCCCTTCGGCACGACGGCGATCCGGAGGCGCGCGCTCGCCTTCCCCGGCGCGCCGCCGTCCGCGTCCGCGCGCGTCCCGGAGGACGGCTTCGTGCAGCCGGCGAGGGCGACGACGGCGAGGGCGCAGGCGAGAGCGCGGAGCGTCAGCATCGAGGCAGATGCTACCCGACGGGCCGAAGGCGCGTCAGGTTCGGTGCGACGCTCGCTCACGCCGCAGCGCGACGAACCTCCGCCGCCGCGTCGAGGAGGTAACCGTCGTCCCGCGTCACGAGGACGTCCTCGAGACCCATGCGCCGGAGACGCCGGATGCCGCTGTAGACACGGAGGAGACCCGCCGTGTGACGCATCCGCTCGCCCGGCCAGCCCGCGGCGATGAGGTCGTCCGCGGAGAGAGCCTCACCGGGGCGCTCGAGCCGGCGGACGACGAGCGCGTCGAGGAGACGCCGGACGGGACCGTACCGCACGAGGTCGACCTTCGCGCCGTCGCGCCGCGCGAACCATCGCGATTCGGGCCCCACGAGGAGGTCCGTCTCCGAAGGCGTCGCGGGAAGGTGCCGCGCGCCCGGGGAGAGGAGCCTCGCGAGGACCGCGCGCGCCGCGACGAGCTCGGGGGGGGCACCCTCGACGAGGGCGGACCGCGCG
>JALHPN010000166.1 GCA_022842465.1 Polyangiaceae bacterium | reverse complement strand
CCGACCGCGCCGCCCCGCTCCGCCGCCGAGGCCGCGGAGCGGAACGGCGTGACGCGGCCGGAGGCGAGCCCTCGCGGACCGTCGACGGCCACGCCGCCGCCCATGGCGCCGACGTCTCCCGCGGAGACGGAGAGCCCCTTCCGCTGAGTTCAGAACCCATGACGCGCGCCGTGGCGCAGCTTCCCGAGGGCTGGCCGGAGCTGCGCGCTCGTCTCCGCGGTCGCGGTCGCGGATGAGCGGGGCTGGCATCGCCGGCCTCAGCGCGATCGTTCGCGTCGCGGCGGTCGACTGCGCGACGGAGCTCGTCACGTCGGCCGCTGGCCGAACGCTCTAAGCGACGTGGCGGTCTCCTCACGCTGCGGACATCGAGCCGCAGCTGAACGAGCTTCCGCGACGGTGCTCTCTGCAAGACGGTCGCGTCACGTGTCCTTCGCCTTTCCTCGTCGAATCACGCGTCTCGTGAGTCGTCCGTCCGACGCGATGCGGGCCTCGCCTCGATTCCGCTTGCTCGGGTGTAGGTGCATGTCATCAGGCCCGCATGAACATCCACCGCACGATCCCACTCACGGTGTTGCTCCCCCTCGCCGCGGGGGTCGCGCTCGTCGCCTGCTCGACCCCGGCCGATCCCCCCCACGCCGTGGAAGCCTCCTTCGACAACACGTCTTCGGCGGACGGCGGCGCGCCTCTCGACGCCTCGGCGGACGTCGAGGCGGCGACGGGGGACGCCACGGACGCAGGCGTGTTTCGCGGCGCCGAGTTCGAGGCCCCCGACGGCCTCCGGGTCAGGCTGTCGCTTGCGACAGAAAACGGAGAGACGTTCTCGCGTGTCACGCTGACGCGCGGCGCGCACAGCGCGTCGTTCGACGACTGCGGCCTGAATCAGTCACGTGGCGTGGGTGACGTCATTGCGATGAGGCAGTTCCGCATGACCGGGATCTCGTGCATGCGTGCGTCGACCGCCCAGCCTCTGTACAAGATCTACGTCTTCTTCGAGACGCGGAACGGCAACACGAAACTGCAGGTCAGGCGGAGCTCCTCCTTCGACCTCGACGAGCCGGGCGTGGGCGACGACTTTCGCATGATCGTCGGTCCCGCGCACGTGGCCGAGCGCCAAGGTCTTCCTCCGTACGAACCACCTCTTGCGGTCGTCTCGGACCCCAACGACCCAACCCACAACCCGCTCGCGCTGCTGGCTCGGGCGATGGATGCGAGCGTCGCCGTCTTGGACAAGCGAATCCTCCCGGCGTTCTGGCAAGGAGCGATCGATGGGACGGTCGTCGTCAATCAGGTGTCTATGGTCGTCAAATCGCCCCATCGTGGAACGACGTTTCTCGAGTTCGGAAATCCGAATCAACATACAGGGCTTTCGACGGAGGCAAAAGGCATCGTCGGACACCAACAGGATGTCTCGCTCGGCGAGGACGACGGCTCGCTCGCGACCGCGGCCACGATCGAGGAGCGCATCCGAACGGCCTTCAAGCTCGACTGAACCGCGCCGGGTTCTCCGGAGGCGGATCTGGTCGAGTCAGGTGAATGACGTGGCTCCGGAAGCGCGGGCACGTGAGGTGACGTGCCTGCCGAAAAGAAGCACGGGATCAGTGGCGAGACCCTCTACACGTCGAAGCGGAAGTTCGGCGGGATGGACGTCGAGGACGCCAGGCGCTCGAAGGCGCTCGAGGCCGAGAACGCGAAGCTCAAGGAGCTCCTCGCGGAGCGGATGCTCGACATCGAGGTCCTGAAGGGCATCCACTCAGAAGATGGTGAGCGCGCCCGTTCGTCGGCGGCAGCTCGTTCACGCGCGGTAGCGGTGGTGCATGTCGAAGCGGTGAGCCTGCGCGCTCCTCGAGTCGATCGCGCGTGCGCTTCGAGTATCCGAAGTACGCCCACTCGCTGTCGACGACGCCGTCTGCGGCCGTGATGACGGGTTTCGTGCGAAGAGCGCTCCAGTGCAGGACTGCGCGTCCGACGCGTTGGCGAGGAGCGCCACCAGACGCGAACGAGCGTGACGGCTTTTGACGCGCGCATCACCGCGACGGGAGCACGGTGCGTACGGCGCGGACGGGCCCCCTGCTCGCGAGGCAACGCGCTCGTGGCGTCTCCTTTCTCGCGCGGGGGCGACTCCGCAGTGGATCGCGTGGGCTGGTGCTTCTGCGCGTGCCGAAAGGCCGCAGCGAAGGATGCTCTCCGGGATCGTACTGGCGATCGTCTGCACCACACATACACACATCGCGGCACATGTCGTGCTGCCGAGGGCGCAACGCAACAAACGAGGTTGCTTGCAGCCCGCGGACTCGAGCCCGCGATGGCCGCAGGTGCCTCCCCGAAGGTGCTCCCCATGAAGAAGATGATGACCCTCGCCGTCTCCCCGATGATCTGTCTCACGGCCCTCGCGCTGGCGGGCTGCTCCTCCAGTTCCGACCTGGGCGACGCTCCGATCGCCAGCGCGGAGAGCGAGATCGACAAGGACCATCGCTACAAGCCCGCTTCGTTGGGCCTCGGCCTGACGGGCCGCTTCTTCTACGCGCACGTGCGAAACGGACTGGGTGGGCAGAACGAGCTCTGGCGCCGTCCTCGTGGCTCGGAGCAGTGGCAGACCGTCGCGGGCAGCCTCGGCTCGTTCGCGGCCGCCGGGAACGTCGTCGCGTTCTGGAAGTATAGCCTGCTCTTCCAGCGCCGCTGCGTCGCGAGGCCCTTGGAGATCCTGTCGGACACCGCCTCATCGCCGATCGCCGTGGACGTCGGAGGATGCATCCAGGAGGCGGCCATCGACCCCCAGGGCCGCCGCATCTTCGTCCGCGTCATCACGGAGGACCAATCGGAGCGTGTCAATCAGGTCGGCTCGATCCGGATCGTCTCCTTCGACGGAGCGATCCTCGAAGACATCCCGAACGTTCGACCCGAAGGCAACGTGGAAAAAATCCACGTCGTCGACGGGGTCGTCTACGGGTACGTCCACACGGCTCCGATCCGGGGCGGCCTCGGGAGGCTCGACCCCGCGACGAAGACGTTCTTGCCGTTCCGCGTTCGCTGCCAGACCGGCGACGGATTCGCGCACATGTGCAGGCCCGACGATCAGGGGGTCATGACGCGCGATGCCGGCTACCCCGTCCTCGCGACCGACGGCCCGGACGCGGTGTACGTCGCAGGCCCGACACGCCTCGTGCGCGCCGCCGGGAGCCCCTACTACGACGCGATCCAGATGTACCCCAAGCTCAGCGCCACGAGGGCCAACAGGTCGGTCGACACGCGGTGGTCGTTCGCCGCGGCCGGCAAGGGCTACCTCGCGACCTCCTCCAACAACTTCAACCAAGCGCTCAACACGGGGAGCTACGACATTGCGAGGGTCGACTTCGCGAGGTTCGACGCAGCCGACACGCAGACCGCCGTGCCCTTCGTCGACGATGTCCCGTGGGTGAGCCGCATGACGACGGGCTCGACGGGCCTCGGGGCGGTGGCTCACATCGTCCTCCAAGACGGCAACTTCTACGTGCTCCGCTACGCGGACGCGCGCGACGGCTACCCGGTCATCGAGGTGGTGGCGGCCGACGCGCCGAGCCTTCCGCGCGAGAACCCCGGCCCCCAGGGATTGCAGCCGCCGCCGGCCTGTTGCGGCGGTTGAACCTCGCGCGCTTCACGGTCCGTCGTCGTCGCACGTGCACGAGGGCGCCGCGTCCTCGCAGCCGGCGTCCGGCGGGCGGCTCGAGGGGAGATCCTACGGGGTCTCCCCTCGCGCTTCGCCAGGGTGGGAAACGCGTCGGACCCGGACCGATTCGCTCGCACTGCGAGGTGGACTACCTCAGAACCTCCCGGCCTGGAAATCCGCGATCGCCTGCTCGACCTCTTCCGTCGTCGACATGACGAACGGTCCGTACTGGACGACGGGCTCGTTCAGGGGCTTGCCGGCGACGAGGAGGACGCGCGCGGCGCCGCTCTTCGCGGCGACGCGGACCTCCTCGCCGTCCGTCAGGATGCCGAGCTCGCCGCGCGCGAGCGTCCGGTCCTCGCCGACGACGACGTCACCCTCGAAGGGGTAGAGGAAGGCCGCGTGGCCCTTCGGGATCGGCACGACGCCGGCGCTGCCCGCGGGAAGGACGAGGTCGACGTAGAGCGGATCCGTCTCGCGCCCGGCGATCGGGCCGACGACGTCTCCGACGCGGCCCGCCAGGACGCCCGCCTCGGCGCCGCCGCCGAGGTCGGCCTTCGGGATCTCGCCCGCTTGCACGTCTCGGTAGCCGGGCTCGCACATCTTGTCCTTCCGCGGGAGGTTCAGCCAGAGCTGGAAGCCCGCGACGAGACCCTCCTTCTGCTCGGGCATCTCCGAGTGGACGATGCCTCGACCGGCGGTCATCCACTGAGCTCCGCCCGTCTCGAGCAGGCCCTCGTGCCCATGGTTGTCCTTGTGCCGGAAGCGGCCCGCGATCATGTACGTGATCGTCTCGAAGCCTCGATGCGGGTGGTCCGGGAATCCCGCGAGGTAGTCCGTGGGCTCGTCGCTCCTGAACTCGTCCAGCATGAGGAAGGGGTCCACGCGGCGGAGCACGGGCGTGCCGATCACGCGGGTGAGCTTCACCCCCGCGCCGTCGCTCGTCTTCATCCCTCTCACGCTGCGCTCGATGGTCCGCTGCGTCTTCATGGCGAATCTCCTTGGCCTCCCAGCGTGCGGCCGGGGCGGCCGGCCCACAACACCGTCCCGGGCGAACGCATCGTTCACACCACACGAACGATCGCCGGTGCTACCGTGCGCGCGTGCGGCTCGCGTCCGTCAGCGTCGACCTCGACGAGATCCCCAACTACTTCGAGATTCACGGCCTCGGCGAGCCGCCGGAGGGCGCGCGGACCAAGGTGTACGACGTCGCGCTCGACCGGCTCGAGGGCCTCGCCTCCGCCGCCCGGCTGCCGCTGACCCTCTTCGCGATCGGGCAGGATCTCGGGCGTGACGCCGCGGCCGCAGGGCTCCGCGAGGCAGGGGACGCCGGCCACGAGATCGCGAACCACTCGCTCGACCACCGCTACGACCTCGTCCGGCTCGGCCGCGAGGAGATCCGGCGGCAGGTCGCCGAGGGCGCACGCGTCATCCGCGAGAGGACGGGCCACGACCCCGTCGGCTTCCGCGCGCCCGGCTACACGATCACCGACGAGGTCTTCTCGGTCCTGGAGGAGGAGGGCGTCCGCTACGACGCGTCGGTCTTCCCGTGCCCCGCCTACTGGGCGGCGAAGACGGCGGCGATCGCAGGCATCGCGATGCGCGGGAGGCGGAGCCGATCGATCGTGGACACCCCGAACGTCCTCCGCGCCCCGACGCGGCCCTACCGGATCGGACGGCCCTACTGGCGACGCGGCGACGGCCTCCTCGAGATCCCGGTGCAGGTCACGCGCGGGCCGCGCCTTCCGTTCATCGGGACGAGCGTGACGCTCGCCGGGCCCGAGCGCGCGCGCTTGCTCGCGCGCATGTGCGTGGGCGAGCCGCTCGTCAACCTCGAGCTCCACGGGATCGACGTCCTCGACGCGGACGACGGGCTCGACGCGCTCCGCCCGCACCAGCCCGACGTCCGCGTGCCCCACGGGCGGAAGATCGACGCCGTCCTCTCCGCGTGCGACGTCCTCCGGAGCGCGGGCTACACGTTCGTGACCATGCGGGAAGCGGCTGCCACGCTCGCAGAGGGCGCGTGACGTGGCGCGGCTCGAGTGGGCGCTCACGATCGTCGTGACGGCGGGCGTCCTCGCGCCGATCGCCGCGCCGAAGGGGTGGGACGACTACCCGATCTCGACCTACCCGATGTTCGCGCGCGGCGATCTGGGGTCCGTCGTCGATCTCGACCACGTCCTCGTCGTCTTCGGCGACGGAGAGGCGTCGCCGGCGCCGCCCGTCACGCTCGGCACGCCCGAGGTCATGGTCGCGATGAAGGTGATCTCGGGGGCGATCGCGCGCGGGGAGGCCGCCGACCTCTGCCGGCGTGTCGCGCGCTCGGAGCTCCTTCCGCGACGCGAGGGTCGGCTGCCCTCCGAGGTCTCGGTGGTGACGAGCCGTTTCGACGCGCGCCGGTACTTCACCGACGGGGCGTCTCGCGGCCCGCTCTCGCGGACCGTGCACGCCCGCTGCGTGACCGGGGGCCTGCCGTGACGAAGCTCGACGCGTGGCTCCGGCCCGAGGTCCCGCCCGAGCGCCTCGCGCGCGTGCGGCTCTTCGTCGGCGTCTATGCGCTCCTCTACCTAATCGCCCGCCTCCGGTACTTCGCGGATCTCGGAGCGCACGGCGCGAGCGATTTCCGCCCGGTGGGGATCGTGCGCGCCCTCGAAGCGCCGCTCTCCGCCACGGCGACGAACGCGATCGCCGCCGCCGCGGTCGCCTTGGGGATCGCCTTCGTCGCGGGCAAGAACCTCCGCGTCGTCGCGCCCGGATTCTTCGTCGCGATGCTCTGGGTCACGACGTATCGGAGCTCGTTCGGCAAGATCCTCCACGCCGAGAACCTGGCGACGCTGCACCTCGGCGTCCTCGCGGCCGCCGCGCTCGTGCCGATCCCGGACGAGCCCGGCGCACGGGGGCGACACGCGGGCTGGGCGCTCCGCACGATGTCGATCCTCACCGTGAGCGTCTACGTCGTGGCGGGCGTGGCGAAGCTCCGGTTCGGCGGCGCGGCGTGGCTCTCGGGCGAAGCGCTCGGAGCGTGGCTCTCGTGGGACGCGCTCCGGAAGATCGAGCTCGGGAGCCTCCACTCGCCGCTCGCGGCGAAGCTCGCGGCCCAGCCGGCGCTCCTCCGCGCGCTCTCGCTCCTCACGCTCGTCGTCGAGCTCGGCGCTCCTCTCGCGCTCGTCTCGCCGCGCGCGGCGCGAGGTTGGGCAACCTTGGCGTGGCTCTTCCACGCCGGCGTCCTCGCGAGCATGGCGATCGGGTTCTTCTACCCGCTCACCTTCGTCGCGTTCGCGCCCTTCTTCCGCGTCGAGCGCCTGCCGCTCCCGTGGGCACGCCGCCGCGAGCCTTGATTCGGCGTGACCGAGATCCATCATGCCTCGCGGCAGCAGGGTGCTCCGCGCGAGCATGGAGCACACGAGCACCGCGGAGGGCGGGACGCGACGGCCATGGGGCGTCGATTCATGACCTCCTCGTGCGCCTTCGCGTCGGGCACGCGCGTTGCTCGTGGGGCCACATGCGAAGCATGCTCCTCTCCGTCTCGAGTCGTGCCGCGTTGGCCTCCGCGGCTGCGCTGGCCCTCGTCGCATGCGCGGCACCGCGTGAGGACCGCACCAACGTGGACACCTCCGCGGACCTCACCCAGCACCTCGGGACGGTGTGCAAGGCCGTCCCATCCCCTGACGGTCGCTACGTCACGCTCGTGCGCTGTCACGACGCGGAATCGGTGTCGAGCGTCGCCACGAGGCCACTTCGGGTCGAGCGACTGACGATCGCGACGGGCGCCATCGACACCATCGCGTCGTACGAGCTCACCGACCGTCTCCGACACATCGACGTCGCGGGCGACACGGTCGCCGTCGCCGTCGAGCACGGCGAGCACAGCGGCGGCGCCTGGCTCGCGAGCGGAGGCATGACGATCGAGAGCGTCGACGCTTCGCTCACGCGTTCGTCGCGCGTCGAACGCGAAGGTCCGCTCTCCGTGTTCGCGCTGACGGAGGACGGGAAGCATCTCGTGATCCGCCGCGACGGTGGGCCGGACGTCGAGGTGCTCCCGACCGACGGCTCGACCGCGCCGACCTCGTACGCCGCGCCCTCGGCGCTGGCGGGTACCCCTCGCGTGCGAGGGAACGTGATGGTGTTCCGGTCGAGAGATGGGGCGGCGATCGAGCTCGCGACACTCGATCTCGACGGAGCCGCCGGGTCGCGCGTGCCGCCCGTTCGTCGCGTCTTCGCCGACGCCGTCGACGAGCGGACGTTCGACGGGACTACCGTGCTCGTCACGCGCGAGGCGTTCGCGTCGTCGCTCGGGGCGAAGCAGCGCGTGCTCACGGCCTACGACGTCCGAACGGGCGAGGAGATCGTGGTCGACAAGGCGGACGGCGTGATCGCGGTCCAAGCGGTTGGCGCACGCGTGTTCTACGTCGCCGTTCGTCGTGCGGCGACCACGGGCCAGCGCGAGGACGCGTATGCCCTGCGCTACTGGCCCCGGAATGGCAGCGCGCCGCCGCGGACGCTGCTCGAGTCGACGGAGGGAGGGGTCCCGAAGCTCCTCGCGTCGGGGGACGAGGCGCCCCTCGTGGTCGCCACGATGGGTCGCCGCAACTCGTCGTTCGAGTGGAAGGACGACGTGGCCACGATCGCCGTCGAGACCGGAGCGACGGCGTGGCACGGGGAGATGACCTCGCTGGGCGCACGCGGCGACTCCGTGCTCTTCGAGCGAAAGGCGTCGTCGTACGTCGTCTTGTCGCTCGGGACGGGGAAGATCACGCCGTTGCCCGCCTCGACGCCATGGGCAGATGCGTTGGTCCTGCCGGACGGGTCGGCCTTCACCCTCGCGGCGTGTGGGGACGGGGTGCAGGGCGCGCGTCCGACGTGGTTCCGGGAGGGCACGCAGAGCTTCGGCGCCTGTGACCCTGGGCTCGCCCTGCTCGGCGCGCCGCCGGGCACCGTCCCCGCGAGGCTCGGCGAGTGGCGGCCGTGGGTGACGTTCATCCCGAAGTCGCCTGCGCTCGTGATCTCGCCGAGCCGCGCGTTCCCGCGTGCATGGTGGCTCTTGAAGCCCTGACGGTGGCGAGCTGGGGCAGCGAGACTCGAACGCTACTTGTACGTGAACACCGCGCCCGAGCCGCTGGCGCCCGTGTCGTTGTTCGTACCGTTCACGCCGACGTCGGTGCTCGGATCGCCCTGCGCGCCAACGGCGACGGTCGCGGCGCCGTTCGTCGTCGCGACGCCAGTGCCGAAGACGACCGCGCGCGCCACGGGGCGGAACTGCTTCAGGTACGCGGTCTGTTGCCAGGCGCTGCCCACGAGACCGAAGACGTACGCCGCGCCGGCATTCGGCAGCGTCGTGTCCGCCTGGCCGGGGCTCGTGCCGTTCACGCCCGTCGCCGCGCTCGCCTCCGGCGTCGAGCCGGCGACGATCGTCTTGCCGTCGAGCGACATCGCGATGGCCTGGGCGAAGGTGGTGTTGCTCCTCGTGTTCGACGCCTTCAGGTAGGCCGTCTGCTCGAAGGTACCGGCTCCGTTCTTCGCGAAGACGTAGGCCGCGCCCGAGTTGGTGGCCGTCGTGTCGTCGGGACCGGGGTTCGTGTTGTTCACGCCCGTCGCGCCGCTCGTCTCGAAGTTGCTCCCGACGACGAAGGTGCTCCCGTTCGCGGCCATCGCCGCGCTCACCCCGAACCGCGCGCCGGCGCGCGTGTTCGACGCCTTGACGAAGGCCGTCTGCGACCACGTCCCGAGGTTCTTCTCGAAGACGTACGCCGCGCCCGAGCCGTCCGCCCCGGTATCGGCCGCCGCGCTCGTGCTGACGCCTTTCGTGGCGCTGCTCTCGCCCTGCGCGCCGACGAGGAGCACGGAGCCCGAGCCGCTCAACGCGACCGAAGAGCCGAAGCGCGCTCCGGCCTTGAAGACCGAGGGCTTGACGTAGTGCGTCTGCGACCAGACCCCGCCGTTGTACGCGAGCAGGTAGACCGCGCCGTGGAACACCGACGGGCCCGTGAACGCGCCGCCCGCGCCGTTGCTGATCCCCGTGCTCGTCGCGCTCTCTCCGAACGCGCCGACCGCGAGCGAGTTGCCGTCGCCCGAGAGCGCGACGCTGTAGCCGTACGCGCCGCCTTGCATCGCGTTCGAGGCCTTGAAGGGGCCGCTGCCCATGATGACCCAGTTGGTCCCGACGCGGTTGTAGATGTAGACGGCGCCCGAGCCGACGGCCGTCGTGCCCTCGCCGACGGCGCCGACCGCGAGCCGGTTTCCGTCCGACGACAGCGAGACGCTCTTGCCGAAGTTCTGGCCCGCTGCGGCGTTCGACGCCTTGATGTACGCCTGTTGCGTCCAGACGCCGGCCGCCGAGCGGACGAACACGAAGACGGCGCCCGCGAAGTCGGCGTTCCGATCGCCGGGCCCCGGCGTCACGTTGTTGATCCCGGTGGCCGCGCTGTCCTCTCCCTGGGACCCGACGGCGAGCGTGTTTCCGTCGGCGGAGATGGCGACGGCCCCGCCGAACAGCGCTTGGACGTGAGGGCTCGGAGACTTGAGGTAGCTGTCGGTCAAAGGGATGTGGGGAGGCAGAGCCGCGTCGTCTCCGGCGTCGCCGCCTGCCGCGTCCCTCGCCGTGTCCGCGTCGCCGCCGCCGCCGCTGCTCGAGCCGCCGTCGCTGCCGCCGTTCGCGGGGCCACCCCCGTCGCCCTCGGTCTGGTCGGCGGACGAGACGTCCTCTCCCGTGCACCGGAGCGAGGCGAGACCGAACAGCACCGAGAAGCCGGCGAGCGTGAGTAGTGACGTGCGCCTCATCGAACCCTCCCTTCGTGGACCGACCCGAACGATCGCGAGCGTATCACGCGGCGGGCCTGCCGATGATCGAAGGGGCTTCGCGGGTCGGCGCGAGCGTCGTTGCGCTCGGAATCACACGAGCGGCTGGAACGAGACGACCAGGCGAGGCCTCCTCGCGGCCGGCACGCGATGGACTGCCGGAGAGGCCGTGAACGGACGGCCCTTGAAGGCGACCACGTCGAGCGGTTCGCAGCTCCTCACGTCGCCGTCGCCGCGCAGCGCATCGGCGCCGTCGAAGGTCCGTCCTCCCGGAGCGTGGCGGCCCCAGGCCGGCCCTTCGAGCCACTCGCACGTCGGCCCGGCGTAGGTGCACACGAGGCGCACGGAGGCCGGCTCTCTGGTCCAGCGAGTGAAGTGGCTTCCGCACGAGCGGACGAGCCTCACGGACGCGCGCCTCGCGTCGGTGAGCGCGAGGAGCACCTCCGCGAGGTACGCCACGTCCCCGAGGAACGCGTCACGCGCATCGTCGGGCGGCAAGAGCGGAGCGAACGCGTCGACCGCGTCGAAGTCCTCGAGAGAGCAGACGACCTCGCTCGCGAAGGTGGAGCCCTTCGCGGCGCGCTCGGCCCAGCGGCGCATCGCGGGACGATCCGGTCGCGTCAGCACGGCGACCGAGACGCGCGGCAGGTGGATCTTCGCGAGCCCCAACGCGTCGCGCACGTGGACGGCGCCGCCCGGGGCGGCCATGTCATCGGGATCGCGGGCGCGTGACGACAAGACTCCCTCCGCGGGGCCGAGGCCTCTCGCCACCTGATGCATACCACGCCGACGTCGCGCGGGTTGACGCAAGTGCAACGGTGTTGCACATGTAGCTCTACAGCGATTCTGGCACGGGTCGTCATCGTGGGCGGCGGGATCTCCGCGGCGCAGCTCGCGTGTCATCTGGCGCGATCGGGCACACCCGTGACCGTGGTGGCCGCCACGCGGCGCGCGTCCACCGCTTCGACAGCGACCCGGAGTGGCTCGGTCCGAAGGGAATGACGTCGTTCACGCGGGCGCGCGATCTGCGCGCGCGCCGCCGGATGATCACCCAGGCGCGGCGCCGGGGGTCGATGCCGCCCGAGATCGCGGCGGATGTCGCGCGCGAGCGACGAGCCGGTCGAATCGCCTGGATCGAAGCCGGCGTCCTCCGCGCCGAGGAGGGGACAGGCGGCGGCGTTCGGCTCGAGCTCGACGCGGCTCCTGGCGAGGTCGCCGGCACCCACCTCGTCCTCGCGACCGGGTTCTCGCCCCACCGTCCGGGCGGCGCGCTGCTGGACGCCGAAGCGGTCGACCGCCTCGGCCTGCCCTGCGCCGCGTGCGGCTACCCCATCGTCTCGCGCGACCTCGCGTGGGGGGAGGGGCTCTTCGTCACCGGTGCGCTCGCCGAGCTCGAGCTCGGTCCTACCGCCCGGAACATCGCCGGAGCGCTCGCGGCCGCGACGCGCGTGAGCTCTGCTGCGTGAGCCGCATCATGAAGCCCGTCACGAGCGACGAGATCTCACGAGCCTGGGACCGACACGCGAGCACGTACGTGAGGGTCTTCGCGCCGCTCACGGGCTTCATCGCCCAGTCCCTCTTCCAGTCCGTGGCGGGGCGTCTTCCCCCTGCGGCGCGCGTCCTCGAGAGCGCGTGTGGAGGCGGCGAGCTCGCGCGCGCGGCCACGCTCCATGCGCTCGCCGTGGAGCGCGAGGCGGGCCACGTCGGCCGGGTCGTGGCGACCGACCTCTCCCCGGAGATGGTCGCGCTCACGGCGCGCGCGCTCGAAGCTCTCGGCGCCGGGGATCGCGTCCGATGCGACGTCCGCGACGGGCAGGCGACGGGCCTCGACGAGGCGTCGTTCGACGCCGTCTTCTCCGCGTTCGGGATCTTCCTCTTCCCCGACCGGGACGCGGGTTTCCGCGAAGCAGCGCGCGTCCTTCGCCCTGGCGGTCTCCTCGCGACGGCGGTCTGGCGCGGGCCCGACGACAACGCGCTCGCGAGGCTACAGATGGCGCCGCTCATGGCCGCTGCCGGAGCGTGTGCGGGTCGCTCTCCCGCGCCCGAGCTGGCTGGACATCGCCTCTCGCGAGAGGCTCGAGCGCGAGATCGGACGAGCGGGCTTCGTCGACGTCGAGGTCTCGGTGTTCGATGCGGTGCTCGTCGTCCCGTCGCCGCGCGAGATGTGGCCGGCCATGCGCGAGAACCCGGTCACCGCGTCGCTGCTCCGGGCGCTCTCGGAGGAGGAGCTCTCGTCCGTGGCCGCGTCCGTCCTCGCGAGCTTCGACGAGCTGGCGGGCGGGCCGGACCGTCCCTTGCGTCTCGACGCATCGTGTCACTTCGCGATCGCACGCCGGGCGTGACCGGGATCCATTGCTCCGGCCCTACGTCGCAAGTGCAAGGCGGTTGCAAGTGGGACATCTCCGTCGTCAGCGATGGAGGCGTCGACCGCCCGCGACGACCACGAGATATCCGTGGCCGTTCGATGGGAACGTCGCGGTCCCCGGAGGCCACGCCCGCGCCACGTCATCCGTCGCGTCGGCCGTGCGGGCGGTCGTCGGGGACGTATCCGCCGCCGCCGCGGCATCCAGCTCGTCGTCGGCCGAGCTGCCTGCAAAGCCCCCCGTGTCGACAAGGAGCGCGCAGCTCGTTGCCGGCAGGCCGGCGAGTGATGCAAGGACCACGGCCGGCCAGCGGAGGCGCACCATCCTTCTAGGGTAACAGAGTGCCCCTCCCCGGCGAGGGGGCGGGTCGTGGTCGCAGCGCGGCATCGGGCGCCGGCGATCACCCCGGCCTCGATGAACCGCGCCGGAACCCTCGGTCGCGGCTTCGCGAGGGTGACGCTGCCGTCTGCCGGTGAAACGCCCGGGCCCGTTCAGGGCGCGCGCTTCTCGGGAGAGGACAGATACCGAAACATTGGTGAATCGGACGCGAGCACGACGGTCGCCTGCTGCTTCAGCCCGCTCTCATACGCCTCCAGGCTGCGTGTGAACGCGTAGAATTCGAGATCCTTCCCGTACGCCTCTGCGTAGATGCGCGTGCCTTCCGCGTCGCCCTCTCCGCGGAGCGTCTGGGCGGTCTCGTAGGCCTTCGCGAGGAGGATCGTCTTCTCCTTGTCGGTGTCCGCGCGGATCTTGGCCGCCTCCTCCTCGCCTTCGGAGCGATACTGCTTGGCGACGCGGTCTCGCTCGGCGCGCATGCGGGCAAAGACGCTCTCCTGGACTTCCTTCGGCAGGTCGGCGCGCTTGATGCGCACGTCGACCACGTGGATCCCGAACTCGAGCGCCTTCTCGCGCGTCCGCCCGCTGACGGCCTGCATCATCGGGTCGCGCTCGTTGCCGACGATGTCGCCGAAGTTGTGGCTCGCGAGCTCCCGCCGCAGCTCGCTGCTCACGATGTCGTTGAGGCGCGCGCGTGCGCCCGTCTCGTCGTGGACGCTCTTGAAGAGGACGAGGGGATCGGCGATGCGCCAGCGCAGGATCGGATCTGCGACAAGCCGTTTCTTGTCGAGCGTGAGGTACTCGGCAGGCGGCGTGTCGCTGACGAGGATCCGCCGTTCCATGGTGTGCTTGGTCTGGACGAACGGCACCTTGTAGTGGAGGCCGGGGCGATCGAGCGTCCGCTTGTACTCGCCGAACTGCGTGATGATTGCGAGCTCGGTCTCGTCGATGACCACAGTCGCTGTGGACGCGACGAGGAGGAACAGGGCGATGAATGCGGCCCCGATGAGTTGCTTCTTCATCTCACTTCGCCCCCGGCGCTGGCGCGGTCGGCGCAGCTGGCTGTTGCGCGGCTTGACCACCGATCGGGGCGCTCCCGGTCAAAGGTAGGAACGGCAGGACGCCGTTCGACGCGCGGCTGTCGACGATGACCTTCTTCTCCACGCCGACGAGGACGCGCTCCATGGCTTCGAGGTGGAGGCGCGCCCGCGTGACCCGCTCGGCCTTCTTGTACTCGCGTACGGACGCGTCGAACCGCGCCGCGTCGCCTCTCGCCCTGAGGACGCGCTCCTCCTTGTACCCCTCGGCCTCGCGCTCGAGCTTCCGGGCCTCGCCGCGAGCGCGCGGAATGACATCAGCCTGATAGCCGCGCGCCTGGTTCATGAGCTTCTCCTTCTCCTCGCGGGCGCGGACGACATCGTGGAATGCGTCCTTGACCTGGTCGGGTGCATCGACGACCTGAAGCTTCACCTCGGTGATCGTGAGGCCGCTCTCGTAGTCGTCCATCAATCGTTGCAGCGACGCGAAGGTGTCTTCCTGGACCTTCTCGCGGCCCGTCGTGATCACCTCGTCGATGCCGGTGCGCCCGATCATGCTGCGGAGCGCAACTTCCGCCGCGGCACGGAGCGCGGCTTCAGGCTCCTCCAGGCGGAAGAGATACTTGCTCGGGTCGGCGACGCGATACTGGACGATCATCTGCGCCTCGACGATGTTCTCGTCGCCGGTGATCATCAACGCCTCGTTCTCCTCGCGTTTGTCGCCGCGGAACCCGACCTCTAGGCGACGGATCTGCTCGACGTTCACGACGTCTGCGTCTTGGACCAACGGAACGCGGTAGTGGAGGCCTGGTCCACTCTTCCCCGTTTCGCGGCCCATCGTTCGTACGACGCCCTGCTCACCGGGCCCGACGCTGTAGATCCCCGTCATCGCGAGCGCGAACACCGAAAGCGCCGTCAGCCCACTGATCAAGGTCCGCGTGTGGCGGCGGGCCCAGGCGACGTGACGCTCGAAAGGGTCACCGCGCCTCGGCTCGTATCCGTTGCCGCCGGAGAACGGGCTCTCGTCGTCTTCCATGCTCGTCGCTTCCGCCCGGAGCGCGCCGGTGGCAATCGCATTCGTCTTGCCTGCCCAAGTCGAGCCCGGGCGGCCTCCACGGGGATGCGCACGCGGCGACGTCGGGGCGCTTCATGACCGCGCATGCACGAAGTGGTCGTCGGTTGGCGGGCCAGAGTCGGAGTCGGTCCGCCACGTAGGCCGTGTAGAGCCCGTCGCGATGTCCCGTCGCGAACGCGTGCTCGACGCCGGGTGATTCCAGCTGGCCGTGCACTCTTCGAGCTGGAGTCGAGAGCTGCGAGCGCGTCGCGGGTTGGGGGCACCGCTCACGCCGCCCGTTGGGAGAGCTCGCGCGGCCTGCCGTCGCGCGACCACGAGCGTTGCCGCCTGCGAGCTCGAGCCAACGTCTCGTCGAGGGGCGCTCGCGGGCCGGCAGATGGCGTCGCGGGGCTCGGGCGCCGGCGCCGGCGCAGGCGCACCAGGAGGGATGCGGCACACGGCTTGCGTCAGCTCCTGCGCAGATCGCCGAGCGCGCAGTGCGTGCGGCCACTTTTCCCGGAGACTTCACGAATGTCGAACGACGCGAACAAGAGCGAAGGTGTGGCAGAGCAGCTGGGTGGGAAGATCAAGCAGGGCATCGGCAAGCTCGTCGGTGACGACCAGATGGTCGCCGAGGGCCAGGCCAAGGAAGCCAAGGGCGAAGCCCGCGAGGACGCCGCCAAGGCCGGCGAGCGCGCGAAGGGCAAGCTCGACGAGGTGGTCGGTGCAGTGAAGAACCGCGTCGGCGCCATCATCGACGACGAGGAGCTCCAGGCCGACGGCAAGGCGACCGAGCTCGACGGCGAGGCGCGCCAGAGGTCAAATCGCTGATCGACGGACCTGTAGCCGACGCCGTGGCCTCCGCTGCTGGCGGAGGCCGAGCGTGCGTGACGCCGGAACCTCGGCGTCCGGAACGGTCTCGAGGACGCGACGGACGAAAGACGCTCTGGACCGGGGGACGACCATCGCTTCTCTGGCGCGTGATGCTCGTCGAGAGCGGTCAGAAGCCGTCGTGCGCTGCACCCTCCGTGACGTCGACCGTCTCGGGGTCCAGCCCGAGGACGAGGACGCGGTCAGCCGCGAAGGGGAGCGCGACCCGTCGGGCGATGCCTCGAGCGAGATCGACGTCGACCAGCTCGGGAGCGTCCGGGCCGGCGACGAACGCGTGGTCCGGCGCCGTGGCGAGGCGGGTCCGTCCTGGCGCGCGCGGGACGGCGAGCTCGCGCGGCCTGCCGTCGCGCGACCACGAGAGGTTGCCGCCTGCGAGCTCGAGCCAACCGGTCTCGTCGAGGGGCGCTCGCGCGAGCGCGCACGACGGCGCGCGGACGTCGAGGTTTCGCCCCGAGGGGACCTCGAGGACGAAGGCGCGCCCGTCCTCCGCATGCAGGGTCATCGAACGTCCGCGCACGTGCGGCTCGATCCGAGCGAGCGGAGCAGGCAGCGGCACGCGTGCGGAGACGGTAGGGGCCCCGGCGAGGGTGACGACCACGAGCTCACCGCCGCACGTCGCGACGAGGTGGCCGCCGTCCGCACCCAGCGGTCCCGGCGCGGCGCAGGGGGCGAGTGGCGCACGCGCGGCCTCGGGCCCCAGCAGGACGAGCTCGGCACCGTCCCGCGGGACGGCGAGCGCGCGCGCCTCGTCGAGCGGGACGACCCATGCGTAGTCGACCCCGTCGGGCCCCACGCGCCGGATGTCGCGCTTCGACGTGCGGAGCGACTGCTGCCGGAGCAGCAGCGCGGACACGGGCTCGGTCGGCGCCGTGCGTCCAGACAAGCCGAAGTAGCCTGCGCGGGACGCCGTCGCGGAGGTCGCCTCGGCGATGCCCGAGTCCCCGACACGAGCGGGAGGGCTCTTGTACACGTGGACGTGATCCTCGTGATCGACGACGGCGACGCCGCTCGTCACGAACGAGGGGCGTGGCCCATCGCCGACCGCGATCGCGCCATCGAGCGACGTCCTCCGTACGTCGCCGGCATCGTCGAGCACCGCGACGATCTCTCGGTCGGCGACGTCGTAGACGGCCGCGCGGCTGCCGGCCGACTCCGTGATGAGCACACGGATCCGCCGGAACGACGGGTGCTCCGGCGCGCCCGCGTCCGTCGCAGCCTCCGTCGTGCACGCGAGCACCAGCGCCGCCAGCGCCGTCAGCAGCTTCGGGCCTCTCACTCCGCCGCCTCCACGAGGACGAGGACCTCGCCGCCCTTCGCCGGCGTCAAGCCGAGGAGCAGCGTGGCGTCCTTCTGGACGCGAGCGTGGACCTTGCGCACGAGACCCGCGCAGATGCCCGTCGTCGCGCCCTCGCAGACCGGCTGGACCACGGCCCCGTCCGGCGAGAAGGTGTCGACCTCGGCCTCCCCCCCGAGGAGAAACGCATACGTCGAGGTCGCCTTCGACTTGAACGAGACCCAGCGTCGCTCGCGCGACCCGACCTTGACGGTGTACGCGGTGTGGGCCTTCGCGAGAGCGGGGGCGGACTCCGGCGTGCTCGCCGTGAGATCGCCGAAGGGGCCTCCGGTCACGTGAAAGCAGGCGTGATCCTCGAGGTGCTCGTCGCCCTCCGTCGCAGGGCAGGACGGCGCTGCGGGCCGCTTCGTCTCGCCGAAGGCCGGACCCGCGTCTGGCTCGCCCTCCACGGCCGGCGGCGGCGCATCGGCCGCCTCTGCCGACGGGGACGGGGTCGACGTTTCGCCGGACGAGCTGCACGCGACGACGAGGAGAGAGGACACGACAAGAGCGACGCTGCGCATGGCGCGACCATGGCACGACTCGACGCTGATGCAAACGCAAATCTGTTGCACGAACGATCGACCTGCATTACCTCACCTCCGTGACGCCAGACGAGCGAACTTGCGCCTCGGTGAAGCATCGTGCGCGAACGTGCCTCGGCGAGAGGGGCGCGCTCGGGAAGCGCGCGATCGAGGTGCGCCACGTCGGCGCGGCGTTCGCGCTGGCGGTGACCGCTCTCACCGTCGGCGGGTGTGGCCAGGGGACGGGGGGGAGGCGCGTTCGCTTCGAGCTCGACGTGGAGGCCGAGCCGCTCGCCTCGTTCGTCACGGCGACGGGGTGGACCGTCTCCCTCGACGAGGCGTGCGTCGCGCTCGGACCCGCGACCCTCTACGCCGGCGCCCCCGTGACGGCGAGCGTCCTCCGTCGCGCGTCTGCCCTCCTCGTCGGCACGGCGCACGCGCATCCAGGCGCCGATCACTTCGACGGCGGTGAGGTCCGCGGCGAGTGGGTCAGCCAGGTGGCGTTCGACGCGGTCCGCGCGCCGCGGGTGCCGCTCGGCTCGTTCGAGGGGATCGCGGGGCCGGTCAGCGTCGCGAGCCTCGAGATGCACCCGCTCCGCGCCGAGGTCGCGGGAGACCCTTCGTGCCTCCGCGGGCACCAGGCCTACGTCGCCGGCGTCGCGCGACGCGACGGCGAGACCGTGCGGTTCGAAGGTGGGCTCGATCTCGAGGCGGCGGGCGGCAAGCGCCTGGTGAGCGGCATCCCCGCCACGTTCGAGCTCGACGAGGGCGTGCGGGTCCGGATCGTGGTCGATCCGCGGGCGTGGCTCGACGGTGCGCGCTTCGAGACGTTGGGCGACGCCCCGGCGCGCGCCGAGGGCCGCCGCATCACGATCGATCCCGATTCTCAGGTGCGCGCAGCGTGGTTCGTCGGGGCCCGGAGCGCGCGGGCGTTCCGCGTCGAGCAGGCGGGACCGGAGAGGAGCTCGCGATGAAGATGCGGTGGTTGGGTGTGGTGATCGTGGCGGCCGCGATCGGCTGCGGGGACGAGGGAGACGGTGAGGGGAGTGTCCTCGTCCGCGTGAGCGGGGAGGGCGCAGCGAAGGTCGGCTACCCGTACGAGAAGAACGGCGCACGGATCGCCTTCGTGGACGGCTTTCGTGTCCAGTTCTCGAAAGTGCTGACGTCCGTCGCGGCGGTGCGCCTCGCGTCGGCCGACGACCGCGTCGCGCTCGACGAGCCTGGAGGGCTCGTCGTCGATCTCCACGAGGGCGATCCGGTGCTCTACGAGACCGCGGGGATCGCCGCGCGCAGGTGGGATCGGTTCTCCTTCCGTATCGTTCCGCCCGACGCATCCGCGAAGGCCGTCGGCGAGGTGGACCCGTCCGACCTCGAGCGGATGCGCGCCGGCGGCTTCGCGTACTGGGTCGAAGGTACGGCCGAGCGGGGTGGGGCGACGTACCGCTTCGCTTGGGGGCTCGCCAACCCGGTGCGCGCGACCAACTGTACGAACGGCGTCGACGGAACCGACGGGCTCGTCGTGCGGCGGAGCGCGACGACGGTGGCGGAGATCACGATCCACCTCGATCACCTCTTCTGGGACACGCTCGGCACCGAGATCAGCAAGCTCCGCTTCGAGGCCATCGCGGCCGCGCGCGGCGACGACGACGTCGTGACGTGGGAGGAGCTCGGCAAGCAGAACCTCGACGACCTCCGCGGTCTCGACGGAGGCCCGCTGCTCGACGAGCAGGGGCGCCGGCTCGTCTACGATCCGGGCGCGGTCCCGCTTCCCGATCGCACGCTGCAGTCCTTCATCCTCGCGACGTCGGCGAGCCAGGCACACCTCAACGGCACTGGGCTCTGCACGGTATCGCGCATGTGAGATGCAAATGTTGTTGCAATTCGATTGCGTTAGACGGTAGTCCTCTGCGCAGAACAGGAGGTCTTCCGAACATGAATGCCCGTCTCGGTCTCGCTCTGCTCCTCACGACGTTGCTCGCCGCATGTGGAGGCGAGGACGAGGAAGGTCCGATCACCTCCTCGCCGTCGCCCGCGTCGACGTCGACGTCGACGCCCGCGCCATCGCCCGCGCCGTCGTCACCGACGACGCCCCCGCCTGCGCCTTCGGCGCCCGAGGGCCCCGCGCCTCTCACGAGCACGCAGGGACGTCTCCTCGTCGGTGACGGAGACCCCATGAACCCGCGGATGATGGTCGTCGACCTCGACGAGGCCAAGGTCATCGCCTCGTTCCCGACGCTCGGAAGCGTGGCGGCGTACGCCTCGCACGCGGGCTCGGCGTTCGGGTGGGCGAATCAGCGCGTCCCTGGGCTCGTCGAGATCGTCGCCTCCGGCGTGACGGTCGACGCCGGCAGCAAGAGCGTGACCAAGGGCATGCCGCACATCCTCACGCAGCGGTTCGAGGCCCCGCTGCCGACGCACTTCGTGAGCCATGACAAGTGGGTGGTCTCGTTCAACGACGGCGACGGATCGTTCGACTACCTCCTCGAGCCGACCCTGGGCGACAGCCGCGTCATCACGCGCCGCGCGACGTCCGGTCGGAAGCACCACGGCGTGGCCGTGATCGCGCACGGCAACGTCTTCGCGAGCTTGCCCGACCCGAACGACGTCAACGCCGCTCTCCCCGTCGGCGTGACCCAGCGCCGCATCGCCACTCCGGACGCCGTCGTCGCCACGAACGACCAGTGCCCGGGGCTTCACGGTGAGGGCGGGAGCGACGACCTCGTGGCGTTCGGGTGCTCGGACGGCGTGCTCGTCGCGGAGTGGAAGAACGGCGACTTCGCCTTTCGCAAGCTGCCGAACCCGGGGGACGCGCCGGCCGGTCGCCGCGTCGGCACGGTCCGCTTGGACGACGCATCCGACCGCATCGTGGGGAACTGGGGCACCGGGATCGTCATCATCGACCACACCGTGAGCCCCGCGACCTGGACGCCGGTGGACTTCGGCGTGGCGAACATGGCGTTCTACGTCGCGCGTGGTGGCCAGCACGTCCTCGCCCTCGACGGCAACGGTGCCCTTCGCAGGATCGATGCGAGGACGGGTGCCGCGGTGGGCGCTCCCTTGCCGCTCATCCCGGCGTGGGCGCCTCCCGCCGGTACGAGCCCGCCTCGCCCCGCCCTGACGCTCGGCGAAGGAAAGGCGTTCGTCACCGACCCGCGCGCGGGCGTCGTCGTCGAGGTCGACCTCGCGACCTGGACCAAGCAGCGCACGATCACGACCGGCGGGCAGCCGAACAGCGTGGCGGCGTTCGGACGCGCGCAGGTTCCGTGATGGGGCGCAGGCGTCGCGTCGGCCCCGCGTCGTTCGCCGCCGCGGCGATCGCCGTCGCCG
>JALHPN010000165.1 GCA_022842465.1 Polyangiaceae bacterium | reverse complement strand
CGGGCAGGCGCGCGCCGCGCCCGGCCTCCGACCGCGTGCGGGTGCGCCGCGACACGCGCTCAGCCTGCCTGCGCCTCGACCGGCGGCGCGAGCTCGGGCTCGGCCCGGACGATCTCGACCTTGACGACCCGGGTCTCGTCCGCCTCGCGAACGATGAGATCGTAGCCGTCGAGCGTCACCGTGGCGCCGACCTCCGGCACCCGGCCGGCGCGGTGGACGATGAGGCCCCCGAGGGACTCGAAGTCTCCGTCCTCCGGCAGCTTCCGTCCGAGGTGGGTCTCGAGGTCGACGATCGGGATCGTGGCGTCGGCGACGAAGCGCCCTTCGGCCACCTTCGTGATCGGCGCGATCTCCTCCGTGTCGTACTCGTCGCGGATCTCCCCGACGATCTCCTCGATGATGTCTTCGAGGGTGACGATGCCGGCCGTGCCACCGAACTCGTCGCTGACGCACGCGAGGTGGAGGCGGCGCGTGCGCATCTCGCGGAGCACGCTCAGCGCCGGCTGCGCCTCGGCGATGAAGAGGACCGGCTTCCGGAGGATGTCCTCCAGCTTCGTCACCTCGAGCTTGCCGGCGCGGAAGACGTCGAAGAGGTCCTTCACGTAGAGGAGCCCCACGACGTTGTCGAGCGACTCGCGGTAGACGGGGTACCGCGAGTGCCCGTCCTTCGTGACGTGATCGAGCACCTGCGCGAGCGGCATCTGCAGATCGAGCGCGGACACGCGCCGACGCTGCACCATGACCTCCTTCGCGGTCAGGTGCTTGAAGTCGAGGACGTTCCTGATCATCGTCGCCGGCTCCTTCTCGAGCGCGCCGGCCTTCTCGCCCTGGGCGACGAGCCACTCGACCTCGGTCTCGGTGAGACGGGCCTCCTGCTCGGTCGACGTCTGGGGCACGCGACCTCGGACCCAAGCGCCGAGGAGGGCGAGCGGCGCGGCGATGGGGAGGGCGACGTATTCGAGCGGCTTCAGCCACGTCATCGCGAGCCGCCCGCTCTCCTCCGGGCGAGCCCGGGCGATCGTCCCGAGGATCTCGGCGAAGGTCCCGTAGACCGCGACGGCCCCGAGGACGGCGACGACGACGGCCCACGCGAACGGCATGGTCGTCTCGGCGGCGTTCAGCAGCAGCACGGCCGAGAGGCTGATGGTCGCGATGCGGACCACGAGCCACCGCGAGAGGAGCTCGACGCGATGCTCGACGAAGCGCTTGAAGGCCGGCTGGTCGTTCTCGACGAGCGCCTGGAGTCGCGCCTCGGGCAGGGACGTCATCGCGGCGTCCGCGCACGCGCACAGCGAGCCCGCCGCGGCCGAGACGACGGCGAGGACGACCGGACCTGTCGGAATCAAACGATCGGTGCTCCTTGCCGCCGGGACGCCGAGCAGGATGCTCGGAAGGCAGCCCCCCGACCACCGACAGGAAACCCTAGCGTGGTGCCCGCCGCGGTCAAGGCGCCCCGATGACGCAGATGCCGCCGCGCGTCAAGAGGGAGCCGTCGGCCCGCGCCACGCAACCCCTCGCGCCGGCGGCCGACCGGAACCCCATGCGCACGGAAGCACGGAGGTCCTCGTGGAGGTGACCGGACGAGGTCCGAAGCCGGAGAGCGTCGCTGCGCCACGGACCGCCGAGGTTTCGACCGGCCGGGGCTTCCGGGAGACCCTCGCCGGCCTCCACTTCCGGCCGCGGCGGGGCCCGGAGGGACATCCCGCCCCACCATGCCCGCGTGGCGAGGCTCGGCCGCGGGCATCTTCCCCGCGTCAGGCCGCCCCTTCGGAGCCGCGGCGGGAGCTCCGGGAGAGCTGCGACGCCGCCGCTCCGATCGAGGAGCGCCCCGCGGGGGTCGCCGAGCACGAGCACGACCCAGCCCGCGGCGCCCTCGGCGGCGAGCTCGATCCGCTCGACGCCCATGCGCGTCACGTCGCGCAGCTCGCGCCGCCCCCGTCGTTCGTGGCCGTCGCGACCCAGACCGCCGAGGCCGAGCCGACGGCGCGCGCCGCGCGCTCGCTCGAGGAGCTCGTCCCCGAGCTCGTCCGTCGGATCGCCTGGGCCGGCGACGGCAAGCGCGGCACCGTACGCCTCGAGCTCGGCGCCGGGGGATACGCCGGCGCGAGCGTGCTCGTCCACGCCGACGGACGGCGCGTGCGGGTCGAGCTCGGCGGGCTGCCGGAGCACGCGCTCGCCCCGCTCCGCGACCGTCTCTCCACGCGCCTCCTCGGCCGTGGCTTCGATCTCGAGAGCGTGAGCTGACTCGCCGCGTCAGCCCGCGCCCGGCGCGGCGAGCTCGGCGACGGTCGCGTTCGTGCGCCGCCGCCAGATGAACCCGTCGAGGACGTAGTGGGTGAGCTGAGGGAGGGCGAGGAGGGGCACGAGGACGAGCTTCGCGGCGCCCACGTCCCATCCGTCTCCGAAGAGCCACGCGCGGTCGTGCCAGACGGCGCGGTCCCAGACGAGCTCCTCGACGAAGGCGACGAGCCACAGGGCGCCGAGGAACACGAGCACGTGCTGCGTGAGGGACGTGAAGAGCCCCGGCGTCACGGCGGAGCGACGCGCGCGCGCGTGCGTCCAGACGATCGCGAAGTACGGCACGCCGTGCATGACCACGTTCGTGGCCGTGAAGGCGTAGTCGGAGTCGAAGGCGACGATGCCGACGAACCACGCGATCGCGGTCGTCCCGACCACGACGTCCTTCCCCGGGTTCCCGCGTCCCGACCACCAGAGCCCCGCGCCGCGGATCGCGTACGCGACGAGCGCGAGGACCCAGACCGAGGCTCCGATCGGGAAGAGCCACGACGGGATCGCCACGACGTCGTTCGACACGAACCAGGAGAAGCGCCGCGGGACGTGCGTGTGCCAGTAGAGCAGCGGGCCGCACGTCGCGGCGTAGATCGCCGCCGTGTCGATGAAGCGGCCGAGGCGGCCCTGCTCGCCCGCCTTCGCCCGGTAGAGCGCGACCCAGCCGTACTGCTGGCGGACGAAGTGGAAGATCGCCACGTAGGCGAGGGCGCGCCAGAAGGCGAGCTCGCCGAACGCGAACAGCGCGACGCTTGCCGCGAACCCGAGCAGTGGGGCGGCGACGAACAGGCGTCGCCGCGCCACACGCTCCTTCGGATCGAGGTAGGTCTTGAAGAGCGTCGACCATACGTGCGCGACGTCGCAGAGGATGACGACGGGCACCCAGGCCCAGCCGGGCGTCTCGTCGTGGAGCACCCCCGCTGCCGAGCCCGCCACGAGCGCCCCCATCGAGAGCGCGAAGCTCCCCAGGAAGACCCCGAGATCGACCTTTCGCGAGAAGAGCCAGGCCACCTTCAGGTCTCCTTGCCCCGCACGACCTCGAGCACCTCGCTCGCGGCGCGCGTCCCGTGGAAGAAGGCCTCTTCGAAGAGCGCGACACCGCTGAGATCGGTATGCGCGAAGTGGACGCCCCGGAACGGAGCCGACGCCGCCGTCCGCGCGCCGCTCGCGAAGAAGAGACCCGGCGTCGGCCGCAGGATGGCGTGCCCCCAGCGGACGACGTCGACACGCGTGGCGAGCTTTCTGATCTCGGGATGGACGACCTCGAGATCGGCGAGCGCGACGTCGGCCCATTCGTCACGCCCCGCGGCGTAGAGCCTTCGCCGGGAGACGTTGGGATCGTCGTCCGTGAGCGGCAAGTAGTACGTGAGGACCGTCGGCCCGTGATCGCGCCCCGTCTGGTGCGTCGCGACGACGTATCCGAGCGACGGGCTCTCGGCGATCACGTTGTCCCAGGCCATCATCCGGTCCGTCTTTGCGCGGAGGCGCGGGCGGCCCGAGAGGGTCAGGTTCGCGACCATCCACGCCCCGTAGCGGAAGTGCGCGAGGTGGGGCGGCGGCGCGTCCCGCCACGGCCTCACCACCGCGCGGGCGACCATCTGGGGCGCCGCGAAGATCACGCGCTTCGCGCGGTACCCGGCAGCGTCGGGCACCTTGCCGATCGCGGTCACCTTCACGTGGTCGGCCTCCGGGCTCACGTCGCACACGGCGAGGCCGGTCCGCACGTGGTCCTTCACGCGCGCGTGGAGCTTCTTCACGAGCCAGCCGTTCCCCTCGGGCCACGTGAGCACCGGCTGCGGCTCGCGCCCGGGACCGAGGAGGCGCGACGCGTAGTAGTGCACGCCCGCCCACGCGCTCGCCTGCGTCGCGCGGGCGCCGAAGTCGTCACGGCAGGCGTAGTCCACGAGCCAGAGGAGACGCTCCGAGGTGAAGCCCTCGCGGGCCATCCAGTCCGACATCGTGAGGCCGTCGAGCTTCGTCAGGTCCGGATCGTCCGACCCCATCGCGACCGGCACCGCGAACGCGCGCCGTCCGCGCCCGTCGCGGAGAGCGGCGAAGGCGTCCATGACCTCGCGGAAGCGCGCGAACTGCCGCTTCTCGTCCTCCGTCTCCCCGTCGTGCGCGTAGATCCCGTCGTGCCAGCCGCCGTCGTCCCAGACGCGCTCCTGCGGCTCGCGGCAGAGGTGCTCCTCGCCGAACGTGGGCTCGCCCACGGCGTCCACGCCGTTGGCCACGCCGAGCTCCCGGAGGAGCGCGACGAGGTCCGCGTTCTCCTTCATGGGCGCCGTGATGTAGTGCGCGCCCCAGGGAAAGGCGCTCGTGCCGTTCGCCCCGCTCCGCGCCGTCCCGCCGACCGCGCCGTCGAGCTCGAGGAGCACGAAGTCGTCGTAGCCCGCCGCGAGGAGCCGGCGCGCCGCCGAGAGACCGGCGACCCCGCCGCCGACGATGACGACGCCGACGTCCGTGACGCGGTCGGCCGAGAGCTCCGGCGGCTTGCCGTCTCGGACGCGATGGCCGAGCTCGTCGGGACGGAACGCCATCTCCCCGTCGGGCACGCGCTTCGGCGACTTGCACGCCGCGGCCGCGAGGGGCGCGCCGAGCATCGCGCCGAGGAGATCGCGTCGGGACAGCATGGTCAGTCCGTCACGAAGGCGACCCACGCCTCCCCCCGCACGAAGACCACGAGCAGCAGGGCGATGACGAGGCCTGCCGCCGCGCGGAGGAGCCGCGGACGCGATGTCTCGACCACGAAGGTCGCCGAGAGCGCGACGAGCGCGTTCACCACGCCCGCGAGCACGGACGTCCGCACGAGCCCGAGGCGAGGCACGAGCGCGAGCGGGAAGAGGAGCGACGCCGCGAGCGCGCCGACGTAGTCGTAGGCAAGAGCGCGCGAGACGACGTCGCCGAAGGTCGTGTCCTCCGCGCGGGTCCGGAGGATCTTCACGAGGAGCGGCAGCTCGAGGCCGACGAGCGCACCGATCACGAACACGTAGCCGTGCAGCGCGAGGCGGAGCGGCACCTTCGCCCCCACCGCGAGCAGGAGCAGCGGCACGGAGAGCCCGCCCACGATCGCGAGCAGGAGCTCGGCCTCGACGTAGCGCGTCTCGGCCTCCGGCTCGAACGCCTTCGCGATCCAGGCGCCGACCCCCATCGCGGAGAGGTACGTGCCGAGGACGAGGGAGAACTGGAGGACCGCGTCGCCGAGCACGTAGCTCGCGAGCGTCCCGCACAGGAGCTCGTAGACGAGCGCGCAGAGCGCGACGACTGCCACGTTCGCGAGGAGGAGCCGCTCCCGCCGCTCACGCGTTCGCTCGCCGTGACCGACGTTCGCTGTCACGAGCCTCTCCTCCGCGCGGCGTCAGCCGTGGATGGCCGCGGAGACGATGAGGGCGATGCCGAGGATGACCGACGCGATGATGATCGCGAGGGCGGTGTTCTGGTCGTCCTCGATCTCCTTCCGGAGCGAGAACGGCGTCACCTTGACGATGATGAGGAACGCCACCGCGAACAGCACGAGGCCGAGGGCGCTGAAGGCCAGCGCGCTCACGAGGGTCTTGACGACGTTGTCCATGGGCATATCGAGGTTCCTCGATCGATTCGGTTTCGTGGGGAGCTAGGTCTTGGGGGCATGCGGGGCGCGCCCGCGCGGCTTGGGGAGCGCGCGCTTGGCGAACGCCTTCGCGAGGACGGCGGTCGGGAGGTAGCTCGCGCGGGACCACGAGACCTCGTCCTCGGACCACTCGCGGGACAGGAGGTGCGGCGCCTTCACGTAGTCACGCGTCCGCGAGACGTCGCCGGGAGAGACCTCCCAGGGGAGCTCCCCGGTCGCCCAGTCGAGCCGCGCCGCGCCCTCGGAGAGCGGCTTGTGGAGCTCGCCCTCGTGGACCGCGCCCTTTTCCGTCTCGCGGACCGCGGACGGGTCGACGCTCTCGACGAAGCTCCAGTGGCCGTCGGACACGACCAGCCAGCGGAAGCCCTCCGCGGGGTCGTGGAGGAGGTACTCCTCCCAGCCGTAGCGCTCGCCGTCCTCGCGCACGCTCCGCGCGAGGATCGCGATCACGCGCCAGCGCGTGCCGTCGAGGACGCCCTCGTCGCCGAGGGCGAGCCAAAGCTCGGTGCTCTTCGGAGGCGACGCCGGGAAGCCCGTGACGGGAAGGAACCGGGGCCGCTCTGCCCGCGGCCGGAGCCCGAGCTCCGCGAGGCGATGGGCGCGCCCGCGGAAGACGCGCACGCGGTCGGGCTCGCCGTAGTCGAACGTGACGGTCTCGCCGGCACGCGCGAGATCCGCGTAGCGGTAGCTCTTCGGCGTCGCGCTGGCCTCGCCGAACGTCGCGACCCGCCTGGCCGTGCCGCGCTCGACGACGACGAGGTCGGACGGGACCGTCTCCCCCGCGCGTAGCGCGTCCCACGGCGGCGCCGACGCGCTCTCCTCGTAGAGCGTGAACGTGCCTCGCGCCTCGGCGAGGTAGGCCTCGCGGCCGTCCGCGAACGCGAGGGTCCACTCGTTCCAGACGGCGCCCGCCTCGGACCGGACCACGACGCGCCCCGCGAGGGTGAACGCACCGCGTCCGCGGGCCTTCCCCCGGGCACCGAGCTCGAGGACGGTGGACTCCGCGTACACGCTCTTCATCCCGGGTCTCCCCCGCGGGGGAGGGCCCGCACCGTCACGGTCTCCGCGCCGAGGGCCGTCGCGAGCGCGTCCTGCCACGGGTAGCCGGGACGCGGCCGGCAGCAGTAGAGGTTGAACGTCGCCAGGCGGTGCTCCGGATACGTGTGCGCCGTGAGGTGCGACTCGGTGAGGAGATACATCGCGGTCACCCCTCCCTCGCCCGGGAAGGTGTGGAAGAGGCCATCGCCCACGGCCCGGAGCTCGAGCCGCGCGAGGACGTCCTCGAGGACGCGCTTCACGCGTCCGAGATCACGGAGCGCTTCCGGCGAGCAGCCGTGCGCCTCGACGAGCCATTCGGTTCCTACGACCATGTCCTCGAAACGCTCGCGAGGGTAGCCCCTCGCACTGCTCTCGAAAAGCACGTATCGTCGGCTTCGACCATGGCCGTGACGAGCGGACCCTGCCCGAACTGTGGCGGCTCGATCGAGTTCCGCGCGGGCTCGTCCTTGTCGCTCGTCTGCAAATACTGCAAGCACGTCGTCGTCCGCACCGACCGCGATCTCAGGAACCTCGGACGCGTGGCGGACGTCACGTTCGGCGATACCGCGCTCGCCCCGGGCGACCGGGGGACCTTCCGCGGCCGCAGCTTCTCGATCGAGGGGCGGCTCGTCCTCCAGCACCCCCAGGGCGGCACCTGGGAGGAGTACTACGCGCTCTTCGACGGGCGGAACCCGGCGTGGATCAGCGAGGCGCAGGGGTACTGGCAGGTCGTGACCGCCGCCCCCGTTCCCGCGCCGCCGCTCGCCGCGCTCCGCCCGCAGCTCCCGGTGCAGCTCGGCCAGGGTGTCTTCGTCGTCCAGGAGAAGAACGAGGGGACGTTCCTGTCCGGCGAGGGCGAGCTCCCGTTCGCCGCGACGCCGGGCACGCGGCGGATCTTCGTCGACCTGTCGGGGCCGCAGGGGTCCTGGGCGTCGATCGACTACGGCGACGGCCAGAGCGCCCCGCAGGTCTTCGTCGGCGTCCAGACCTCGTTCGCCGAGTTCCAGGTGCAGCAGCGCGGGGGCGACCGCCCCGTCGCCGCCGTGAAGACGCAGTCGATCAAGTGCCCGAACTGCGGCGGCGACCTCCCGGTGCTCTCCCCGGGCTCCGAGCGGATGGCCTGCAAGTACTGCAACGCCATCAGCGACGTGAAGCTCCAGCAGGTCGTCGCGCAGCAGGCGCAGGCGCGAGAGGGGCCGTCGATCGAGCTCGGACGGAGGGGCGTCGTCCCCGTCGCCGACGCTAAGGGCGTCTACAACGTCGAGTGGACGGTGCTCGGCTACATGGAGCGCTCCACCGGCTCACCCGGGTCGGACGACTGGTTCGGCTGGCAGGAGTACCTCCTCTACAACGCGCAGCACGGCTACCGCTGGCTCGTGTTCGACGAAGGCAACTTCCTCCTCGTCACGCCGCTCGCGGCGGGCGACGTGGACGCGAGCCGCGCCCCCGTCTTCGTGAACCACCGGAACCTCCACTTCCAGCGGCGGAACGCGCAGCAGGCGCGGGTCGACTACGTCGTCGGCGAGTTCTACTGGAAGGTCGCCGTCGGCGAGTCGGTCTGGGCGGAGGACTACGTCCACGGGCGCGAGGTCGTGTCGAGCGAGCGCACGGAGACCGAGGTGAGCTGGTCGCACTCGGTCGTCATCCCGACGGCGGTCGTGACGCAGGCGTTCGGCTACCAGCCCAAGGCGAGCCAGTACGGCGCGGCCGTCGTGGGCGGCGGCGGGGGCGCGAACGGCCTGGTGGGGCTCATCGTCGTCATCGTGGTGGTCCTCGTCTTCGCCGGCGTCGCGTGCGGCTCGTGCGGGGATGACGGGACGAGCTCGTCGAGCTCGTCGAGCTCGACGGGCGGCATCTACACGACGTCGGGCGGCATCCGGAGCGGCAGCTCGAGCGGCGGCGGCTTCGGCGGGAAGTGAGAAGGCGCGAAGGCGTCGCGGCGTGGGCCTCTTCCTCCTCTACGTGACGGTCGTCGTCGTCGCGACGTGCGGGCTCGTCTACGAGCTCGTCGCGGGCGCGATCTCGACGTACTTGATGGGGGACTCGATCACCCAGCTCTCCACCGTGATCGGGGTCCACCTGTCCGCCATGGGCGTCGGGGCATGGCTCTCGAAGTGGGTCGAGGACAAGGTCGCCGATCGCTTCGTCGAGTGTCAGCTCGGCGCGTCGCTCGTCGGCGGGCTCGGAGGGCCGATCCTCTACCTCACGTTCGCCTCGAGCTCGCACGTGAGGCTCGTGCTCTATCTCCTCGTCGCGGGCGCCGGCGTGCTCGTCGGGGCGGAGCTGCCGCTCCTGATGCGCGTCGTCCAGCGCCGCTTCGCGATGAAGGACGTGGTCTCGCGCATCCTCGCCCTCGACTACGTCGGCGCCCTCGTCGGGGCCCTGGTCTTCGGGCTCGTCTTCCTGCCGGCCTTCGGCATCCTCCGGACCGGCATCCTCTTCGGCATCCTCGGCGCCCTCTCCGCCCTCTGGGGGACGCACGTCCTCGGGCCGTACCTCGAGCCGAAGCCGCTCCGCGTCCGGGGGATGATCGTCTTCACCGTCCTCGTCGTCGCGCTCGTCTTCTCGCAACGGATCGTGCGCGCGGCGGACGAGGCGCTCCTCCTCCACCCGGTCGCGTTCGCCAAGCAGACGCAGTACCAGCGCATCGTACTCACCCAGGCGCGCGCGGGGATGAGCCTCTTCCTCGACGGGAACCTCCAGTTCTCTTCCGTCGACGAGTACCGGTACCACGAAGCCCTCGTTCATCCGCCGCTCGGCGCGGCGAAGAGGCGAGCGAACGTGCTGGTCCTGGGGGGAGGGGACGGGCTCGCGGTCCGCGAGATCCTGAGGTGGAAGGACGTGGAGACCGTCACGCTCGTCGACCTCGACCCAGCGATGACCGAGCTCGCCCGAGACCTCCCGAAGCTCCGCGAGCTCAACGGCGATTCGCTCTCGAATCCGCGCGTCCGCGTGCTCAACGAGGACGCGATGGTGTGGATCACGGAGCCGCGTCCGGGTTTCCCCGCGCTGTTCGACGCGGTCGTCGTCGACTTCCCCGACCCGAACAACTTCGCGCTCGGGAAGCTCTACACAGTGCGGTTCTACCGGCTCCTCAAGGAGCGCCTCGCGCCGGGGGCCGTCGTCTCGGTCCAGAGCACGTCGCCGCTCGTCGCGCGGCGGTCGTTCTGGTGCGTCGTCCGGACGATGGAGGCGGCGGGCTTCGGCGTGCGCCCGTACCACGCGTTCGTGCCGTCGTTCGGCGAGTGGGGCTACGCGCTCGCGAGCGCGGAGGGGACGCCGCCCATCCCGACCGCGCTTCCGGAAGGGCTTCGCTATCTCGACGCGCCGCAGCTCGCCTCCCTCTTCGAGATCGCCCCGGACATGGGGCCCGTCGAGGCGAAGCCGAACCGCCTGAACGATCAGACGCTCGTGCGCTACTACGAGGAGGAGTGGCAGCGCTGGGTGCGCTGAGTGGCCTCTGCTCACGCCGCGGCGAGCCGCGCCATCGAGGCTCCTCTCAGCTGCCCTGCCCCGTGCTGGGATCTTCGCGTGTATCGGCGCCTCGCTCCTGCGATCAGCTGCTGCGCGCTCCTCTTCGCGTCGGCTCGCTGTTGCCTGTTCATCGATGCCAGCGACCTCGACCCAGCCGCCGACCTGACGACGCGGCTCCGCCGAAGGCGTCCACGCGAGGCGCCACCTGTCCACGCGCGTAGACAGACGCGGCACGAGTCCTAGCCTGCAAGGTCCGAGAATCGTTACAGCTCGAATCCCGCTACATCTGGCCCGCCGGATGCTTCGGCTTTCGACATGGAACAAGGCCACCGTCACCCGTTCGTCGTCGCCGCAACCTTCGCCGCTCTCGGCCTCACCTTCGGCTTGGCGGGCTGCGCCGCCGAAGGAGAGGATGCCGTGCTTCCCGTCGATGCCGAGCTCGACGTCACGGCGAACGAGAGCGCCCCGGCGAGCAGTCTGGCCGTCGGCGGCAAACTCCCCAAGATCGGCGTGGAGGCCTGCCGACGTCTCGGCGGCCGCATCGCGACTTCGGAGCCCGCGCTCGTTCGCCAGTGCAGGAAGCAGGGCAAGGACGGGCCCTACTGCCGGCGCACGTGCGCCGACGATACGGCGCTCGCGATCCCGTGCTCACCGGTCGCCTGCATCGATTGAGCACCTGCAGCGCTCGCGAGGTCGACGGCGCGGATCGCGTCCGAGGATCTCCTCGAGCATCGCGGCCTCACCCCTCGCCATCGTCGCGCAGAGTGAGCATCGGCCACACGCGCCTCATCGAGCGCATCCTCCACTTCGAGCTCGAGCTCGAGGGCGAACACGCTGCGCTCGACGCGTTCTTCGCGCGCGCTTCCGTCCGTCGCGATCGCTAGGTCGGCGGCGGCTCACGCCGATCGTGTCGCGATCGCTCGAGCCGCATCGTAGCGCTTCGGCGAGGACTGCGTCACCTCGCGAACCAGATGGACGACCTCGACGAGGCGCTCTACCAGGTGCGTGTGCGGACGCAGCTCGAGCTCGTCCCGGCGGTGGCTCCCGTAGAGAGCGCCGACGACCATGCCGCACGGAGCGAGCGTTCCCTCCGCCAGGGCGGCCGGCGTGTCTCCCACGGTCACGACGCGCTCCGGCCGCCGTGCTCCGACTCGCCGCATCGCCTCGACGATCATGCCCGGCCTCGGACGCGGATCGTCGACTTCGTCGCAGGTGACGACCGTCGCCACGAGCCCTCGGTCGTGCCAGTCCAGGCCGCCGACGATCGACGCGACGACGGGCGAGGGGAGGTTGGAGGAGACGGCGACAGGTACGCCGCTCACGCGCAGCGCAGCGAGCGTGTCGCGTGCGCCAGGCACCTCGACGACGGAGCGTCGGGGCGTGTAGTGGTCGACGAGATCCGAGAGCACCGACTCCCACGCAGCTTCCGCGCGAGGTCGGTGCGCCTCACGGCTGCGACTCTGGAAGAGCGCCGAAACGCCGCGTTCGAGCGGGAGGCCGAGCACGGCACGGGCGTCGTCCGACGAGACGCGCGCGCCGACGCGGTTCGTCGCGTCGAGCAGGGCGCGAATGCAGGTCTCGCCGACGCCCAGGACGAGGCAAGAGAGATCGACGACGGCGAGCTCCACGGTCATGGTCACGACGGTAGTCGTGACGGGTGACGAGCCGCCTCCACCCGCGTGAACATCCTGGGGCGTCGCAGTCAGCGTTGCGGCGATCGATACGCGCTGAGGAGCCGCAGCAGACGGACCGCGCTCGGCTCATCGTTCTGCGCCTCGACCGTGCGCGCGAGGAGGACGGCGCCGAAGCCGCCGAGATCGGCCTGACGATGGGCGAGGCGCTAGGCCTCGCGGAGAACGCGCAGCGCGTTCTGCTGCATGATCTTCGCGACGGCCGAGCGCGACATCCCGGACGCGAGGAGCGCGTCGGCGAGGTGGGGGAGCCCGCGGGGGTCCTTCAGCGGGCCCGTAGGGATGATGAACCCGTCCCAGTCGCTCCCGAGCGCAGCCGCGTCCTCGCCGACGACGTCGACGATGTGGCGGAGGTGCTTCACGACCGGCTCGAGCCCGTCGCCGCCCACGTAGCGCGGACAGAAGATGACGCCGACGACGCCGCCCTTGTCGGCGACGGCGCGGAGCTGCTCGTCGTCGATGTTGCGCCAGTGGTCGAACGCCCCGAGGACACCCGTATGGCTCACGATGGGGGGCTTCCGCGCGACGCGACAGGCGTCGATCATCCCTCGCTTGTTCACGTGGGCGAGGTCGACGATGACGCCCTCCTCCTCGCACCGCTGTACGAGGTCGTAGCCCCAGGGCGTGAGGCCGGCCTCGTCCTTCCGCCCGCGTCCGTAGGCCGGGTGTCCCGCCTCGTTCTCGCTGAAGTGGAGGAGCCCGATGTACCTGACGCCGCGACGCGCGAAGACGCGGACGTTGTCGAGGTCGCCCTCGAGCGCGTGGGCGCCCTCGATCCCGAGGAGGGCGCCCACCGCGCCGTCCCTCCGCGCGCGCTCGATCTCGTCGGCGGTCCGGACGAGGCGAATGGCGCCCGGCCGGCGGGCGATCTGCGCGTCCAGCTGGTCGATCTGCTCGTGGACGACGCGCGCCATCCCGCGCACGCTCTTCGCGAGCGGGAGCGAGACCAGGCCGAAGAACTGCGCGCTCATGCCGCCCTCGAGCATGCGCGGAATGTCGACGTGACCCCCGAACGCCGCGAGCGGGAGCGGCGGCTCGTGCGCCTTGTGGAGGTCGTAGCCCGTCCAGCGCGACCACATGAGCGTGTCGGCGTGGAGATCGATCGGCGGCGCCTCCGCGAGGACCGCGCGCGCCGTGTCGGAGGGAGGGGCGATCGGCACGAGGACTCCCGTTGTCGCACGACTTGCGCGCACGGTCCATGTCGGGCTAGGCCGGCGGCGTGGCATCTCGGGATCGAGCGCGAGCGCGCGTGCTCCTCGTCGGCATCGGCGGCCTCGGCTGTCCCGCCGCGATGGTGCTCGCGCGCGCCGGGATCGGCACGATCGGGATCGCCGACGACGACGAGGTCGACGTCTCCAACCTGCATCGCCAGCTGCTCTTCCAGGAGGAGGACGTCGGGCGCCCCAAGGTCGGCGCCGCCGCGGCACGGCTCCGCGCGATGAGCCCCGCGATCTCCGTGATCGAGCATCCGACCCGCATCCTCCCGCCGAACGCCGACGAGCTCGTGCGGGGCTACGACGTCGTCGTCGAGGGAAGCGACAACTTCGCGACCAAGTTCCTCGTCTCCGACGCCTGCGCCCGCGCCGAGGTCCCCGTCGTCCACGGCGCGGCCGTCCGTTGGCATGGCACGGCACTCGCCGTCGGCCGCGAGCAGCGCCCCTGCTACCGTTGCCTCTTCGAGGACGTCCCCGAGGGCGACGCGCCGAACTGCGCCGAGGCCGGCGTCGTGGGGCCGGTCGTCGGCGTCGTCGCCGCCGTCCAGGCCGACCTCGCCCTGGGCCTCCTCGCGGAACGCGAGGGCACGGCCGGTACGCTCGTGACCTTCGACGGAAAGAGGCTCTGCTCCCGGAGGCGCGCGGTCCCCCCGCGACGCGGCTGTCCGACCTGCGGGGCGCGGAGGGACGCATGAACGAGCTCGACCGTCGACGTTTCGGCCGGCAGATCTGCCTCGCGGAGGTGGGGGAGCGAGGTCAGAACGAGCTCTGCCGCGCGGAGGTGACCGTCGCAGCGTCCGCGCACGCCGACGTGGAGCGCGCATACCTCGCGGCCGCCGGCGTGCGTGTCGCCGTGGGCGCGACGTCCCCCGGAGTGACCGCGGAAGAGGTGGCGCGCGTCCTCGACGCGCTCTCGCTCGAGACGGAGGAGGCCCGCGTGCTCGCGGAGGGGGCGCTCCGTGCGCTGACGGCGCTCCGCGCGATCCTCGACGTCGGGTGAGGGTGAGAGTGCGGAGCGGCCACAGACCCGCTACGATCGTCAGGTGCTCGCCGCACGGCGCTCCGCGCTCCCGCTCGTCGCCTTCGCGATCTCGCTCGTCGCCTTCGCGCCCGAGGCGCGCGCGGAGGGCGACGCTCGTGAGATCGCGTCGCGGGTCGAGGCGCAGTGGACGCGCGCCGGCGCGGTGGCGAAGAGCCTCCCGTCGCGCTTCGTCTTCGACGACGAGACGCTGGCGATCCCCCTCCAGGCGGCCCCGGGCGCGCGCTGCACGCACGTCGCGATCGTGGCGGGCCGCGGACACTCGTTCCACGCCAAGTTCGCCGATGCGTCGCCCGATCCGCTCTCGCAGGAGCCCGGTTCGCGCGCGTCGAGCGTCGCCGGTGTCCTCGAGCTCCGCCGCTGCGAAGGCGAGGGGAGCGCGGAGGGCGGACCCTCCAGCCCGATCAAGGGCGTGGTCGTCACGTCGGACGCGGGCCGGGGCGCCATCGAGATCGTCGTCGCGCACGGCCCCGCGCCGATGCCGTCGCTCGGCAGCATCCTCCCGGAACGGACGGGCGGCGTGCTCCCTCCCGTCCCCGACGCAGGCGCGCTCGCGCCGCTCCCGCCCCCCGCGGCGCGCGCCGACACCGCGGAGGCTCGGTCCAGGCGGACCGGCGCGATGATCGCGGCGCGGACGCCGTCGACCGCAGGAGACGATGGCTCGGGCGCGGAGGAGATCGATCTGCCCGAGGGCTGTCACCGGCTGGAGGTCTTCGCGCGGGATCCGCGGACGGATCGGCCAGGGCGCCGCTTCCGCCTCGACGTCGACGCCGAGCTCCGCGATCCGGACGGCGAGCGGCTCCTCGCGCGGGATCGCACCGAGGCGCCCGACGCGCGCCTCGAGGCGTGCGTCGGGAAGACGACGCGCGTGACGCTCTCCTACGCGGGGGCGGTCCCGACGACCGAAGTCACGATCACGCGCGCCACGTGGCCGCTCCCTGCGCGGCTCCCTCCGCTGTGGGGTCCGGCGACGCGCAGCAAGATGGCGCGGGCGATGTTCGCACGGCACGTGGCCGTCCCCGCGGACGAGGCGGTGTTCCTCGCGCAGGGCAGCTCGGGGACGACGCCCTTTCCGATCCCGGTCGAGCCCGGGGGGTGCTACGTCGCCGTCGCCGGCATCGCGCACGGTCACGCGAAGGCGCTGCAGCTGCGGGCGACGGTCGGACCTCGCGAGTCGAGCGACGAGCGCGGCGCGGCCGACGAGGCCGCGCTCGTCGCGTTCTGCGCGAAAGAGAGCTCGACGGCGCGGATCGAAGTCCATGCTCGCGGCCCTGGAGTGGGCTTCGGCCTCGCCGTCTTCCGCGTCCGCAGCGCCATCTGGGAAGGAGCCCCGTGAGGTCGTTCGTCCGAGGTCCTCGATTCGTCGCGCTCGCGCTCCTCCTCGCGGCCTGCGGCGGCGCGCCGTCCGGCGCTCTGCCGACGTCCCCGCGCGCCCCGCTCGCGGCGCCGCGGATCGTGCCGGGCAGCCTCGAGGCGAAGCCTCTGCTCGGCGAGACGCCGGCCCGCGCCTCGGCGTTGGGCGCAGGCCCGCTGACCATCGTCGCGTCGGGGCCCATGAACGAAGGCGAGCGCATGGGCGCGTTCGTCGAGGTTCCGCCGGACGCGTGCCTCCTCGCGTACGGGCGGGCCTCGACCTCCCTCGAGGACATCGACGTGGCCGCGTTCTCGGCCGAGGGTACGCCCGTCGCCGTCGACGAGGGCCCGGACCCGAAGCCCACGGTCCTCATCTGCCCCCCCCACCCGGATCGCGTGTACGTCGCGCTCCATGCGGCGAGCGGCAACGGTCTCGCGGCGATCGGCGCGCAGCTCGTCCCCCGTGAGCGCGCCGTCGAGGTCGGCCGCGGGGTGGGGGCCCGCGGCGCGGCCGCGGGCGCGACGCGCTCTCCGGAGGCCTGGCCTGGCCTCGACGACCAGGTGCGCGCACACCGGCTCGCGATCGGCGGCACCTGGGAGGAGCTCCGTCGCGTCGCCGTCGCGATCGATCAGCGCGCGGTCTCCGCCGTCTCCCTCCCCATCGAGGAGGGCGGCTGCACGGACGTCCTCGTGGTGCCGGACGAGGAAGTCGCGTTCCTCGACGTCGACGTGCTCGACGGCGACGGTCGGCTCGTGGCGCGGGCGAAGGAGTCGTCCGCGGTGAAGTCGATCACGGTGTGCTCGCCTATCGCCGTCTCCGGCAGCCTGCACGTCCGGCCTCACGTCGGTCGCGGCCTCGCGGCAGTGGTGCTCGGCAGGGCGAAGCCGGACGGCGTGCGTGCGCTCGCCTCGCGCCCGGAGACGGCGTGGGTCGTCCCGGCGCTGCCTCTCGAGGCCACCCGCGCAGCTCGCAACGCGGCCCTCGCGAAGGCAGGCTATGGCGCACCGGTGCTCCAGAAGGACGGGCAGCTCCAGCTCTCGCGCCGTGCGACGGTGCCGATCGACCTCGCGGGCCCCGGCGCGTGCACCCGCGTGGACGTCGTGGCAGGGGCCCCGCTCGCGATGGTCGACGCGGCCGTCTGGGACGACGGCGGGCAGCTCCTCGCGACGGGAGACGGGGCAGACGGCGCGACGCTCTTCGTGTGTGGAAAGGGCAAGGCGCGCGTCGACCTCGGGACGCGCGGGAGGCCCGGCCCCTACGCGCTCCTCGCCCGGACCGAGAAGTGGAAGGATCCTGCGTTCGCCGCGCATCCGCTCGCCGCCGGTCGCATGCTGGGGCGCTCGGCGATGGGCCCGACGGGCCTCCACGAGGGCGCGCTCGCCGGCGTGCGTCACGCGGTCCTCGACGCGAGTCGCCAGTACGTGCAAGCTGCAAGCATTCCCGCCTCGTCGTGCCTCCGTGTGGCGTTCGGCGCGGAAGGCGAAGGCACCGGTCTCGAGGTGCGCCTCGTCGACGTCGTGAGCGGCGACGAGCTCGACCGCGCGCACGGTCAGAACGCCGCGACCCTCCGGGCGTGCTCGGCCGGGGCGATCCGCTCCGTGCGCATCGAGGCGCGCGCGACGGCGGGCAAGCTCGACGCCGTCATCGGCGAGCGCACCGTCCCGTCGAAGTGACGCTCAGCCGCGCAGGACGCGCGCGAGGACCTCGTCCGCGCGCTTCGCGTCGACGTCGCCGACCCACACGGTCCGGCCCGTCTTGGGGACGAACGCGATCCGGCAGCGACCGCGGGAGCCGGGAAGGACGCTGCCGAGCACGAAGTCGATCGCGACGCCGAGGGCGACGACGAGGAGGCCGACGGCGAGGAGCGAAGGCGACGCGGCGCGAACGCCGTCCACGAGGGCGCGGACGCCGATGTAGCTGCCGATGACGAGGGCGAGGAGCCCCGCGTAGAACGCGACACGCGGATACCGCACCTCGCGCACGACGCGGACGAGCGCGTCCTTCGCGATCACCTGCTCGCGTTCACGGAGCGTGCGACCGAGCATCTCGATGCGCGTCTTCACGCGAATCCCGGCGCTCGAGAGGGAGACCTCGGTCGGCGTCCGGTACGCGAGCGCGACACGGGCGACGGCGGAGGCGCCGCGGAGGACGAACAGGACGCCGGTGAACGCGAGGAGGGTCGTCACGACGGGGCCCCGCGGCCCGGGGGCGAGCTCGGCGATGAGCTTCATCTCGCCCGTGTCGGCGCCGGCGGCGGCGCCGGCCCCGAGCACCTTCGTCAGGATCGGGTCGGTCAGCTGGGGGCCGAGCGTCGTGCGGAGCCCTTCGGCCGTCCTGGAGGACGACGAAGCGAGCGCCGCGCAGCCGACGATCGCCTCTGCGCGACCGAGCGAGCCTCCGCGGCCGCCGTCGATCCGCTTCACGCGATCGGCGATGGCGGTCCAGAGATCGGCCGCATCGTCTCCGAGAGCGCGATCGAGCAAGGGCGTCGCGTCGTAGGCCGTGTGGGTCGCGAGCCAGAGCACGTCCGAGACGAGGCGGTCCTCGTCCTCCGTGCGCGCGCGGGGCGCCTCCGCGACCGCATGGGCCCAGAGCGCCTGCGCGAGCGCGCGCTCGGCGGCGCCCTCCGGGCCGAGCTCCAGGACCTTCAGCGCGTTGCCGTAGGCCGTATCGGCGTCGGCTCGGCTGAGATGCGCGAGCTCGACGTGGGTCTGCACCTTCGTCTTCGAGGCCACGTCCGCGCGACGCGCGGTCGCGGCGGCGCCGACCACCTCGAGCGTCAGCGCCACGAGGTCGGGGAGCCTCGCGGAGCGCGCGACGGCCTCGTACGCGCCGAGCGACGCCTCGGGGCCGTGGGCGACGGCCGGGGCGGCCTGCGCCATCCGGCCGGAGGACCTCCGCGACGACGCGACCGTGGCCGTCGCGATCGCGGGGCTCTGCGGGACGTCGCTGAGCCGCTGCGTCACGGGCGGGGCAGGCACGGCGTCCTCGGGCTGCGACACGGGGGCAGGGTCGGGCTCGCCGTCGCCTGCGGCGCGCTCGGTCACGGCCAGCCCCCCCATGGGCGCCGTCACCGGAGGCGCGTCGCCCGTGGGTTCCTCGGCCGTCGACTCGTCGCCCGCAGGCACAGGGGCACCGGGCGCGGCCACGTGGGGGCCGTCCGCCTGCGCGTTCTCGTGGTCCTCGGAGGACGGCGTCTCGGTCGGGTTCCCGGCCATGGATCGAACCCTCCCTCGTCTACCCGAACGCCCGCCGGGCGACCACTATTCAGTGCTCGAGCACGGAAGGAAACTTGGCCGCCCGTCGCGCGATCCGATACCGACGAACTCGCCCCGGGCATCTTGCCCACGCGAGGAGGGCTCGCTCATGAAGACCAGGACCGACGTTCTTTCGGAGCTCCGCACGATGCTCGCCGACGTGTTCGCCGCGAAGGCGTCGGGCGAAGCGTACGGGCGTCTCGCCCGCGCTCACGGCTACGTCGACGGCTACATGCGGGCGCTCCTCGACACCGGCATGTGCACGAAGGCCGAGCTGCTCGAGGTCGTGAACGCCGAGCGCGAGCGCGCGAGCGGTCCGGCTCTCCGCGCGATGGCCGAGCTCGGCGAGCAGGCGGCCTGAGGCGCGCGGGGCTCTGCGCACGGTCCTTGCGACCGTGCGAGGCAGGAGCCCCCACGATGCCCAACCCGCCTCTCGACACGAAGCCGACCGACAGCGTCCCGTCGTCCCGTAAGCCGGGGCGTTCGTTCTCCGACCACGAGAAGCCTCTCGGCGCCGAGCTCGTCGCGACCGCGTCACCGAGCGACGAGGGGCCGCACGCGGGTGTGTACGGACGCGCCACCGAGCGCCGCGACGCCACGGAGAGCGCCCCGCGGAACGTCGCCGACCGCGCCAAGGCGGTCTCGGTGCTCCGCAAGGCGGAGGAGTTCATGCGCACCGCGAACCCGCCTCCGACCTCGCCGGCCGAGGTCCACCGCGCGCTCGAGCTCGCCGCAGGGCGCATCGGGATCACGTACGAGGATTACGCGGCCATCGTCCGCGCCGACCCCGAGCTCGGCGAGCTCGAGCAGAAGGTCATCCTCTCCGCGAAGCGCCACGCGTGATCACGGGCTGACGATCGACACGTCCCCGAGGACGCTTCGCGCCCCGCGGTTCGTCTCGCGCCACCAGTTCGCGACCTTCTCCTCGCCGGGGACGACCTGCGGGAAGAAGCCCGCGAACCGGTTCGGCTGCGCGATCGCGCGGAGGTCCCAGCGCCGCTTCGCGCCGTCGGGCACGCCCGTCGCGCGCCGGAGGACGCCCGCGGTCGCGTCCTGGTAGTAGACGACGATGGCGTCGCCCTGCGTCCGGACCGAGGAGTCGTCGCCGACGAGGTGCTTGCCGTCGGCGAAGGCCTTGCCGTCGACGGCGCTGCCGTCGTCGACGATCTCGCTCGTCGACGGCTTGCCGCCGTCGACGCGGAGGTAGCGGAGCGTCTCGTCGAGGCCGTTCACGTAGCTCACGTGCCACGTCGAGGCGTTGTCGACGAAGAGGCTCGCGGCGATGCCGACGTCGCCCGTGTCGACCGCGGTCTTGTCGGCGCGCGACCCCGTCTCGCCGTCGAGGAGGGTCTTCGTCCACGTGCCGTTCGTCTCGGCGAACCCGAGGAGGTTCCCCCGCACGGCGTCGTAGCCGACGAGGGCGAGCCCGCTCGGCCCGGTCGCGAGCGAGAGGTAGGCGCCGACGGCGCGCGGGTAGGTGACGACGGGACCGACGACCGCTTCACACGTCGCCTTGCCGTCCACCGTCACGCAGGCCTCGGTGCCGCTCGCGCAACCCGGCTGGCAGCCGTTCACCGTCGCCGTGCACGCGCCGGTCGACTTGATGCAGGCCTGCCCACCGGCGCACGCGTCCGCGCGGCAGGGGCCCTCCTCGTCGACGTTCACGTCCTCGAAGCGGAAGTCGGCGGCGCTCTTCGGCGCCTCCGTCGACGCGCGCGCGACCGCGATCTTGGAGCGCGTGCGGCCGCCGTTCCCGGGCTCGACGTGGAGGAACGCGACGACGGGCTTGCCGGAGACCAGCACCATCTTCGCGTAGCGACCGATGTCGGCGCCGGGCGCCTCCTTGAGGACGAAGCTCACCCAGCCGTCGCCGTCCTTCGTCGCGATCTTGAGGCGCTTGTTGGATGCGTCGTAGTACGCGACGACGGGCGTGCCCTCGCCCGTGACCTGGAGGCTCGTGAAGAGCCCCACGTCGTCGCCGGAGTCCGTCTCGCCGCCGCGCCAGCCGCTCCGATCGTGATCGGGGCAGCCCGTCTCCCGCTTCGGGACGCCGTCGACCGTGGACCACGTGACCTTCTGCGCGGCGAGATCGTAGGTCCCGACGACGAGGTCGCCGAAGAGCCGCGCGTCGTTGTCCTCGATGAGGGCGTCGTTGTAGCCGGCCACCCAGATCGTGCCGTCCTTCGCCTTCGCGACGGACGTGTAGGAGCCGGGCATGCCCGCGGCGAGGGCAGGGCGGCACTCCTGCATGCAGTCGGCGCCGCAGCCCTGGGGCGGACCCTCCTCGCCTCCGCAGCCGCACCCCTGGCTCGTCGCGGCGACGACGCCGAGCGAGCCCATCGCGAGGACGCCGGCGCCGCGGCGACCGCCGCGACGGCGGAGCACGACGACGCCGAGCCCGAGGACCGCGACCACGACGAGGACGAGCGGCGGAGACTCCCGCGTGCCGGGCGTCTGGCACCCGCA
>JALHPN010000164.1 GCA_022842465.1 Polyangiaceae bacterium | reverse complement strand
CCCCCGCCGCCGCCCCCGCCGCCCCCGCCGCCCCCGCCGCCGCCACCGCCGAGCTGCGGGGTCTCCCTCGCGAGCACCGGCTTCCTCGGACGCCACGCGATCACGGTCGGCGCCGCCACGCGCACCTACGAGCTCTTCGTCCCACAGACCTTCGACGGCACGACGCGCTTCCCCGTGGTCCTCGTCTTCCACGGCGACGGTGGGACGGGCGCGGGCGTCCGCAAGAGCTTCCCCATCGAGAGCGCGTCGTCGGGCGGCGCGATCGTCGCGTATCCGGACGGCGTGAACAAGACGTGGCAGATCGACGCCACGGCTCCGATGGCGAAGGACGTCGCCTTCGTCGACGCCCTCCTCACGTCGCTCCAGGCCTCGTACTGCGGCGACGGTCGTAGCTTCCTCGCGGGCATCTCACGCGGCGGCTACTTCGCGAACCAGGTCGCGTGTCGTACGAGCGTGGCGCTCCGCGGCGTCGCGAGCCACGCTGGAGGCGGGCCGTTCGGTGTCCTCGACGCCGAGTACGGCGACGACGGGCACCTCGTCTGCAGCGCGCCTCCCATCGCGGCGATGCAAGTCCACGGCACGGCCGACGGCGTCGTCTCGATCAGCGAAGGACGGTCGACGCGCGACCATTTCCGGCGCGTGAACGGGTGCACTTCGTCGACGACGCCGTGGTCACCCTCCCCCTGCGTGGAATACGCCGGTTGCGAGCGTCCGGAGGTGTGGTGCGCGATCCCGAACCTCGGCCACACCTTCTGGTCGCAGGCCGCCCTCGCGTCATGGACCTTCTTCGCGGCGCGCTGACGTTCGCGAGGATCGGCGTGACGACGTCACGTCGCGACCCGAGCCGCGCCTCACCGTCCGCAGACGGGCCAGGGCTTCCAGCCGCGGCGCCGCCAGAGCCGGTACGCCCGCTCGCTGTTCGTGGCCGGATCGAACGGATCGCCGCCGCCGACGGACTGCCACGTCGCGCGCGAGAACTGGAAGAGCCCCGCGTAGAGCCCGTTGCGCGACACGATCCGCGGGTTCCCTCGCGACTCGCAGCGACATACGCGCGCCGCCTTGTCCGGATCCGGCCACCCGAACTGGGCTTGGTACGTCCGAGAGCAGTACCCGACGTCGACGGAGGCGCTGCTCACGCGCGTGGTCGACGGCCAACGTGCCGCGGAGGACGCGCACCCGCTCGTCACGAGGACGATCGCGAGCACGACGACGACCTCCCACCACGAGCGCGTCACGGAGGCGAGTACGTCACGGAAGCGGCGGCGTGGGCAAGAACCCAGCACGCCTACGTCGCGCGAGGCGCCGCGCGGCAGGTCGGGGCGTCAGAACACCACGCCGAGCTGCGGGCCGAGCGCGTGGCCGGCGGCGCCGTCGTAGCGCTCCGTCATCGCGCGGAAGCCGAGCGTCACCCCCGTCGCGCCTCGGACGGGGAGGAAGATCTCCACCGCCGCATGTACTCCGATCGCCACGGTCCCGATGTCGCCCGTCAAGGCGCGCACGAACGCGTTGCTCCCCGTCGCGCGCACCAGCATCGCGTAGCCGACGTGGGGCCCGGCGCGCAGCGACACGTAAGGCCAGGGGGTCCTTGCGTCGAGCCCGACCTCGACGCGGTGGGCGCCGAGCCCGTTCTCGGTCGTGCCGCCCTCGAGGAGCACCGTCCCGGACACGGGGAGCCTTCGTCCGCGGATCTCGAGCATCGCGCCGAAGCGCGTCACGGGCAAGGTCGCGAAGGACGCGCGGTTCGCGACCGCGACGACGCCGAGGTCGACGGCTCGCTCCGGGCGCGGCGACGCCGCCGGTGCCTCGGCGCGCGCGACCCCCGGGAGCAGGAGGGCGAGCGCGGAGACCGCCCGACCGACGAGGCGCCGCGCCTTCACGGGCACACCGCCGGCCGCGCGTCGTAGTCCTCGTTCGTCGGCGGTCCGTGACCGTCGGTGCCCGGGCTGAACACTTCCCGCCCGCGCGCCTTCGCCGCGCGGGCTCGCACGCACACCCGGCGCGTCTGGAGCTCGTCGCAGCTCGTCTCGCGGATACAGGCGCTCTCGTGCGCGTCGAGGGCGGGCTTGATGTGCCCGTCCCACGACGACGTGTTCCCGTCGCAGCCGTAGCTGTTCGACTTCTCGTACGAGAAGTCGTGGCAGAGCGCCCCCCACCCCTCGTTCTCTCCGAGCTTGTCGTTCCGGAAGCCGGGGCAGCACTCGACGAGACGCGCGTAGGCTTCCTCGCAGGACACGATCGCCTCCGAGAGGCTCGTCGTCTCCTCCTCGTCCCAGCGGCTCTCACCGCAACCGAACGCGACCAGGACCGCGAACGCGATCGCGGCAGCCCGCCCCGAGATTTCCCTGTTCGTCGTCACGGCGAGCAACGTGCGCGCACGTCCTCGGGCTCGCAAATGACGCGAGCTGACCCGTCAGGGGTACGAGGTCGATGCCGCCGGACGCGTCTCCGCGCGCACCGCGATCCACGTGAGGAGCGTGAGCCCTTCGCCCGGATCCGTCTCGATGCGCGCGCCGTCCTCGGTGACGTGGCCCCTCGCAGCCACGCGGGGCACCCCGCTCGAGTTGTCCGCCTCGAGATCGAGGCCGTCCATCACGAGGATCTCGACGGCGGAGCCGGCAGCGAGGCCTCCCGTCTCCGCGAGCGCCAGCGACACGGGATTCGACGGATGTGCCTCGAACGGCGCGAGCGCGTAGACGAGCGTGGCGCCGGCCGCGAAGGGTGGCGCGCGGTCGAGGGGCACCTTCACGAAGCGCAGGACGCGTCCGTTCACGTCGTCCGTGAGGTCCTCGAACGCGAGCCGCCACGACGTGCTCGCCGGGACCCCGAGCGTGAGCGGACCGACCGTCACCGTCGCCGCGGGGCCGTCGTCGGCGGGGAGCGCGGCGCCCTCGGTCGACAGCGCCGGCAGCGTGATCGGCGCGGCGAACGCGACGCGCTCCGGGGGCGCAGGGGGTAGCCGGACGAAGAGGCTCGCATGCCGCGGACGGCCGTGCGCGAAGAGCGCGTACTGGCCGTCCGGGAGGCGCGCGCCGACGCGCACGCGAAAGGCGCCGCCTGCGTCGGTTCGCCCGCCGAAGCAGGCGAGCCCGCATACCGTCATGTTCAGATCGGGCAGCGGCTCGCCGCTATCGGCAACGACCGTGCCCGCGACCTCGTCGACGCAGTAGGCAGGGGGGTCGCGGCCCTCGACCCAATCCCCGGGCGGTGGACCACACGGCCTCCGAGGTTCCGAGACCGAGCCGGGGGCGCCCGACCCGCTCTCGGCGCCCGCGGAGCAGGCGACGAGCGCCACGAGGAGCCACGGAAGGGCGCGCATTTCGAGGAGTACGCGCGCGCGGGCGCCCCGGTTACGCCGACGGCTTCGAAAAGCCGCTCGGACGCGTAACCTTTCGCGCTCCGGCGCGTACTCCCCGAGCTCCCATGCTCGCTCAGCCTCCTCGCGCGTCCCTCGCCGCCTCGCTCCTCGTCGCCGCGCTCCTCGCGCCCGCGTGCAGCACCACGTCCGCTCCGCCCGTCGGGGACCCTGGTGGCTCCGGTCCGATGACCGACGCGCCGACCGGCGATCCTCCGCGCGAGGACGCGCCTCCTGCTGCGGGGGCGACGAGCTCCTCGAGCGGCGGCCCGGCGGTCCTCCCGTCGGGCTGGGGCGCGGCAGAGTGCGCGGCGCCGACGTCCGCCGTCGGCTTCGACGTCGGCGACACGATCGGCGACCTCGGGGTGAAGGACTGCGAGACGGGCGCGCCTGTCTCGATCGACGAGCTGTGCGGCGCTTCGGCGACGTGGATCTTCGCGGCCCACACGCACTGCCCGACCTGCCAGGCGACCGCGGGCTTCACCGACGAGGTCGCCGCCGCCGTCGCCTCGAAGAACGTCGCCATCGCGCACCTCGTCTACGACGACAACGGCACGAGCTGCGCGAAGTGGCGCGATGCCTACAAGCTCGCGGGGTTCTCGAACGTCCGCGTCTACGACGATCCGGGCGGCGCCGCGTGGGCCAAGCTGAAGCTCGAGAACTACACCGCGCCGAGCGCGTTCCTCGACGCGAAGCGCGTCGTGACCTTCAAGAAGCACAGCCTCGCGAAGGCCGCGGTGCTCACCCAGATCGACGCTGCGCTCGCGCGGTGAGCGCTCGCGACGTCAGTCGATCGCGACCTGGCAGTAGCCCAGAGCGTCGCACCGACCCGAGAACGGCGGTGATGCGCACGTGGGATCGTCGCCGGACGAGGGACGTTCACATCGGACCGTGCAGTAGCGCGCGCCGCTGCTCGTCGCCCTGCAGACGCCGCTCTCGCACTCCGTGCTCGTGTCACTCTCGACGTCGCAGCTGTCCCCGCTGAACCGTTTCGCCTTCTCTGGGCTCGGCTCGCTCGAGCCCGTGCCGGACGCAGGCGCCGGCGCAGGCGTAGGCATCGGCTCCGTGTCTCCGCCGCACGCCAGTGGGGTCGAGAGCAGGACCGAGATCAAGACGTCGACGTAGCGCGCGGTTCTCATCGAGGCGAGCGAAGAGCATCGGCCGTGCCGATCCCTCTCCTCGCCTCGATCCGCCGAAAGACCAGGTCCTTCAGGCAGAGACGCCACGTCGCGTGTGCGCGTCACGTGACTCCGTCCTGGTGTCGGCGATCCCGGACGTCGATCGATCACACCCTTTCGTTGCTGCTCGACACGAGATGCCCCTCGCGGGCCGGGTGGCGCGGGCTCGGCGACGCGAAGGTCGCCTGCACGTCGCCCGTCCCGGTCCGCGTGGACGGGCGTGAGGTGGGCACGCTCGCCCTCGACGCCGAGGCCCACCTCGTGACGAGGCGCGTCGTGGGCGGAACCCTGTCCGTCAGCGCGTCACGGTCACGTCACGGACCGCGCGCTCCACGGTCTCCGACCAGACCGAGGGCGGGACGGGCTGCCCTCGTCCGTTCTTCGTCCAGCTCCCGGTCACCGAGGTCTTCGCCCGCCGCTCGATCGTGATCTCGACGCGGCACGAGGCCTGGTTCGCCGACAGTGAGACGGAGAACGTGCGTCGCCCCGTGTCGACGTCCCGCTTGCCGTCGACGGGGGGCTCGGCGCGCATCTGGACGGCGCAGGTATCGGACTTCATCTGCGCCGTGATCTGCGCGTCGGGCAGCGCGCTCCACGAGGCCGTCACCTCGGTGGACGACGCCGTGTCGAGCTTCACGTCGAGCGGGGGCGGGGGCGCGGGGATCGTCGCGGCGTAGACGTCGCCGTCGGGACGACGGAGCTCGAAGCGGTAGGAAGGCTTCTTCTTCGGCACCTTCTGCGAGTAGTCGACGCGCAGCGTGCCGAGCGTGTTCGTCCGGGTCTCGATGTCGAGGCGAACGTCGTCGACGTACGCCGCATCGCCGGGCGAGAGGGCGATCGTCCCGACGTTGCCCCAGATGTCCAAGATCTCGGCCGCGTTGTAGTAGCGGGCGCGCGCGACGTAGTCGGGGCCGTCGTCGAGCTGCTCGAGCGCGTAGACGGTGGTGAGCTGGTACGGGTTCTCGACCGTGCTCGACTCGGTCGCCGGTCGGTTGTCGCACGCGGTGAAGACGAGGGCGGAGCAAAGGAGGAGAGTCAGCCGAAGCGAGTGTAAGTTCATCGGACGAGCGTACGCCCGAATCCCCGGCCGCGCCGCCCGGACGGGCGCACGCGTCAGCGGAGGGCGAGGTTGTCGACCAGGACCCGTCCTCTCGTTCGGCCGGCGACGTACACGGCCCCGGCGCGAAGCTCGCGGAGCGCCCGCACGTTCATCTGGGGGAGGCTCTGGACGGAGCCTGGCTGACCGTTCACGAGCAGCGTCGGCGCGGCGAGTGGTTGCCCTGGCACGATCGCGGGGACGCGGACGTTCACGGAGCTCCATGCACCGCGGACGAGGCTCGCGTTCGCCAGCGTGGCGCCGGCGCCTGGCAGCCCCGACGCGGAGTACGGCTGGGCGAACAGGTCGATGGCCGTCGGGGACGCTACGTTGACGACGAGCTGCGTCGAGCCCGCGTCGTCGGGGCTCGAGAAGAAGAGGCCGACCACGACCAGCGCGGATCCCTCGGCCGCGAACGTGGGATCGACGAAGAGATCGAACGACAGGGTGAGGGCGCACGTGGACGATGCGAACGTCCGCGAGAGCGCGCGCGTCCATTCGCTCTGCCCCGAGCCGTCCCCGAGCTCGACGGCGAGGGCGCCGCTGCCCCCTTTTCCACCGCTCGGCGCGAGGTCGAGTCCCGCGTTCGCGGGCGCGCTCCCGACGAGCGCGGTCCAGGGAGCCATCAGCAGGTCGCCACTCCGGTCGAACGTGTCCACGACGCCGGGCGGCGTACAGGGGTCGCCTGGAGCAACGGCCGGCGCCGAGGCCTCCCCAGGAGGGGCCCCGCCGTCCGTCGCGCCGCTCTCGGCTTCGAACGCGCCGCATGCGGCGGCGAGCATGGCGAAGAGACCGCCGAGCGGGATCGTTCGGATGGACGCCACGGTGCCTCTCTCAGGAGTATCAGATTCGCGGTCGCGGCGCGTCCACGTGGGAGAGGTCGCAGGTTCGGTCCTCGCCCCGATCTTCCTCGACCCCGCACCGCGAGCTGGGAAGCGCCGACCCGCGTCACGGGCGATCTGCTCGACGAAACCACGTCGGGCTCCGTGGCCCGCCCGCTGCAGTGTCCGTCGAAGATGCGCCTGCTTGCGTATGGGTCCTTCGGCCTTCTCCTGGCGTCGGCCGCCGTGGGGTGCGCCGCGCCCGCGGCTGGCAGCTTCGTCGAGGGAGAGTCCGAGTCCGAGGACGCGCTCGGGGGCAAGCGCACGGTCCCCTCCTTCGAGGCGATGTGGAGCGCGTACCCCCGAGGGACCTCGGCCGAGGCGAAGGCGACGATCGGCGGCGCGGTGGACGCCGAATGGATCGCGAACACGTGCGCCGTCCGTCTCAGCCGCTCGCTCAACGAGGCCGGCGTGCGCATCCCGGACAAGCGCGCAGGACTCTCGACGGTGCGGGGCGGTGACGGCCTGCGCTACGCGTACCGCGTGACGGAGCTGCGCGCGTTCCTCCACGCGACCTTCGGGGCCCCGACGCTCGAGCGGTCGGCCAAAGCGGGCGGCGTCGACCCCGCCCCGTTCGCCGGTCGTCGAGGGATCATCGTGTTCGACGTGCGCGGCTGGAGCGACGCGACGGGCCACGCGGACCTCTTCGACGGAGCGAGCTGCGGGAGCAACTGCTACTTCGAGAAGGCCGTCCGTGTGGAGCTCTGGGAGGCGCGCTCCGACGAGCCGCCGTCGGAGCCCGAAGGCGACGATGCGCCGGCCGAGGAGGCGCTCACGGGACCCTTCGGCACTCGCTGATCGAGTAGGCCGCCTCGTAGTTCCTCCGGAACTCGTCGCAGCCCGCCTCGTTCGTGTAGCAGTGCAGCCGTCTGTCGTCGGCGATGTGGAGGCAGTGCGCGGCGGGGCTCGGCGTGCAGCGATCGGTGCGCGGTCCGCTCTTCTCTCTCTCCGTGAAGCACTCGGCCTCCGTTCGGAAGCAGGCACCTCGTTGCGGGCCGCCGGGATCGATCACCGGAAAGCAGGACCAGCCCGACCCCTGCGGTACGGACGACGCATCGAAGGCCACCGCGGGCTTCGGGCCGCAGGCGGCCGCGCCGATCGCAACCAGCGCCGCGATCGAGAGAAGTGCTCGCGCACGGATCATGTGCGTTCGTACTCGGGACGTCCGACGAACCTTCCTTGGCCGTGGCTCGCAAGGACGCGCTCGAACGCACGACGTTCTCTCGTCTGCCCACGAGCCATGCGTCCGCGTAGGATCATCGCGTGCAGACCTCACTCCCGGCAGCGCTCGTGACCGTCCTACTCGCAGGCTGCTCGGCGCCCCCCCGATCCGCACAACAGGTCATGCGCGAGACGCTCCCGCCGATCGACGTGGTCGTGACCGGCCTGCCCGCGGACGGCGCACGCGTGGGGACGGCCGTGAGGGGTGTCGAGGTGGTGCTCGGTGACGCTGCCATCCTCGTCGAAGAAGCAGAGAAAGCCGCCGCCACCGACTTGACGAGGCCGAGCGTGGACGACGCGCTCGCGGTGCTCGCGTCGAGCGCTGCCGACGTGAGCGCGCTCGCGACCGACGTTCGCAGCGCCGCGTCGCGCATCGGTGACGCGACGACGGGCGTCCACCTCGGCGCCACGCTCGGGGCGTCGGGCGGACCCCGCGTCTCGGCAGGCACGACGGTGCGATTCGAGGGAACGGCGCCCGAGCGCGTCCGTGCGCAGGCGAGCGCCGTGGAGCGCGGCGCCGCGAAGGTCGCGCAGGCGGCGGAGGTGATCGCCGGCGCCGTCGCGCTCGCAAGGGGGCTCGGAGCCATCCTCGGTGATCCGAACGACGACACGCGGCTCCGCATCGCCGCCGACGCGCGCGGCGTCCCCTATCGTGCAACTTGCACACTTCGCGAGAAGGCGCTCGAGGTCGAGCGACCGCGCCTCTCGTGCACGATCCTCCGCGCCGACCGTCCCCCCACGACCGTGTGGCACCTGAACGTCGGGACCACCGACCCGGCCATGACGGACCTCCTCGCGCCCGCGCGCGGCTGGCTGCGCGCCGAGCCGACGGGTCCGACGCGCCCGAACCTCTGGATCAGCCGGCCCGACGGAACGGTGCGCACGCTCGGCCGCACGAAGCTCGAGGACTTCACGGCCTTTGCCGTCCAGCGTGACGCGACCCCGATCGCGAGCCTCCGCGTACGAGACGCTTCACCGCCGGCGGTCTGGTTCGCTCGTGATCGCGGCCTCGACGACGAGGCGAGCGGTGCGTTGTCCGTGGCTCTCGCGATCCTGGCGTTGCCGCCCTGGCCGACGATGAAGGCCGACCCGAAGCCGTGATCGGGCGCGCCCGTCAGTGGCAGCCGACGGCGGCGGTGGTCGCCGTGCACGTGGCGGTGTTGCAGTAGATGGCCTTGATGCCCGCCTGGAGTACTGGCACGGCTCCGGCGCCTTCTCGTCCCATCCGCGGGATGGGATCGTGCAGGAGACGGGGCTCACGCACGTGCCCGAGCAGGATCTCGGCGCGGTCGTCCAGATCCGGGGATGATCGAGGTCGAGGCCTGGCCTACGAGGATCCTATGTCGTACCCGGTGCGCAGGGGCGCTTCCTCTCCTTTCGCAGGGTTGCTCGCCACGCAACGGCGGTACGCGCCGTGCACTCCGGGGCGCCGCGGAGGTCCGACGATGCGCGAGCGATGGATGAGACAGGCCGGCGGTGCGATGGCGCTTCTTCTCGCGGGGGCCACGGTGGGCTGCGCGACGGACGTGGACGAGGACGGGGACGAGGCCGACGACGTCGCCTCGGCGACACGAACGAGCTACGACCCTTCGGTCTACGTCTTCTACGGACTCGGCGGCGCGATGTTCTCGGAAGGCGTCGAGGACATCGCGAGAGCGACGCGCGGCCGCGTGTACTCGTGGTGGCAGCGCAGCTCCGTCGAGCAGAGCATCCGGGCGGAGTTCGCCGCCGGCCGGATCAGCAAGCCCATCAAGATCGCCGGGCACTCGCTCGGAGGCAACGCCGCGAACACCCTGGCGAACAACCTCGTGGCAGCGGGGGTGCCGGTCGCCTACGTCGCGACGCTCGACGCGACGGCGCCCGACCCCGTCGATCGCCGCGTGAAGCGCGCCGACAACTTCATGTCGCACGACTTCCGCGCGCGCGACGTCCCGGGCGCGAGGCGGTACGCGCGCCCGGACTTGAGTCACATCCAGCTCGACAACGATCCCGAAGTGCAGCGGATCGTCATCCGGGGCATCCAGGGTCGACCGTGAGGTTCGGGACGCGGGCGGCCGCTGACGCGCTCACGCGGGCGAGGTAGCCTCGGGCTCGCATGCCGGAGCCCACGGTCGACGCGTACCTCGAAGCGCAGCCCGCGGCGGCGCGGGCCGTCCTCGCGCGCGTGCGGGGCGCGATCGTGAAAGCGCTCCCGGAGGCGACGGAGAGCATCTCCTACCGGATCCCGACGTACAAGATCGGCGGCCGGATGGTCCTCTACGTCGCGGCCTTCCGGGAGCACTGGTCGATCTACCCCGCCACGGACCGCCTCCTCGCAGAGCTCGGCGACGAGCTCGAGGGCCGTCTCCACGGGCGCGGGACGCTGCGATTCACGTACGACGAGCCCTTCCCCGCGAAGCTCGTCGCGCGGATCGCGAAGCTCCGCGCGCTCGAGGTGGCGGAGCGCGAGGCGGCGCGGAAGCTGCCGAAGAAGCGCGCCTCGCGTCGCTGAGCGCTCGGCCTCGGCTCACAAGCCGGCGTCCATCTTCCTCTTCGAGACGATCTCGACGAGCTTGTACTTGCGCGACGGGGCGTCGGCCGGCGGCTTCGCGACGTCGCCGCTCGTGACGCGCAGCTCGTAGGCGTTCCCCTCTTCGTACGTGAAGCCCTCGATGCTCGAGTAGAAGCGTCGCCACGGCTCGTTCTCCGCGCTCCGGACCTGCAGGCAGCGCATGGGGCCGGCGCCGCCCTCGCACGCGACCTTCCTCGCGTCCACGAAGAGCGTCTGGACCGACGTGCCTGCGGCTCCGCCGTCCGCGGCGCTCGCGACGGGCGTGGGAGAGCTCGCCCCGGTCGCGGCCGAGGACGTGGCCGGCGGCGAAGCGGACGCGGTCTCCGGCGGGCTCGGCGGTACCACCACGGCGCTCGACGTGGGCGCGTTCGGATCGCTCCGCTGCGCGCTCGGCTCGCAGCCGAAGAGGACGAGCGCCGCGAACGCGACCGGGAGCGGGGTGGAGGACCGACACGTGATCATGCGGGCAGTCTACCCGAGACCCGAGAGGCCTGGCGCGCGGGCGCGGCAGCGAGGACAATCGAGGCATGCTCCGCAGCGTCGGCGTCACGAACGCGCTTCTTTCCTTCGCACTCCTGGGTCTCGCGGCATGCGTCACGGGATCCTCGTCGCCGGGGGCCGCGCCGCCCGGAGCTCCGAGCGCCCCGCCCGTCGCGCGCGCTTCGCAGCCCGGTCCCGGCGGCGCGAACGCGGTCCCGACGGAGGCGTTCCGTCCGGCTTCGCGCAGACAGGAAGCGCGCTCACCGATGTACCTCGCCGGGAGCACGATCCAGCGCCTCGTGACGTATCAGGTGGTCGACGGGATGGCCGTCCTCGAGGGGGACATCCTGCTCGGCCCCGCCGCGATGGCGCCCCTCCGCTACGGGATGCCGCCGTCAGGCGCCGGCAACATGCGCGGCGCGGTCACGCTGGCGAGCAAGGACCACCTCTGGCCGCGGGCGGAGATCCCTTACGTCATCGATCCGTCCATCGCAGGCCGGCGTCAGGACATCGAGTGGGCGATCGCGCAGTTCTCGTCGACGCCGCTCCGCATCCGCCCGCGCACGCAGGCCGATGCGGACTTCGTCGTCTTCCGCGACGACGGTTCGGGCGCCGGATGCAGCTCCTACCTGGGGCGCATCGGCGGTCCGCAGGAGATCGAGGCCGGCGGGTGCCAGCGCACGAGCATCATCCACGAGATCCTGCACGCGGCGGGCTTCTACCACGAGCACTCGCGCGGCGACCGCGACCAGTTCGTCACCATCGTGTGGAGCGAGATCGATCCGGACGCGCGCTCGAACTTCGAGAAGCGCGACGGCCGCGGCCAGGACATCGGCCCGTACGACTACGGCAGCATCATGCACTACTCCGCGGGCGCGTTCAGCATGTCGGGCAGGCCGACGATCATCCCGCGCGATCCGAACGCGCGGATCGGCCAGCGCGAGGGCATGTCGGCGGGCGATCGGGCCGCGCTCGTCCAGGTCTACGGCGCTCCCGGCGCGGCGCCTCCGCCGCCCCCCGGCCCCGCCCCTGCGCCAGGACCGGGCCCGGCCGCTCCGGCTCCGATCGCGTCTGGAGGCTTCGCGGGCAGCTACACGTCGCAGCGCGGTCCGGTCACCTGCACGCAGAACGGCGGCAGCGTCCAGTGCCAGGGCGGCGGCGGCAACCTCCTCTGTCAGGCGGGCGGCACGCAGCTCGATTGCGGATGGACCGGCAGCGACGGTTCGGGGCGCGCCGTCTTCCAGCGTCAGCCCTCCGGCGTGCTCGCGGGCACGTTCGGAGACTTCCTCTCGACGAACAGCCGCGGCGCGTGGGACCTCGTCCCCGCGGGCGGCGTCGCGCCGGCGCCCGGCGCACCTCCGCAGCCCCCGCCTTCCCAGCCCACGCCCGCGGCAGGCTTCACGATCCCGGGCTGGCCGCTCCCCGCGTGGCCTGGCCTCCCGGCGCCGGCGCAACAGCAAGCGCCGAGCGGCCCCACGCCGGCCGGCGCACCTGCAGCGTTCGGAGGATCGTACTCGAGCACGCGTGGTCCCATGACGTGCACCGAAGGCGGCTGGGGCGTGTCGTGCTCGTTCCTCGATGCGGGGAACGCCGCCGGACGCGCCGACTGCTCGCGCGACGCGAGCGGCCTCGCGCTCACGTGCAGCTGGGTCACCTTCTTCCCGCCCGGCTCGGGGCGCGCGGCGCTCCGCAAGAGCGCGCCGAACGATCCGAACTTGGCGGGCTCGTGGGGGCGCGGCGCGAGCAGCACCGACGGCGGCGCCTGGAACGCGACGCGGCAGTGAGGCGGCGAATCCCTTGCCTCACTCGAGCGTGATCGGCACGCTCGTCCAGCTCGTCCCGCCCCGGTTGTCGTGGAGGACGGCCCAGATCAACCCGGTCCCCGGCGTGCGCTGCGGCTCGTAGAGCACGTCGACGACCTCGGGCCTCCCGGTGAAGGGATCGAACTCGATCCGTCGCTCCTGCTCGAAGCGGCCGATGGTGACGTACCAGTCCGTGTAGATCGTCTCTCTCCCCGGCGTGCCGTCGGGACCGACGTTGTCGGGATCGAGCTCGGCGTCGGCGTCGTCCCAGATGGCGGCCATCCCGAGGCTGTCGCAGTCGTCCGCGAGCGTCTCGAGGAGACCCCGGTCGCAGCGAGGGATCGCGGTGCCTTTCACGGGGTCGATCGGGTTCCCGCGCAGGACGAGCCCCTTCAGCGTGGGGATCGCGTTGCGGCGCGTCGGCGTGACGGTCACGCGCGTGAACCCGAACACGCCCTCGGAGGGAGGGAGCTGTCGGTCGGTCTCGTCGAAGCAGCCGAAGCCGGCTGCGTTCTCCGCGAGACGCCGCGAGCGCTCGATCCGTCGCACGTGGCCGGCGCACGCGAAGAAGAAGGAGAACGACGTCGCGATCGGCTCCGCGCTGCGCGCGGGATCGGGCGTGACGCCAGCGAGCGCGTCGTCGGGGATGAGCACTGTCGTGGTCGTGCCTTCGACGAGCTGCGGGCCGAGATCGACGCCCAGCGGGTAGCGGGTCTCGAGCCGAGGAAAGCAGTCGTAGTACCTCCCGCCGGTCGGGTTCACGCACGGCGTCGGAAACCACCACACACGCATCGGACGAGGTCGGTCCGCCCGCCCATCGACGACGAGCGCCTCGACCTTCACCGTCTCGCCCGGCCGCGCGTACGGCAGGTCGGCGCGCACGGCCAGCACGCGCACCGAGTCCACCTGGCTCTTGTTCGGGAACGGCTCGTCGTCGCACGCGAAGGCGAAGGGGGCGGCGAGCGCGAGGAGCGTCACGACGCTCGCACCGGAGGGGGAGCGACGCCGCATCACAGGTCGACCCGGATGCCGATGATCGCGAGCTGCGGAAGGCCCTGGAGCGGTCGCGACCTCGTGTAGTCGTAGTTGTACTGAATGCCCTCTGCGGCTCGGTGGTAGTAGACGTTCTGCATGTCGATGTACGCCGTGACGTTCTGGAGAGGCGGCGTCTTCATCCGCTTCTCGAAGCGGATGTCGAGCTGGTGGAAGGCCGGCAGGCGGCTGTCGTAGAGCGGCAGCGTCGAGACGGGCTGATAGGCCGCGCGATCGGCGTCGAAGACGCCTCCCGGGGCGCTTTCCGTGTAGAGGCCGCCGCTCACGAAGCGGAAGCGGCCGCCGAGCCGGAAGCCGTCCCCCCACGCACGGCTGAGGAGGACGGTGAGGACGTGCGTCTGATCGTAGGGCGCGAGATGGCGCGGCTCGCCGGGGCCGTCTCGCCGCTCGCTCCGCGAGATCGTGTAGGAGATCCATCCGAACATCTTCGGATCGTCCTTCCACCGCAGGAGCGTCTCGGTCCCGTACGCGAAGCCGCTGCCGCCGTTCTTCTCGTCCTGCACCACGAGCCGCGACAGGTCCTTGTAGAAGCCCTCGACGGAGAGCTCGGCGTGTCGAAGGAGCTTTTGCTCGACGCCGACGCTCCAGTGCGTGCTCCGGTTCGCGACGAGCGGACGTTGCCCGAAGACGGGGTCGAGCTCGAAGGGCGACGGCGGCTGGTAGAAGAGCCCGGCGCCGCCCTTCAGCGTGGTGCGCGGTCCGTCGTGCGGGAGATCCTGACGGACGACCACGCGCGGTGAGTGGTTCCACTCCTTCGTCTGGCTCGTGTAGTCGGCGCGGTACCCCGGCACGATGCGCGTGCCACGAACGGGCGTCAGGGCGACGAGGCCGTAGGCCGCGGGCGTGTACACGTGCCCTTCGTTCGTCCCCACGAGCGGCGGGGCGCCGATGCCCCCGCCGGGGACGCCCGGTTTCTCGGGGCGGGGGAAGCGCGCCGTGACCTCGTACGGGGTCGTGACGATGTCGATGCCGCCGTCGACCGTCATCTGCGAGACGATCTTCTGCGAGACCTCGGCGCGGAGCGAGACGGGCTTGGCGTCGACGACCACGTAGTTCTCGCCGATGCCGAACGTGATCGCGTCCTGACCGATCGCGCCGACCGCGGAGACGCGTGTCCCCGACGTCAGCTTGTTCTGCCAGCGCACTTGCGCCCGCCAGAAGGAGATCGCCGCGCCGATGTTCCCGCCGAGGACGAAGTCGCCGCCGCTCGTCTCGCGGTTGAAGATCTCGAGTCGGTCGTCCGAACCGAAGAAGGCGAAGCGGACGTCGTGATCGCGCCCGAGCTCCTTGCGCACCATCAGCTGGTAGTCGTAGTAGCGCGGCGCGCCCGTGATGCCGTCGCCGGCGAGGAGCTTCAGCCAGACGTCGAAGTAAGAACGGCGTCCGCTCGCCGACACGCTCCAGCCGTTGCCGAGCGAGCGCTCGACGAGCGCGCGCACGTCGATCGAGTCGAGCTGGAACATCGCGTGGAGCTTGCCGTCGGCGTTCGGATCGCGCAGCCCGACGTCGACGACGCCGCCCATCCCGCGGCCGTACTGCGCGCCGAAGTTGCCCGGGTAGAAGTCGATCCTGTCCAGCGACTCGCTGGGCACGACCGAGCTCAGGCCGCCGAAGTGGTAGATGATGGGGACGTTCGTGCCGTCGATGAAGGTCTGCGTGTCGCCGGGAGCGGAGCCGCGCACGACGAGCTGTCCGCCGAACGGCGGCGGGCGCGCGACGCCGGGGAGGTTCTGCACGGCGCGGAGCGCGTCACCGTTCGTGCCCGGGCTCGAGAAGACCTCGTCACGCGAGAGCGTTCGCTTCGTCACCTCGCGCGGTGGGCGCTCGGCCTTCACGTCGACCTCGTCGACGGGCGCGCCGCCTTCCGGCGCGGGCGCGGCAGAGGCCGGCGCGAGACGGAGGACGAGGTCCGTCTCCTCCCCCGGCGCGAGCGGCTCATCCATGTCCGCCTGCCGGTCCTCTGCCGTCGCGACTCGGACGTGCGCGGTCCCGTGGCGGAGGGACGCGAAGCGAAACGTCCCGTCGATGCCCGTCGTCGCGCGGTGCTCGACTCCGGCGCCGTCGCGAACGACGACGGTCGCCCCCGCGATGGGCGCATCCGACGCGCTCCGCAGCACGCGCCCGACCAGACGCGCGGGGGGCGTCGGAAACCTGTAGGAGAACCGGATGCGCGCGGCCACGGGGCGCGCGCCGCGCGTCGCCGGCTCGAAGCGGAGGCCGCGCGCCGCTTCGAGTGCGGAGGCGTCGAAGTCCGGTCCCCCGGACCTGTCCACGATGGCCCGCGTGACGGCCCCCGACGCGTCGATGTCGAGGAGGAGCTCGACGGTGACGGGCTCGGGGCGCGCCGCCGCCGGGTACCGGGCGGGGGAGTCGGCCGTCAGCCGGGGCGGAACGACGGCGCTCGCCTCGGCCGGCTGGTCCGACTGCGCGCGTGCGTCGGACGTGAACGTCAGCGCGAGCGCGCACGCGAGACCGACGACCGACGCGGAGATGGACGTACGGCGCACGAGAGCGGGCGCATGCTACGGCGTGCTCGAACCGACGTGCGCGCGAAGTTCCGCCAGTAGCGACGCGACATGTCGCGCTCTACGACAGCCTCTCGCGGTCGACTCGCGCCCCGCGAGGGCCGGCTCGGAGGCGAAATCGGGCACGTGGCGGCGGTCTGACGTGAGGTCGAGACTAGGCACGCATCGTGCTTCCGGCTCCGGCGATGAACGCATCCTCCCGCATGACCCCGACCCCCTCGTCGCGCCGCGCGCGTCCGGCTCGCGTCGTCGTCGCCGAGGACGATCCGGAGCTCCGCGGTCTCGTCGCGCGCGCGCTCGGGCGCGCCGGGTTCGAGGTCGTCCAGGCCCGCGACGGGCAGGACGCGCTCGGTGTCCTCCGCGAGGCCGCCGCGACCGGCGCGCCGGCCCCCGACGTCTTCGTCATGGACGTGCGCATGCCGAACACGAGCGGCATGGACGTGCTCTCCCGACTCCGCACCGAAGGACACCCGCAGCCGGTCGTCCTCATGACCGGCTTCGGCGACCGCGAGCTGCACGAGAGCGCCGCCCACGAGGGCGCCGCGGTGGTGCTGGACAAGCCGTTCGATCTCGACGAGCTCGTCGAGATCGTCCGCCTCGTTTCGATGCGTCCGATCGGCTGAGCGCCGCGCGCGAGGAAGGAGGTCGCGCCTCGGCCCGTAGATGGCTCCGATGCGCGTCTGGCTCGCTTCCCTCTCGACCTCGGCGTCGACGCTGGTCGTCGCCTCGTCTCTCGTCGCCTGCGCCGGCGGGGGGAGCGCTCCACCGAGCCGTCCCAGCGCCCAGGCGGCGGCACCGTCGACGAACGTGGCCCCCGTCGCGTCCCCCCCGCCACCGGCGACGGCCGCCAGCGTCGACCCGGCGGCCTGCGAGGACGCTGCGAGCTGCGCGGCGGTCGGCCTCGCGCTGCTCGACGCCAAGCCTGGGGACCGGCGCGCCGAGAAACCGCTCACCCGCGCGTGCCTCGAGGCGTCGGACGCCGACGCGTGCGCGGCGCTCCTCACCGTTCTCTCGCCCGACGCCAGCGACGATCGGATCGTCCAGGTCGCGACGGCAGGGTGCGTGGTCGAGGGAAGCGAAGCGCTCCGCGCGAAGCGCGCGAAGGCCTGTAGCTGGCTCGCTGCGGCGACCCGCCGCGGGCTCGTCCAGGGCGCGTCCCCCTCGAGCTTCGCCCAGCCGCTCGCGCGGGCCTGCGAGCTCGGCGCCCGAGACGCGTGTGCGGCCCAGGCCAAGGTCGCGCAGCGCGAGGAGCAGCGTGCGGCCGAGGCCGCCTCCGGAGTGCCGCGCGCGAACGTGCGGGCAGCCTCGCTGACGAGCGGCGGCGTGCATCTCCGCGATGTCGCGTGTCAGACCGAGGGGAGCGCCCTCGGCAGCCTCTTCGCGACCGCGACGGCGGCAGCTCCGTTCAAGGAGCGGATGGCTGCCATCTCGGTTTGCAAGCACGCGACCGGCGCGAGCCCCCGCTTCCGATGGACCGCGCGCGCGGGCAAGATCGTCGACGTGGCGGTCGTCTCGGGCGTCGACGACAAGGGCGCTGCCTGCCTCGTGCGAGCCCTGCGCGGCGCGACGGCGCCGCTCGCCGGGACGTGCGCCGCGACCCTCGAGCTCGCGACGAAGCCCTGAGCACGAGCCGTCAGGCGGCGGCGACGAAGAGGAACGCGATGCTCGTGGCGAGCGAGAGCAGCGGAATCGCCCACGACAGGAAGTGGAACGCCTCCTCCTGCACGTAGATGCCGAACCAGCGGCGAGGGAGCTCGTAGCGGAAGAACGTGACGACGATCATCAGCGAGACGGCGAGCGTCGCGTAGTTGAGGCCGAAGAGCCGCGTGACGGTGTTGTCGCTGCTGGCGATGATCGGGTTCGACGAGTAGATGGCGAAGCTCAGGGCGATCACGGAGAAGAGGCCGCCGATCCCCATGTTCGCGAGCTCGAAGGAGTCCACCTCGAAGCCCTCCTCGGTCGCGCGGTTCATCCAGAGCGCGAGGAGCGGGATGAGGAGCGAAGCGATGAGCGGAATGAAGACCGAGGCGATGCTCGAGGCGGGCTGCCGGTCGACGAAGAGGGTGGCCGTCACGGTCGAGTAGCGGTCGCCGTTCCAGCCGGCGACGGCGCCCCGCGCGAGGTCGACGAGACCGATGTCCCAGCCGTCGACCTTGGCGGTGCGTGCGGCGCGGCTGAACTCGACGTCTTCGCGATCGAAGCGCAGGCGGACCTCGTCGGTGGTGTCGTCGCGTACGATGAGATCGACGGCGAGCCGCTGGCGATCGAACGGGAACGACGAGGGGTCGACGTGGACCTTGTACTTGCCGCTCGTCCTGACGATCGTCTCGACGGTGCCGTCGGGGAAGACGCGGAGGCGACGGCCCGTGTAGGAGCCCGTCTCGATGCGGTTCTTCACCTCGACGGTCGGCGTCCACATCTTGCCGATCTGCTCCTCGGCGGTCTTGCCGAGGAACTCGCGGTAGCCGCGCAGGGTGTCCTTCGCGAGGCCCGCCAGGCGCGCGTCCGACCAGCGGTAGCGCACGTCCACGATGGCGTCGAACTCGCCCTTCGTGTCGTCGAACGCGTTCACCTCGAGGAAGAAGACGCCCACGCTCACGCGCACCGGCAGGCCCTGGCCGATGGGGACCGTGGTGAGATCCTCCGGCGCCGGCGGCGGCTCGGGGGGCGGCGGCTCGGGGGGCGCTGCCTTGGCGCCCTTCGGCAGCCGCCTCGCGTCCTTCGGCGCGGCCGCGCTCTCCTTCGCGGGCGCGGCCGCGGCGGGCGTCGCCTGCGTCGGTCCCGCGCTCTTGCCGCCTTCGGCCGGCGCGCCGCGCCCCTTCAACGGGAAGAGCACGAGCGCCACGCCGAAGACCGTCCCGAGGACGGCGAGCCAGAGGACGCGCGCCCTCGAGCGCTTCTTGCCCCGCTCGCGCCTCATGGCCGGTGCCGCCCGCGGAGCGCCTCGTACGAGGACGCGAGCTCCTGGAGCTCGTCGCAGTAGCCGTCGAGAGGGTCGGCGGCTCGCGACGCGTCTCCCTGCGCGAGCGCCTTCATGCGAGCGGAGAGCCCGGCGAGCGGCGCCAGGAGCAAGCCTCGGATGCTCACGAGCACGGCGCCGGCGATGATCGTGATCGCGAAGACGGCAGCCACGAGCTGCCAGACCAGGGCGCGACCCGCGAGCGTCTTGTCCTCGGCGAAGCTCGTCGCGAGCGCCACGACGCCGATCTGCTTGTTGGCGTAGTTGTAGAGCGGGACGAGCTGGACGCCCCACGGCGCCCTCGCGACCGTGCGCTCGAAGCGCTTCGCCTCGGTGATCTCGACGTCGCGATCCGTGACGATCGCCGACATGAGGTCGGGGTGGGTCGCGTAGTAGCGGATGTACTTTCCGACGCGGTTCTTCGGCGTGATGATGTCGGGCTCGATGTCGGTCGCGATCTCGCGGAGCTGCTTCTCCTCGAAGAAGACCGCGCCTTCGATGCCATAGGCCGTCTTCATGTCCTTCAGGACCGGATCGAACGCGAGCCCCATCTCGAAGCTCCCGACGAGCTGCCCCTTGTCGTCGAGGATGGGCACGATGCCGAAGATCGCCGCCCCGCTCTTCGTGATCGCCGTGCCCTTCCGGACGCTCTTCTCGTGGTGCACCTCCGCGAGCATCGGCCGGTACGAGGTCTGCTCGTCGCCGAACTTCTGCGGCGTATGCAGTCGGAGGAACGAGACGCCGGGCGGCGTGTGGAACTGAGCCTGGTCGATCGCGTACTTCGGCTCGATGGTGCGGAACATGCCGAGCGTCTCGGCCTCCAGCGCGGCGCGGTCGCGCGCCGCGAACGCCCGGCGGACCGACGGGATGCTCGCGACGATCTCCGCGTCGGAGGTCGCCTCGTCCTCCATGGCCTTCAGCGAGCTCGCGAAGGCGTTCCGCATGAGCTCGTAGTCGCCGTCGTGGGCCGCCTTCACGAGGCGGTTGGTGAGGAGCTGGGCGAGCCCGGTGACGGCGGCGACGACGACGACGCACGTGACGAGGATGACCGCTGGAGCAGCGCGGAAGAACTTCACGGCGCGAAGCCTCGTCGGGCGGCGCGGTCCCGGTCAAGAGCTTTCGCCGCAGCGGCTCAGAGCCCCGCCCGAGGGAGTCGCGCGCGGGCCCGCGTCCCCGGCCCGTCCCCCCTCGGCGCCAAGGTCAGCTCCCCCTTGTGGGCCTCGACGATGTCGCGCGCGAGGACGAGGCCGATGCCGGAGCCGTCGGGCTTCGTCGTGAAGAACGGGACGAAGAGGTTCGTCGTGTCGCCCAGGCCGGGGCCCGCGTCGTCGATCGAGACGTCCGCGAACCGCTCGTCGGCCGTCCAGCTCACGACCACCGGTCCGCCGCCCGTCGCGAGCGAGGCCTCGGCCGCGTTCTTCACGAGGTTGATGAGCGCCTGCTCGATCTGGTCGGCGTCGGCCGCGACGACCACCTCGGGTCCCGGCCGCACCTCCACCGGCACCCGCCGCTCGAGGAGCGCCACCTTCTCGACGAGCGGCCCGACCGGCACGCGCGCGATGCGGGGCGCCGGCAGCTTCGCGAGACGCCCGTACGACGCGAGGAACCGTCCGAGCCCCTCCGAGCGCCGCGCGATCACCGCGAGCGCCTCCTTCAGATCCGCCTCGAACGCCTCGGTCCGTGGCGGAGGCGCCGCGAGCTGGGCGAGGAGGCCCTCCGACATCGACCGGATCGGCGTGAGCGAGTTGTTGATCTCGTGGCCGAACACGCGAATCAGTCGCCGCCACGCCTCGCGCTCGTTCTCGCGCAACGTCGAGGCGACGTCCGACAAGACGAGGAGCGTGTGCGGCTCACCCGTGAGCCGGAACGTCCCGCGGCGGAGCTCCCACGTCCCCGCGCCGAACGACGGCACGCGGAGCAGGCGCGGGGCCTCGCCGTCGAGCAGATCGGCGATGCCGAGCTCCCCCGCGTCGCATCCCGCGAGCGTCGCCACCGCCCGGCCGAGGAGCCGCGCGGCCGCCTCGTTCGCGAGGCGCACGCGACGCTCGTGATCCAAGGCGAGGACGACGACGTCGACCTCGGACAGCACCTTCCGGAGGAGCGCCCACGCCTCGAGCTCGCCGAGGCGGTGCTGGCGGAGCGTGTCGCCGAGCTCGTTGAGCTCGTGGAGAACCGAGGCGAGCGGCGCGTCGCCGGAGACCCTCGTGCGGGCGCGGATCGAGAAATCCCCCTCGCGATACGACGCGAGCACCGACGCGACCGTGTGGAGTCGCCGACGGAGCGCCGCCCGGCTCGACGCGGCGAGCAACGCCGACGCGGCCAAGGCCAGCCCGAGCGCGAGCCACGGCCGGCCCTCCGTGCCCTCCCGCGCCGCGAGCCA
>JALHPN010000163.1 GCA_022842465.1 Polyangiaceae bacterium | reverse complement strand
CTCGCCGAGGTCGCAGGCGCCGCACGCGATGCCGCCGCCGCGCGCGCGGCCGAGCTCCTCGCGCAGCTGCCCGGCCCCGGCGTCGCGGAAGAAGAGGCCGTGCGCGCCGCCTTCGAGCGCGGCGTCATCGTCGCCCATCTCGTCGCGAGCGACGACGCGTCGGTGCGACGCGCCGCGCGGCGTCTCGTGCATCGCCCGCTCGATGTCCCTCATCCGCCGCGCTCCGTCCGGGCGACGCGCGGAAAGCGGACGCCGCGGACCGAGCCGCTCGCGTTCGGCGGCGTCGTCGAGGCGTTCTTCCGAGCCGAAGGCGACGAAGCCGATCTCGTCGTCGCCCACGCCGCCTCTCCCGATGCGCTCGTGCGCGACGCCGCGACGGTCCTCGCCGATGCGTCGTCGGCACGGCCGCGGACGGCGCTCGGGCGTGAGCTCGCGCGGCGCCGAGGGGTCGCGGCGCGATCCGTCCGCGTCCGCGAGAGCGCCGAGAAGGACGTCCGCGAGAGCCGCGTCGAGCTCACGCGGCGGATCATCGACCGCATCGACGCGCTCCGGTCCATGCCTGACCCGGGGGCGAAGGCGGCCGAGCGCGAGGAGGCGCTGCTCGCCCTCGGCGAGCTCGGCGACGCAGGGGTCATGCCCTCGCTCGTCGCGCGGGCGCTCACCGGGGACGTCGCCGCGGTCGACATGCTCGGCGCGCTGGGCGACGTGCGCGCGACACCTCATCTCCTCGAGCTCCTCCGCCCCGATCGCGACGGCGGTCAGGGCGGTCTCCGCCTGCTCGAGACGGCGGCCGTCCGTGCGCTCACGGATCTCCGCGCGAAGGACGCCGCCGAGACGATGCGTGCGCTGCTCGAGGCGAGCCCGCTCTCGGGGTGGCGCGACGGCATCGAGCGCGGGGCGCTCGTCCGTGAGCTCGTCGGGGCGCTCGGGACGCTGCGCGACGAGGCGTCCGCGCCGCTCGTCCTCCAGATCCTCGAGGCCACGAGCAACGAGTACAAGCCCGTGGTGCCGGTCGCCGCCTGGGCGGCCGGTCGCCTGCGTCATCTCCCGGCGCTGCCCGCGCTGGAGCGGATCGCCCTCTCGCGGAAGGAGCCCGTGGGCAGCGAGACGGTGTGGGCGATAGGCGAGCTCGCCGCGTCGCATCCCTCGGCGCGCGCGCGCGGCGCGGCGCTCCTCGCGGCGCTCCCGGGGGTCGACAGCCTCGAGCCCGGGGTCGAGATCGTCCGGCTCACGGGCCTGGCGAAGGCGAACGCCGGCACGTCCGAGGCGCCGAAGACGAAGGACCTCCGGAGCGCTCTCGAGCGGGCGCTCTGGGATCCGGCCTTCCGACAGCAGGAGACGTCCCGCAGGCAAGCCTGGGCGCTCCGCTCGCTCGCGGAGCTCGCGCGCGTCTGGCGCGAAGGGCGCGCGGCGCGCTCGCGCGACGAGGACGACGCCTTCTTCCTCGGACACGAGGCGATCCGCTACTTCACCACGCGCGACGACCACCGCGTGCGCACCTCCGCCGAGGCCGCGTTCGCGGCGTGGGGCGCGCCGCTCCCACGGACTCGTCGCTACTACGCGTTCGGGCTCGACGCGATCGAGCAGCGGGGCGGGCTCGAGGCCCTCCACGATGCCGTGCGCGATCCGCTCGGCATCTTCCGGCACAACGTCGCCACGCGCCTCGCGGAGCGCGGTCACCCGTCGTCGGTGAGGCCGCTCGCCGAAGCGACGGCACGCCTCTTCGCCGAGCCGGCGACGTCCACGTACGAGTACGACGACGCGCCGCCCCACGTCGTCACCTTCGTGCGCGCGCTCGCGCGTCTGAACCGCCCCGAAGGCAACGCCGTGCTGCTCGACGGGCTTCGCTCAGCGCACCACCACGTGCGAGCCGTCATCGCGGACAACGCGCCCGACGACCCCGCGTTCGTCCCCGCGCTGATGGCGATGCTCGGAGACCCGAGGAGCTTCCTCCGCTCGCGCGCCGAGCGATCGCTCTGCGCGCTCGGCGCGGTGACGACAGGCGCGAGCGAGCCGCCGCCGCGGGCCGCCCCGCTCTGACCGCCGTGCTAGCCTGGCGCGGGCATGAACGAAGGGCGCGGAAAGCGATCGGGCCCACGGAAGCTCGTCGACTCGCAGAGGGCCGCCAGCCGTCTCCCCCGCGTCACGGCCGTCGGCCGGACGCTCGCGCCCCACGAGGACTTCTACCACTGGGTCCTGAAGCTCTCCTGGCCGCGGTTCTTCGCGGTCGTGACCGCCGCGTTCCTCGCCTTGAACGCGGTCTTCGCGGCGCTCTACATGGTCGTCCCCGGGTCGGTCGACGGCGCGAGCTCACCGCTCGACCTCTTCTTCTTCAGCATCGAGACGCTCGGCACGATCGGCTTCGGCGAGATGCATCCGCTGACGACGTACGCCCACGTGATCGTATCCATCGAGGCGCTCCTGGGTCTCTTCACGACGGCGCTGGTCACGGGCCTCACGTTCGCTCGCTTCGCCCGACCGTCGGCGCGCGTCCTCTTCAGCGAGAAGTGCGTCATCGCGAACCGAAACGGCGTACCTCATCTCATGTTCCGGCTCGCGAACTGGCGCCAGAATCAGGTCGTGGAGGCGCAGGTGCGTGTCATCGTGCTCCTCACGGAGGTCACGACCGAAGGCGAGACGCTGCGACGCCCGACGGCCGTGAAGCTCTCGCGCGAGACGAATCCGATGTTCGCGCTCACGTGGCTCGTCATGCATCCGATCGACGAGTCGAGCCCGTTCCACGGACCAGGCGCGCTCGAGCGCCTGCGCGAGACACACGCCGACATCTTCGTGAGCATGAACGGGCTCGACGAGACGATCATGTCGACCATCCACGCCCGGTGGCGTTACACGGTGGACGACATCGTCCCGAACGCGCGGTTCGTGGACGTCGTGAGGACGCTGCCGGACGGAACGCGCGTCGTCGACTTCGACGGCTTCAACGAGATCGAGCATGTCGAACCCGAGAGCGGCAGCGCGGACGCCGACGGAGGGCGAGCCGCATGAACGAGACCCCGCTCGAGGCGCGCGAAGACGGCTTTCTGCATCGACGGATCGACGCCGGCGAGGTGATGCTCCACGTGGCCGAGGCGAGGCCGCGTGGCGAGCTCGCGAGGGCGCCGCTCGTGGTGCTGCTCCACGGCTTCCCCGAGATGTGGTGGTCGTGGCGCTACCAGCTCCGAGCGCTCGCCGATGCTGGCTTCTGGGCCGTCGCGCCCGATCTCCGTGGGTACAACGAGTCCGAGAAGCCCGACGGCGTCGACGCGTACCGGGTCGAGACTCTCGCGAACGACGTGCACGGGCTCGTGCGTGCGCTCGGACGCGAGAGGGCGTTCGTCGTCGGGCACGACTGGGGCGGCATCGTCGCGTGGCAGGTCGCGCAGCAGCACGGCGACATGGTGGAGCGGCTCGCGATCCTGAACGTTCCCCACCCGCTCCAGTTCATGCGCGGCCTCCGGCACCCAGGGCAGCTCCTCCGGAGCGCCTACGTCTTCCTGTTCCAGCTCCCCGTCCTCCCCGAGCGGAGCATCGCCGCGAACGACTTCCGGCTGATCCGGAGGATCTTCGCCAAGGACGGGATCCCGGCGGCCGACGTCGATCGCTACGTCGACGCGCTACGCGCGCCCGGGGCCTTGACGGCAGCGCTGAACTACTACCGCTCCGCGATCCGCCGCGTCGCCGCGCGGAGCGTCCCTCTGCCGGTCCGCATCGACTGCCCCGTGCTCGTCCTCTGGGGCGACGAGGACAGGTATCTCCGGAAGGAGATGGCGCCGCCGCCGCCGCGCTTCGTCCCGAACGCGCGCGTCGTGCACGTCCCCGGCGCGTCGCACTGGGTTCAGCTCGACGCAACGGACGAGGTGAACGGCCAGCTCATCGGCTTCTTCCAGGAGAAGAGATGACGTCACGAGAGACCCTCGCCGCTCATGGCGGCGCGCTGCTCGACACGGCGACGGGAGGCGTCGTCCCGGCGATCCATCCGAGCACGACCTACGCGCGTGACGCGTCCTACGCGCTCCACGCCGGCTTCGAGTACGCCCGGGACGACAACCCGACCTTCCGCCCGCCGGAGGAGCTGCTCGCGCGCCTCGAGGGCGGCGCCGACGCGCGGCTCTTCGCGTCGGGCATGGCAGCCGCCACCGCGGCGATCTCGGCGCTCGTCGCCCCGGGAGAGCGGCTCGTCACGTCGCGCGCGATGTACCACGGGCTCCGGACGTGGATACGTGAGCATTGCATACGCTTCGGCGTCGACCACGTTGCCGTCGACGCGACCGATCTCGACGCGCTCCGCGCGGCCGTGCGGGGCGGAAAGACGTCGCTCGTGTGGATCGAGACGCCGGCGAACCCGACCTGGGACGTCGTGGACATCGCGGGAGCGGCGGCGATCGCGGAGGAGGCCTCGGCCCATCTCGCCGTCGACTCCACCGTCGCGACGCCCGTGCACACGCAGCCGATCGCGCTCGGCGCGGACCTCGTGATGCACGCCGCGACCAAGGCCCTCAACGGACACAGCGACGTGCTGGCGGGTGCCCTCGTCACGGCGCGCGAGGACGAGCGCTGGGCTGCGATCCGACGGGCGCGTCACCTCGCAGGCGCGGTGCCGGGGCCCTTCGAGGCATGGCTCCTCCATCGCGGGATGCGGACCCTCTTCGTCCGGATGGAGCGCGCGAGCCGGACGGCGGCCACGCTCGCGCACTGGCTCGAGGGACGGGCCGGCGTCGCGCGTGTGCTCTACCCGGGCCTCGCCTCGCATCCTGGCCATGCGGTCGCCGCACGCCAGATGAAGGACGGCTACGGCGCGATGCTGTCCGTGCTCGTCGAGGGCGACGCCACCGAAGCGCTGCGCGTCGCGTCGAAGCTCGAGGTGTTCGTCCGCGCGACCTCGCTCGGCGGGGTCGAGAGCCTCGTCGAGCACCGCGCGACGGTGGAGGGCGCGGGATCGCTCGCCCCGCCGAACCTGCTCCGCCTCTCGATCGGGCTCGAGTCCGAGGCCGATCTGAGAGAGGACCTCGATCGCGCGCTCGCTCGCGGTTCGCGCTAGGCGCGGTCGTCACCTAGACTCCACGCATGCGCTTCCGCTTCGTCACGATGGGGGCAGCCGCCTGCGCCGCGGCCGCCGCCTCCGTCTTCGCATGCTCCTCGTCCGGGTCCGACGACCCGAGCCCCCCCGGCTCCGCGTGCGCGGACGTCCCCGCGTCGTTCCGTTTCCCGGTCGGCGGCGACGGCAGCGCCGACCCCTTCGGGGCGAAGGCGGCGGGGCAGGCGCGCGCCGGGCGCATCACGCGCCCCGATCAGATCGTCCAGCCCGAGGACGCGCGGCACAAGGTCCGCCCCGGCGACTTCGCGCTCGCGAACGACAAGATCGCGCTCTACATCGAGGCCGAGGGCGAGAGCGACGGGTACTTCCCGTTCGGCGGCGAGATCCTCCGCGTCGAGCCCGTCGGTGACGACGGCCGTCCGCGCGGCATCGGCGAGTACGGCGAGACGGCGCTCACGTTCGGCATCCAGACGATCGCGCCCGAGAAGGTGACGGTGCTCGCCGACGGGACCGACGGGAAGGCCGCCATCGTCCGCGCGAACGGCGTGCTGCGGACGATCCCGTTCCTCGAGACCTTCCGCATCCTCGGGCCCGAGCCGTACGATCTCCCCGTCGCGCTCGACTACGTCCTCGAGCCGGGCGCGGAGCGCGTGGTCCTCCGCCTCTCGATCGCGAACACGCGGATCGATCCGATCGACTTCTCGCTCCGCCAGTACCTCGGCTTCTTCCAGAGCTACCGCGCGCCCGGCTACACGCCGGAGACCGGCTTCGGCGATCCGAGGGGGCAGACGTCCTTCGTCGCGTGGGCGACCGATCGCGCCGGCTTCGCGATGCGAACGCTCGGCGAGCCGATGCGCGCAGAGCTCACGGTCTCGGGCTTCCAGCTCTTCAGCACGAAGGGCTTCACGCTCGACGCGTGCGGGACGAAGACCCTCGACTACGTGGAGCTCGTCACGGGCGGCCCCGGGCTCGACGGGCTGCTCGAGGCCAAGCGCCGCGCCGGCGGCGAGGCGCCCTGGCGCGAGGTCCGCGGGACGGTGAGAGAGGCGGGGGGCGCGGGGCTGGCCGGCGCGGTGGTGCACGCGACGGCCGCGGACGGCCGCGTGCTGACGCAGGCCACGACCGACGCCGCAGGCGCGTACGCGCTGCACGTCCCGGCCGAGGACGTCTCGCTGACGCCGACCCTGCAGGGCTGGGCGGTCCCCCCCGCGACGACGGCGGCCGCGGGCGCCGGATCGCTCGATCTCGTCCTCCCCGCGCGCGCGACGATCGACGTCGTCGCCACGGACGCCACCTCGAACGAGGCGCTGCCCGTCCGCGTGCAGATCATCTCGACCTCGCCGCTCGCCCCGCCCCCCGAGGCCTGGGGCGTCCGGACGGAGCGCGCGGACCGCGTCTGGCAGGAGCTCGCGGTCACCGGGCGGGCGACGCTCCCGGTGCCGCCCGGCGCCTATCGCGTCGTCGTCTCGCGCGGCTACGCCTACGACCTCGTCGATCAGAACGTCGTCGCCGAGGCAGGGAAGACCGTGGCGGTGACCGCGACGCTCGCGCGCTCCGTGCCCGCAGACGGGACGCTCTGCGCGGACTTCCACATCCACTCGAACTTCTCCGCCGACTCGCAGGACCCAGTCGAGTCGAAAGTGAAGGCGGCGATCGCCGACGGGCTCGACATCCCGGTCTCGAGCGAGCACGAGTACGTGATCGACTTCCGGCCCGTCATCGAGCGGCTCGGCCTCACGCGATGGGCGTTCGGCATGCCCTCCGAGGAGCTCACCACGTTCACGTGGGGCCACTTCGGCGTGGTGCCGCTCCTGCCGAAGCCCGATCAGGTGAACAACGGGGCGATCGGCTGGGTCGGGAAGAAGCCGGCCGAGGTCTTCGCCGCCGTGAAGGCGCTCCCGGAGAGCCCGGCGCTCATCGTGAACCACCCGAGCGGCGGCGGGTTCGGGGCGTACTTCAGCGAAGCGCAGCTCGATCGGGCGACGGGGCGCGGCACGAACGCGGACCTCTGGAGCGAGGACTTCACGGCCGTCGAGGTGTTCAACGACAGCGACCTCGAGGCGAACCGGACGCAGTCGGTGGAGGACTGGTTCTCGCTCCTGAACGCGGGCAAGACCTACTGGGCGATCGGCAACTCGGACAGCCACGATCAGCGGACGACGCACGCCGGCTACCCGCGCACGTGCTTCCCGGTCGGGAGCGATCCGCGCGCGCTCACGAACGAGATCGTCCGCGACGCGATCAAGGCGGGGACCTCGTACGTCAGCGGCGGCCTCGCGCTGACGGTGAGGGGCCCGGACGGAGCGGGACCGGGCGGCACGAGCCAGGCGGGAGCCTTCACGGTGACCGTGCGGAGCGCGAGCTGGATCTCCGCCAGCAAGCTCGAAGTGTTCGTCGACGGTGTGTCGACGCAGACGCTCGACCTCGCCCCGATCGCGCCCGCGCCGGGGGAGCTCGGGAAGCGGTACGAGGCCACCGTGCAGGTCGCGGCGGCGTCGAGCAAGCCGAGGCACTGGGTCGTCTTCCACGCGAAGGGCGACGGCGATCTCGCGCCCGTGCACCCGGGGAAGAAGGTGTTCGCGGTGTCGAACCCCGTCTTCTTCTGAGGCCTCGGGTCGACCGTCAGAGCCGGTGCCTGACGACGCCGAGGGCTCCCGCCGCCGTGTAGAGGCGACACCCGTCGATGGCGAGGCCCGTCACGGCCGGCGAGGACGCGCGCCCGGCGTCACCGAAGGCGACGTCGAGCGCGCCCGATGGCAGGACGCGCACGAGGCGTCCCGTCGTGGCGACGACGCTCCGTCCCTGCGTGTCGATCCCGAGCACGGTCGGTGCGTTCGCTTTCGTGTCCTCGAAGGCGACGGCGGCGACGCCCGCGTCGCCGAAGCTCGGGTCGATGTCGCCCGTCGACGTGAGACGCACGAGCGCCGAGGCCCCGTCGTCCGTCCGAGCCGCGACGACGAGTCTCCCGGCCGGATCCATCGAGAGGCTCACGGTCGGGACATCCCGTGAGCCTCGGAGCATGCTGAGCTCGCGCACGCCTCCCACGCCGAAGGCGGCGTCGAGGGAGCCCGCCGTATCGAATCCGAGGACGACGACGCGTCCGTTTCCCTTCCGCACCGCGACCACGATCCGACCATCCGCCGACACGACGATCCCGCCAGGCACCTCGCCGGGCCCGTCGAGGTCGAGGACGGAGCGCCCCGCGTCTCGGAACGACGTATCGAGCGCGCCGTCCGGCGTGTGCCGCAGCAGCACGAGCTTGCGAGGTAGCGCCGTATTGCTCGCGGGCTCTCCGTACCCCGGGCCGGCCGGCTCACGGTATCCCGTGACGACGATCCGCCCGTCGGGCAGGAGCGCCGCGCTCGTGCCCCAAGCGTCGGCAGATGCGTCCGGCTCGTCGAAGCTCGTCGCCGCGAGGCCCGGGACACCCGAGTCACCGAACGCGGCGCGGCCCGCGTCCGCGCCGAGGCGCAGGACGGCGACGTCGCGGCCGCTGGTGTACAGGTGGCCCGTCGTGATGATGTCGCCGCCAGGCGCGATGCGAACGTCGCGCGCCGAGTACCTGGGGTACACGCGGTCGACGAAGCCGGGCGTCACGAGCTCGTGGACGCCGAACGTCGGATCGAGCCCCCCGTCCACGAGCAGCCGTGTGACGACCAGCCGCGAGACGACCGTGTCGACGCCTACCACGACGACTCTTCCGTCCGGCTGCACCGCGACGGCGTGCGCGACCATGAGCCGAGGTCCCCAGCGGATCGGCGCGACGCCTCCATCTCCGAACGTCTCGTCGAGCGATCCCGCTCCCTCGGGACACGGCTCGAGCGGTCGGGCGTCGGCGGCGTCATCGGCGACAGCGGCGTCGGCGCGAGCGTCGAGGAGAGTCGCCTCGCCGTCGAGCTCTGGGCGCTCCGAGAGCGTCGCGTCGGCGACGCCTTCGAGGTTCCCTCCGTCGGCCGCGCGAGACCCCGCATCCGCCGCCGGATCGCCCCACAGCGTGTCGACGGCACCTCCGCACGCCGACGCGGCGACCAGCACGACCACCAGCCATCGGCCCACGCGCGTCATACGACGAGGGGTACCCTGGGCCTCCGCGCGGGTCCAGAGCGCGCCTCGCTCCCGAGGCGACGCCCGCTCCGAGGTCGACGCACGCGCGCGGGTGCTGGTCGCTCGACTGTCCATGCGGAGTGTCTTGGCCGGGTGCGGCGCGGATGCTCTCATCCGACTCGGGGCTGGACCGCGCGCGCGCGGCGCTCGGCCGTTTCGTCCATGAGTCTCCTTCTCCCGGTCCTCACCACGCGCCGCGCGGACCGCCGTGATCGCGGCTGGCTCGCGTGGGTCGCGGTCGCGAAGGAGGTGGCGCACCTGCCGCTCGAGTCGGCGCCCGCCGACGCCACGACCCACGTGCTGGAGATCTACGTGGAGGGTGTGCCCGACCCGCTCGTCGTGCTGGCGGAGCCGATGGGCGCGCCCACGGCGGAGGGGTTCCCGTTGCGCCTCAGCCCGCTCGACGACGCCCAGGCCGCGACGCTCCAGGGCGAGCTGTTCGGCGCGGGCGCGGACGGCGGAAAACCGCCCCCGGCGGCGAACCCCTTCGCGGCGCTCCTCGACGAGGACGAGCCGCGCGGGCGCGTCACCAGCATGCCGCCTCCGCTGACCGCCGATCACCGAGCCGCGCTCGAGCGGAAGAGCCAGCTCCCGCCCCCGAAGACGAACGGAGGCCTCACCGGCCGCGCGCTGGGCGAGGGCCGCTTCGTGCTCGAGGATCTCCTCGGGAGCGGCGCGAACGGCGAGGTCTACCGCGCGACGCACACGGCGCTCCGGCGGCCCGTGGCGGTGAAGCTGATGCACGGCCACCTCCAGCAGTCCGAGGACTACGCACGCCGCTTCCACGCCGAAGCGCTCGCCATCAGCCGCCTCGACCACCGGAACCTCCTCCGCGTCCACGACTACGGGCAGGACCCTGACGGCCTCCTCTACATCGTCATGGAGCTCTTGCTCGGGAAGAACCTCTACGAGCTCCTCGTCGCGGAGGGGCCGATGCCGACCGAGAGGATCACGGACCTCATGTCCCAGGCCTGCGCGGGACTCTCGGCCGCGCACGACGCGGGGATCGTCCACAGGGACATCAAGCCCGAGAACGTCGTCGTCACGTCGCGCCCGGACGATGACGGCCTCGATCGCGAGGTGGTGAAGGTCTGCGACTTCGGCATCGCGCACTGGACGCCCCCAGCCGATGCGACGGGCATGCACGTCCGTGAGGACGCGCGGGTCGTCGTCGGGACGCCCGCGTACATGGCGCCCGAGCAGATCCGGAACGAGCCGGTCGACGCGCGCACGGACGTCTACGGGCTCGGCTGCGTGATCTTCGAGCTCGCGACCGGGCGGCTCCCCTTCGAGCACGAGGACCCGATGGTCGTGCTCAGGATGCAGGCGGAGCAGGCGCCCCCGCGGATGGGAGAGCTCGTCCCGGACGTCTCCCCGGCGCTCGAGACGCTCGTCGCGATGTGTCTCGAGAAGGATCCTGGACGCCGCTTCGCCGACGCGCGCGCGGTGCGCATGGCCCTTCGGGCGGTCTCGCCGACCCCCGGCCCGATCAGCGTCCAGATGCGCGCGGTGCTGTCGGGGCGGAGCGGCGTGACGACGGGACCGCACGCGCCGGCGAGCCCGGAGCTCGTGGCGTACGGCGACGCGCTCGAGGCCGCCGCGATGGCCGGTGACGTCGCGGCCGCCGCGACCGCGCTGGAAGCGATCGACACCCGGACGGCGGATCCGATGACGCGCGCCCACGAGCGCGAGCACCTCGAGCGCGCGCGCCTCCGTCTTCGTGAGCCCGTCGTCACGACGGTCCTCGCATCGTGCGCGCTCGACGTGACCCGACCGCTCGAGCCCATCGTCCCGCTGCTCGTCGCCGCGGGCACCGTCGTGGCTTCGGAGATCGTCGAGCGACGTCGCGTGTCGAGCGCCGGCCTCGAGCTCCGCGCGCGCGTCGTGAGCGCCCTCCGTGCTATGGGCAGGGCCGCTCTGCCGGCCATCACGGCGGCGCTCGAGCCGCTCCAAGGACTCGCGGCCCGGAGTGACGAGGCGCTCGTCGAGGACCTCCTCGAGGCCATCACAGATGTGCGCTCCGAGCCGGCGGGCGACGTCGTCTCGCGCTTCGTTCGCGTGGACAAGCCGCGCGTGGGAGCTCGGGCGATCCGCGCCCTCGCGGCGCTCTGGGGTCCCCGCGCACATCCGCTCCTCCTCGGCGGGCTCGACGCCGAGCCCACCATGCTGAAGGTCGCGGCGCTGCGCGCGCTCGCCGCTCTCGAGCTCCTCGACGCGTGGACCGTCGAGCGTACGATTCGCCTCGTGACGTCCTCGTCGACCGAAGAGGTGCGCGTGGAGGCGGCGCGCGCCCTCGCGTTCGCGCCCGCGGATCACGCGAAGGTCGCCACGGACCTCCTGCACCAGCGCCTGTCAGCGGCCTGTGGGATCGTCTCGTCGTTCCTGTCGTTCGGGCCGCGCGAGCCGGCGGAGCTCCTCGTCGCGATGGCGAAGTCGCTCCTCGCGCTCGATCCCGCGCGGGCGCGACCCGCCCTCGAGAAGCTCGCGTCGTCGCGCAGCGACGTGCGTGGCCCGATCGTCGCGCTGCTCCAGTAGGGGCGCTTCGAGGAGCGTGCACGGGGGCAGGATCTGCGCTAGACCGTGCCGCCCGCCGTGCACCCGAACTTCCAGAAGCTGAAGGAGCTCTACGCCCAGACGCCGGTGATCCTGGCGCCGATGGAGGACGTCACGGACGTCGTCTTCCGGAGGCTCTGCCGTGAGCTCGGCGGGGACATCGGGATGACCGAGTTCGTCAACGTGGAGGGGCTCCTCCGCGGGTGCAAGAACGCCCGTCGCAAGATCCGCCTCGCCGACGACGACCAGCTCACGGCGATCCAGATTTACGGGTCCGACCCGGAGCGTCTCGCCGAGGCCGCGCGCTTCGCGGCGGAGGCCGAGCCGTTCTTCCTGGACATCAACTGCGGGTGCTGGGTCCCGAAGATCGCCGGTCGGGGCGCGGGCGCGGGCTGGCTCCGCAACCCGGACGCGATGGTCTCGATGGCGAAGATGGTCGTCTCGAACGTCTCCCTGCCCGTCACGGTCAAGACGCGCATCGGCTACGGCCCCGAGAGCGACATGCCGATCGTCGATCTCGCGCGGCGCCTCGAGGACGCGGGCGTCGCCGCGATCACGATCCACTGCCGGACGGCGCAGATGGGTCACTCCGGAGCGGCGGACTGGTCCTGGGCCCAGAAGGCGCGCGAGGTCGTGTCGATCCCCGTCATCGTCAACGGCGACGTCAAGAGCGCGGCCGACGCGAAGCGCGCGATCGACGAGACCGGCTGCGCCGGCGTCATGGTCGGCCGCCGGGCGATCGAGCACCCGTGGATCTTCCGCGAGGCCTACGGGCTCCTCCGCGGCGGCTCCTCCGTCGCTCCCCCCACGGCGGAGGAGCGGATCGCGCTCTGCAAGCGCCACCTCCGCGCCAACGTCGAGGAGCGTGGCGAGCCCTACGGCGTGCGCTGCACGCGTCGTCACCTGAGCGGCTACCTCTCGGGCCTCCACGGCGCGGCGATGCTCCGCCAGAAGCTGAACCTCGAGGACTCGCTCGAAGGATGCCTCGCCATCCTCGACGCCTGGCTCGAGCGCTCCGCCGCCGCGGCCTGACCGTCGCTCAAGGGAGGCGTCGGACGCAGCGCACCGCGAGGCGCCCGGATTCGAGCTCGTCGTTGACGAGGCTGGCGGAGTCGAAGTCGACGGACCAGGCCGCCGTGGCGGGGTTGGCGCGCACGGTCGCCGACCAGAATCGCGTGTGGCTGCTCATGGCGAACAGCGCATCGACGCGCGGCGCAGCGGAGCGCGCCTCGTCGACGAGAGACGCGAGCTCGCGCGCCGTCGGGAGCGTGTAGTCGTCGTGCCCCGCGAGCTCGAGGGACTCACAGATCGCTTTCGCCTGGAGGTGGGACGTCCGCGCCGGAGACGGCGTGCGCTGCCACTCGAGCTTCGTCGCGCGGTCGATCACGGTCTCGCCGCCTGGCCCGAGCGCCCAGTGCTCCGCCGCCATCTCGGTCGGCCCGCCTCGCACGCAGCGCGCGCGCTGCTGGGAGCCCGGTGACAGGACGACACTCACGTTGCCGCTGAACGGGTCCACGGTGTAGCGGCTCCAGGTGGCGGTCGGGGAAACACGCTCCGAGCTCGTCCACCACATGACGAGGTTCTCGACGTCGAACGCGAAGACCTCGGTGCTCACGAGCCGGAAAGGGATCGTGAAGTCGAAGGTGGAGAGCTGCTCGATCCGCGTCGGGATCCGCCAGTCGCCGAAGCCGCCCAGCGAGAGTCCTGCGCAATGCGCCTCCGCCGCAGCGTAGGTGAAGGTCGCCGGCAGCACGTCCTTCCTCGTCCAGGAGAGGCCCGTCATGCGATCCGTCACCACGTCGTCCGTGAGGTCGTACTGCGTGAGAGGGGGAGAGGACGGCGCGAGCGGCCACAGCGCGTAGCGACGATCGGCGGGCACGACGGGACCGGGCTCCGCGGCCGGCGGACGCCAGGCGTCACCGGGCCCGGACGCGCGCGTCTCGCCGTCTCCACCGCGCTCGAGGGGCACGTCGGGCGAGGCGCTCGGGCCGTCTCGATCGGCGGCGAGGAGCGGGACGTCCTCGTCGATTCCGAGGATGGCCCGGCACCCCGCCTGGGCCGAGGCGAGCGCGATCAGCGCCGTCGTGACGGAGGTGCGAGCCGAGCGGGAGCGAGCGAAAGCGAGGACGTCCACGGCCGCGCGCAGCCTAGCTTCTCGCGCGCGCTGCGCCAGCGTGCATCGCGCGAATCACGTGGTAGAGCGACGCTCGAAGATGCACGTCCTCCGGGTCACCAACGAGATCTCTCGCGCGCAGGGAAGGAAGCCCGCGCGGCTGCGTATCACGTCGAGACCCGGCACGGACGACGCCGTCTCGACGACCGTCGCGCTCCCTCGCGTCGGCGTGATCGTCGGCGCAGATCCGACGTGCGACGTCGTGGTGGCGGACCCAGCCGTGTCGGGTAAGCACGTGAAGATCGCCGAGACGCCCGCAGGCTACGCCGTCACCGACCTCGGCTCCCGCAACGGAACGTGGCTCGACGATGCGCGCGTCGCCAGCGCCACCGTGCCACCCGGCGCCGTCCTCCGTCTCGGGCACTCGCTCGTCGAGATCCTCCCTGCCGAGGAGATCATCGAGCTACCGCCGAGCAAAGCCACCTCGTTCGGCGCGATGCTCGGCACGAGCGACGCCATGCGGCGCGTGTTCGCGCTCCTCGAGCGCGCGAGCACCTCGGACGCGCCCGTGCTCCTCCTCGGCGAGAGCGGGACGGGGAAGGAGCTCGCAGCGCGCGCGGTGCACGAGGCGAGCAGCCGGCGCGCGGGCCCCTTCGTGGTCTTCGACTGCGGCGCTGCGAGCGAGGCGCTCGTCGAGAGCGCGCTCTTCGGTCACAAGCGAGGCGCCTTCACGGGCGCGCACGGAGATCAGCCGGGCGCCTTCGCCCTCGCGGACGGGGGCACGCTCTTCCTCGACGAGATCGGCGATTTTCCGCTCGCTCTCCAGCCCAAGCTCCTTCGCATGCTCGAGATGAGCGAGGTGACGCCTCTCGGCGGGCGGAAGCCCGAGCGCTTCGACGTGCGCTTCGTCGCGGCGACCCATCGCGATCTGCCCAGCGAAGTGGCACGAGGCACCTTCCGCGCCGACCTCTACTACCGCCTCAGCGTCGTCGACGTGCACCTCCCGCCGCTCCGTCATCGGCTCGACGACGTGCCGGGCATGGTTGGGAGCATGCTCGCTGCGCGCGGCCTCCCGACCGAGGTGACGCCCGGGAAGGTGCTCGAGCGACTCCTCGCCTACCACTGGCCGGGCAACGTGCGAGAGCTCCGCAACGTCGTCGCGCGGGCGGTCGCGCTCGCGGCTCCGGGCGCGACGTTCGCCGAGATGCCGTTCGTGCTCCGTACCGATCCGGAGCTCGGAGGCGCGCCCCCGACGCGCGCGCGCGCCGATCGCCCGTACCACGAGGCGAAGGACGAGCTCGTGGCGCGGTTCGACCGCGAATACTGCGAGGACCTCCTGGCCCGCGCGGGCGGGAACGTGTCGGAGGCGGCGCGGATCGCCGGCCTCGAGCGGAAGTACCTCTACCGCGTCCTCGAGCGCGCGGGCTTGCGGCGGGACGATGGCACGGGCGACTGACCTCGGCCCCTTCCGCGTGCGCGGCGTGCTCGGCGAAGGCGGCACGAGCATCGTCTTCGAGGTCGAGGACGAGGGGGGCCTCGTCCGGGCGCTGAAGGTCCAGAGCGCGACCGACGTGTCGACGAAGGAGCGCGCTCGCTTCCTCGTCGAGGCCGAGCGCGCGGGGCGCGTCTCACACCCCGCGCTCGTCCCGATCGAGGCGAGCGGGGTCCTGCCGGACGGGCGCGCGTACCTCGTGATGCCGCGGCTCGACGGCGAGACCCTCGCCGCCCGCGTCGTGCGCGGCGGGCTCGGCGTCGCGGAGGCATGCGCGCTGCTCGAGGATCTCGCGGCGGGGCTCGCGTGCCTCCACGCGGCCGGCCTCGTCCATCGTGACGTGAAGCCGGAGAACGTGATGCTCGTCCCCTCCCCCCGCCCGCGCGCGGTGCTCCTCGATTTCGGGATCGCCCGCGCGAGCGACGAAGCGAGGACGACGACGACGCTGGAGGGACGGGTGCGCGGCACGCCGGCGTACATGGCCCCGGAGCGCTTCTTCGGCGCGGAGGCGTCCGTCGCGACGGACGTCTACGAGCTCGCCGTCACCCTCTACGTGATGCTCGCGGCGACGCTGCCCTGGCCCGACGACGCCAGCGCGTCCGATCGCCTCGATCCCCGCCCGCTCGCGCACGCGCGCGCCGACGTCCCGCGCGTCCTCTCCGACGTGATCGCCCGCGCCCTCTCCACGCGTCCCGAGACGCGCCCCGCCACCGTCGCCTCCTTCGCCGACACCGTCCGCGCCGCCGCCGATTTCGCGCTCCCCACACGTCCGCGGGCCACCGTCGACGTGGCGCCCGCCACCACCCCTCCCCTGCCCCCGCGCCGCCGCCTCCCCCTCCTCGCCGCCCTCGCCCTCCTCCCTCTCCTCGGCCTCCCCCTCCTTCCTCTCTCCCGCGCCGCCCCGAGCACGCCCCCGACGCCGAACGCCACCGCGACCACAGCCGCAACCGCAACCGCAACCGCCGCGACTGCGACCGCCGCCGCGATCGCGATCGCGACCGCAGCCCCGCCCACGGTCGCCGCCCCGCACCCGCACCCGCGCCCGCTCCGCGTCTCTCCTCCCCCCGCTCCCTCTCCCCGCGCCCCCTCCCCGCCTCCCCCCGCCTCCGTCTGGTTCGAGGACCGCCGATGACGCGCCCTCTCCCCCTCCTCGCCGCGGCCGCCCTCCTGTCGCTCTCCCTCTCCCCCTCCCTCTCCCGCGCCGCCGCCCCCGACGCTGCCGCCGCCGAGGCCTCCTTCGCCTCCGCCCGCGCCCTCATGAAGCAAGGTCGCTACGCCGAGGCGTGCCCCGCCCTCGAAGCCAGCCTCCGCCTCGATCCTGCCGTCGGCACGCTCCTCAACCTCGGCGAGTGCCTCGAGCGCAGCGGCAGGAACGCGAGCGCGTGGCTCCGTTTCCGTGAAGCCGCCGCGATGGCGCTCCACACGGGCCAGCGCGAGCGCGAAGCCATCGCCCGTGATCGGGTCCGCGCCCTCGAGCCCACGCTCTGCCATCTCGTCGTCCGTCCGAGCCCTTCGAGCCCCTCCGACGACGCGCTCGTCACGCGCGACGGCGAGGTGCTCTCCCCGTCGGCGCTCGGCCTCCGCATCCCCGTGGATCCCGGCGTCCACGTCGTGGTCGCCACGACCGCCGGGAGCGCACCTCGGCGCGTCGAGATCACCGTCGCGGCCTCGGCCGACGGAGGCTGCGCCGACGCGGTCGTCGATCTCCCCGCGAGCCCCCGCGCATCGCCCGCGCGAGCCGCCCCCGCCCCTCACCTCGATCTCGGCCTCACCCGGCCTGCGCCGGAGCGCGCCTCCTCGTCGCCCCACCGCACGACGGGGATCCTCCTCGGCGGCACGGGCCTCGCCGCCCTCGGCGCCTCCGCGGCCTTTGCGCTCCTCGCCGCGGACACGAAGGCCGGCGCGGCCTCCGCGTGCACGAGCGCGGGATGCACGGAGCTCGGACGAGCCCGCCTCCACGACGCCGGTGCGTACGCCGACGTCGCCACGGGCGCCTTCGTCCTCGGCACCGCCCTCCTCACGGGGGGCATAGCGCTCTGGCTGTTCGCGCCACGGAGCGCGCCCGGGACGAAGTCGGCGACGAGGTGACCGTCCCGCGATGCCGGGTCCTCGAGGACCCGCATCGCGAGCGGGAGCGGGTCTCGACCGACCCGATCCGCCGCTCCGACGCCCTGCCGTGACGCGGGCAAGACGCCGAGATCACGCGCTCGGGGTGTCCGAGCCCTGCTTGGCACTCCGGATGCTCCTGGCGGCGCCGCAAGGAGCCTCACCATGAAGCACGTTCGTTCGTCGTCTCTCGCGCTCGTCCTCGCCCTCGTCACATGCGCCGTCGCCGGCTGCAAGGACGGCGGCGCCCCGTCCGGAACCAGCACCACCACCGGCGCGAAGACCGAGGAGCCGACGCCCGCCGCGGCGAAGCCCGCGCCCAAGGACGCGCGGAAGACCGTCTCCCTCGCGCCGCTTCCGCTCCAGCTCGTCCTCCCGGCGGGCGAGGCGGGTCTCACGATGGACAAGTCGATGGGCGACCACAAGTCCGTCGGCGTCTCCTACGACGCCATCTCCGCCGGCGTGAACGTCTCGGAGCCCGCGGACAAGACGTTCGCCGAAGTGAAGAAGGGACTGAAGGGCGACACGGTCGTGTTCCCCTTCAAGAGGTTCGTGAAGGACGAGCCCACGCGCGTCGTCTCCGAGTTCGCCGTGGACGGCACGACGGGCTACCTCGCCTACGCGTGGAAGGAGGTCTCCGGGAAGCCCTACCTCTGCCAGAGCGCGGGCCTCTCTGGCCTGAAGACGCCCGAGGACGCGGAGAAGATCTTCGCCGTCTGCGACACGCTCGCCCCCGCCGGAGGTGCGAAGTGAACGCGCGCCTCCTCGTCGTCGGTCTCGCGCTCGCGTCGACCGCATGCGGCCTCGTGAAGGTCGAGACCCCGAGCGGGAGCCCGGTCCAGGTCACGAACGCGAGCGGCTCGCCTGGAGTCGGCGCCGGCGGCGACGCGACCGCCTCCTGGCGACGCGCCGTCCGCGCCGGCGAGAGCGAGCTCGCGTCGCTCGTCGCCTGGTCGAAGGACCAGTCCGCCTCGAACTCGTTCGATCAACACGCCGAGCGTGCGCTCCGCCTCCGGAAGAGCACGCTCCTCGCGGAGATCGCCGGGCACTGCGCAGCGAAGGCCTACGACGGCGAGCGCACCGGCGAGGAGCTCCGGGCGGCCGATGTGTGTCCCCTCCTCGCGAAGCGCGAGGCGATCCTCCTCGGCGCCGCGAAGTCCTTCGCCGACAAGGAGACGGCACGTCGCGTCGACGAGCTCGCGAAGGGCGTCGCCGCCATCCGCGAGACGAAGAAGGCGAGCGTCACCGACGTGGTGAAGGGGCGCGACAAGGATCAGGACCGGGCCTACGTGAGCTCGTTCGTGAAGAAGTACTACGACGAGATCGACCAGCCGATCCCCGAGGCCATCCTCGGCCGGATCGACACGGTGGCGAGCGAGCGCGAGAAGACGCTCGCCGACCTCGCGGCCTCCAGCGACGTGAAGCTCGCCGACGCGCACGACGCAGGCGCCGAGCGAGCGATCAAGGAGAGCTACCAGCAGTGGCAGCCGTCGATGCAGATCGTCTCTGTCCGCATGCAGGACGCAGAGTGGAAGCCCGTACAGAACGACTTCGGCATCGTCCTCCGCCGCTACAAGAATGCCCGGGTCGTCGTGCGCGCGAAGTCGGGCGCCTACTGCCTCGCGGTGCCGGCCTCGGTCGGGCAGCCGCACGCAGGCGGCGGAAAGTTCGCGTCGACCTATGGCGTCGACCAGTTCCTCGAGGGCTTCCCGATTCGCTGCCCGAAGTGAGCCCTCAGCGGCGACACGCGCGCACGACGCCCGTCGTGCGCGCGAACGTCGCGCCCTCTCCCGGCGCGACGCCGAGCCGAGCGAGGAACGCGAGTCCGCCTTCGCGCAGGCGAGGGGCGTGGAGGCGCTCGTACGTCGCGAACGCCTCGCGTGACGCGAACGTGTAGCGGCACTCCACGGTCTCGGTGGCGCGAGGCGCGTCCGGCTCGTCGAGGACGACGATCACCGCGTCCTCGGCGCCGGCCGCGCAGACGTGCGCGACGTGCTCGTCCGACAGCCACGCGACCCACGCGGCGAAGACGTCGCCGCGCGGGAGGGTGGTCCTGACCGTGTACGCGAAGCTCGTCACTTCGACGCGAGGCACGCGGTGAGCGCCGGCGTCTGCGTGAAGCCGCAGGCGCCGTTCGGCTGACGTTCGCACGTCGCCGCCTGGTAGCAGGCGTACTCGGGACGGAACTCGCACGTCGAGAACATGTCCTGGTCGGCGCAGATCTGGCTGCTGCAGCCGGTCTTCCGGCACGCCGCCACGGGGGTCGTCGAGCTCTTGCACTCTCCGCCGTTCGGGCCCTCGACGCAGACGGTGCCGGGGCCGCAGAGCATGGCCGCGCAGCTCGGCGGAGCGACCGGGACGCACTGGGCGCCCGTCGGCCCCTCGATGCACTCCGTGCCGACCATGCAGAGGGTCGCCGCGCACGTCGGGAGGGCCGACTTCGACGTGAGGATCGTCGTGTCTCCGAGCCGCCTGAGCTCGAGGCTCCCCGGCGCGCGAACCGCGGTGTAGTAGCGCCACGGCCTCCCGCCCGAGGGACGCACGAGCACGCGAATCTTGCCGGCGACCCTGAAGGCGTTCCACTTGCCGGTCTCCGGCAACGTGCACGGGAAGCGGACGCAGCGGACGGCCGGGTTCACGAGCCCCGACTCGACCTTCGCGGCGTACGTGCCGTTGGCCTTCAGCGTCAGCGTCTCGAAGTCGGTGAAGGCGCTCTCGCCGGCGGTCCAGACGTAGTCGTCGACGAGTGGACGGCCCGCGCTCGAGAGCTCGTCGGAGAGCGCCTCGGTCGGCGGATCTTCGTCCCCGCCCGGCGTCGCGTCCGCAGCGCAGCCAGTGAAGGCGCCGAGCGACGTGAGCGAGAGCATCGAGAGCGCGAGGACGGAGAGAGCGGTGAGCTTCATGGGGAAGAGACTCCTTCGAGAGGGCCGTGGGGAGGGACGCGGCGGGACTTACCGCGTTTAGGCGACGGAGCAACCACAAACCGGTACATTCGCTTACATGGGCCGAACGCGAAGTGTTTCCGGCACTTGGGCTGCGGCAGCGGCGACCATCGACGCGCGCCGCGGTCCGGAGCACGGCCCGCGCGTCCGGGCGAAGATCCTCGACGGGCGGGCGCACTACGACGAGCTCGTCGCGAAGGTCGTCGCCGGCGCGAAGGTCAGCGTCTGGATCGCGACCGCGAACCTGAAGACGATGCTCGTGGAGGCCGAGGTAGGCACCCGCGCGCGGGCCCGCGGCCGCTTCGTCTCGTTCTTCGAGCGGCTCGCCTCGCTCGCGGCGGGGGGCGTCGACGTCTGCGTTCTACACGCGTCGCCTCCGTCCGGGCCGCTCGCGCGCGAGCTCGCGAAGCTCGGCGCGCGCGGCAAGGCCGTCCAGATGCGCCGCTGCCCGCGCGTCCACCTGAAGCTCGTCGCGGTCGACGGACGACACCTCTACCTGGGGAGCGCGAACCTCACCGGCGCCGGCCTCGGCGCGAAGGGAGACGGACGGCGGAACTTCGAGATGGGCGTCCTCACCGACGACCCGGGCATGCTCGACGTCGCCCAGGAGCGCTTCGATCGGATATGGCGAGGCAGAGAGTGCGCGGCCTGCACCATGAAGCCCCAGTGTCCCGCGCCCCTCGATCGGCCGCGTCCGCGCTCGATCCGGTCGACGTGAGCGCGCTCACTTCGCCTTGAAGGTACCGACGAACCGATCGAAGTCGGCGCGCGCCGCGGTGACCGTCTTCTCCGGCCCGACGAGCTTGAAGAAGTGGAGGGCGTCGCCGCCGTTCACCATCGCGCCGAGGAGCATGTGCTTCTCCTTGGGAGCGCTGCCGCCGCCCATCATGGGGCCGCCGCCGGTGAAGGTGCCCTTGATCTCGACGACCGTCACGTCGAGGCCGTGCACCTGCCGCGTCGTCGTCGTCGGCGTCGCGCCGCCGAACTGCCCCGCCCAGCGATCGACGTTGGCCTGCACCGTCCCTCCGGCCGTCGAGATCGCGAGCTCGGCGTCCTCGGCGTCCCCCGCGGCCTTCGGGATCTTGAACGTCGCCTTGCGCATCGTGCTCGGGTTCGGCGCGCTCGTCCACGTCTTGGGCGCCTCGTACGCCACGTCGGCCGGCCCCTTCGCGACGCCAGGCCCCGCGCTCGACCCCGGCGCGACGCCGAAGGTGGCGTGCCCCGCGTGCGCGGCCGAGGC